>DASUBV010000240.1:0-23141 GCA_035763085.1 Streptosporangiaceae bacterium | reverse complement strand
AGATGACCCGCCGGACCGCCCGCTCCCGCAGCGACCGCGGCGGCAGCACCGGCCCGGCGCTGCGCTCGTGTCCCGCCGGGCCTGGTGCCGCAGGCGCCCCAGCGGCCGCGGCGTCCCGGGCGCCCGGCGTGGCCGGACGGCCGGCCAGGGGCTCCTCGGCCCACTCGCGGGCCGCCTCGATCAGCCGGTCGTATCGCACGCCGGACGGGCAGGCCGGCACGCATGCCATGCAGCCCAGGCACCGGTCCAGGTGCGTCGCGGCGGCCTCGGTGCCTTCGGCTCCGTCCAGGATCTGGGTGATCAGGTGGATCCGGCCGCGCGGGGAGTCCATCTCCTCGCCCCACAGCTGGTAGGTTGGGCAGACCGGCAGGCAGAAGCCGCAGTGCACGCAGTCCCCGGCCAGCTGGCGCAGCTCGCCGTCGGGATCGAGCTCGCGGTCACTCAACTCAGATTCCTCCTACGAACCGGCCTGGTGACATCCGGTGCTCCGGGTCGAACTGGTCCTTGACGGCGCGCATGAGCTCCACCGCGGGAGCGGGCCCCCACATGTCCACCGCCTCCTGGACCTGCTGTGGCGCAGTCAGCACCACGACACTGCCCCGCGCGGGCGGGCCGGCTGTGCCGGGGGGCACGGAGCCGCCCGGAGCCGGTGTGCCTGGCGGAACCGGTGCCGCGGGCTGGCCGGCGGGGCCCGGCGGAGTAGCCGAGGCGGGCGGGCCCGCCGGGGCCGGCGGACTGGCTGAGGCGGGCGGGCCGCTGGCGAGTGCGGCGCGGAGCCGGGTGACGAAGCGGGCCACGGCGTCAGCGGGCGCAGCGTCCGGCAGCGACGCGTGCAGCACCCCGGCGGCAGCTGAGCCGCCGACTGCCGGCTCCAGTCCCGTCTCCGCGGCAGCCGCCCGGATCGCCGTCAGCACGGCCGCCAGCTGACCGGCCCAGAAGGCGATCCGCAGGACAGTCCCCTCGCTCTCGGCCGCCGGGCCGTGCCCCCACCACGGCGGCGGCTCGGTGCTCACGTCGGGACCGCCGGCGCCGGGTGTGCTCTCGTCAGGTGAGCCGGCGCCTGGTGCGCCGGCGTCCGGTGTCACCATCGCTGCCGGGGCGGCGGCAGGCCGGCCGGCGCGGCCCCCGTTGCCTGCCGCCCGTCCGTTCATGGCGCCGGCCAGCAGGTCGTGCATGAGGGCGGCGCGCTCGGCCACGCCATCGGCGTCGCCCTCCAGGGCCACGGCGATGGTGACCGGGGCGTCTTGGCCGGGCCAGTCGAGCTCGGCGGCCACCGGGGCCAGCCTGGAGTTGGCCGCCGTGAGCAGCGCGCTGGCCGCCTGGCCGGCGGCGCCCGGCGGGCAGGCCAGGCTGACGTAAGCGGCGGCCGGCGGGCGGGGATGCAGGCGGAAGGTGGCCTCGGTGATCAGGCCGAGCGTCCCGTAGGAGCCGGCCAGCAGCTTGCCGATGTCGTAGCCGGCCACGTTCTTGACGACCTTGCCGCCGGCTCGCGCGATGGTCCCGTCGGCCCGGATCAGCGTGATGCCGATCAGCAGGTCGCGCGGGCTGCCGAAGCGCAGCCGCAGCGGGCCGGCCACCCCGGTCGCGATGAGCCCGCCCACGGTGCCCGGACGCCCGGGGCGGGCGGGGATGTCGGTGGCCTGAGTGGCTTGCGGGGTGCTTGAGCTGCCCGGGGCGCTTGAGTTGCCGGACGGACCAGGATCGCCCGGGGCGCCTGAGCTGCCGGGGGCGCGGGCAGCCGGCGCGTCCACCGCCAGCCGCTGGCCGGCGCTGCCCAGGACCTGGCTCAGCCGGTCCAGCGGGACTCCTGCCTGCACCCGGGCGACCAGGTCCCCGGCCGCGTGCTCCAGCACCCGGTTCAGCCGCCGGGTGTCCACGACCAGGTCGCACCGGCGGGGCGGCACGCCCCAGTCCAGCCGGGTGCCGCCGCCGCGTGGCACGACGGCCAGGCCCAGGCCGGCTGCGGCGCGCAGCAGCGCGCCGGCCTCCTCGGTCGAGGCCGGCTCGGCCACGAACTGCGGCCGCACGCCCCCGACGGCGTCGGCCTCGGTCGCCGGCCTGACCTCCGGGCAGGCTCCGGTGAGCTGCGCGGGGATCACGTCAGCGGGCCGGACTGGCCGGCGGCGGTCATCCCGTTACTGCTATCGGGTATGCGCATCTCAGTACTGCTCCAGCTGGCCGGAGGCGACAAGGGGGTGCGGAGCCCGGCGGACGCCGGGCACCTCGCCGCACAGCCGCGGCGTGGGGAAGATCTTGCCGGGGTTGCACAGCCCGGCCGGGTCGAACGCGCAGCGCACCAACTGCATGGTGTCCAGGTCATCGGCGCCGAACATCCTGGGCATGTAGCGGGACTTGTCGACGCCGACGCCGTGCTCGCCGGTGATCGACCCGCCGTTGTCGATGCACAGGTCCAGGATCGCGCCGGACACCTCCTCGGCGGCCCGCGCCGCGGCGGGGTCGCCGTCGGGGAACAGCACCAGGGGATGCAGGTTGCCGTCGCCGGCGTGGAACACGTTGGCCACCCGGATGCCCGTCTCGGCCGACAGCTTGCTGATCGCGTCCAGGACGGCCGGCAGCGCCGTGCGCGGCACCACGCCGTCCTGCACGATGTAGGCGGTGCTGATCCGGCCGACCGCCGCGAACGCCGACTTGCGGCCCTTCCAGATGGCGGCCCGCTCGGCGGCATCGTGCGCGGCGCGGATCTCGTAGGCCCCGGCCTGGGTGCACAGCGCCCGGACCGCCTCCGTCTCCCGTGCCACGTCGCCCGCGGGCCCGTCGAGCTCCACGACCAGCACGGCGCCGGCGCCCTCGGGGTAGCGGCACGCGACCGCCGCCTCGGCGGCCTCGATGGCCAGCGCGTCCATCATCTCGATGGCGCCGGGCAGGATGCCGGAGCCGATGATCGCCGACACCGCGGCTCCGCCTTCGCCCATGGTGAGGAAGGCGGCCAGCAGGGTGGTCACCGCCTCGGGAATCGGCGTGAGCTTGACGATGATCTTGGTGACGATGCCGAGCGTGCCCTCGGACCCGGTGAACGCGCCGACCAGGTCGTAGCCGGACGCCGCTCCGGTGCCGTCGCCGAGCCAGGTCAGCTCGCCCTGCGGAGTGACGATCTCCAGCCCGGTGACATGGTGCACGGTGAAGCCGTGCTTGAGGCAGTGCGCCCCGCCGGAGTTCTCCGCGACGTTCCCGCCGACGGAGCAGATGACCTGGCTGGACGGGTCGGGGGCGTAGAACAGGCCGTAGGGCTCAGCGGCCTTGCTGACGGCGATGTTGGTGACGCCGGGCTCCACGATGGCCCGCCGGCTGACCGGGTCGATCTCCAGCACCCGGCGCATCTTGGACATGACGATCAGCACACCGTCGGCGCGGGGCAGCGCCCCGCCGGACAGGCCGGTGCCGCTGCCGCGGGCGATGAACGGGATCCGGGCCGCCGCGCACGCGGCCACCACCTGCGCGACCTCCTGCGCCGAGCCCGGCAGCACCACCAGGCCGGGGCTGCACCGGTGCGCGGTCAGGCCGTCGCACTCGTAGGTGGCCAGCTCCAGGGGATCGGTGATGACGTTCTGCGGCCCGCAGACCTGGCTGAGCCGCCCGGCCAGCGGCCCCAGCCCGGCCCGCCCGTCCGGGCTGGTCGCGGCGGTGCTCGCCGTGTCCTTCATCGTGTCGCCTCCCGACGGGTCCCGAGCCGCCGCCGGGTCCCTGCCTTCAGGATCCCTCGCGGGCGTCCGCGACGCCAGCGCGGGCCCGGCCGGAGCGGGTCCTGTCCCGCTATGTGGACAGCTAGTCACCCAGAGGGCGGCAACCCCGTCCTATCGGGACGGTCGCCGGCCGCCCGTGACCGGCGGCCAGGTGACCGGCTCCGCGCTGCGCGCCTACTGCGGGGACTGGGATCCGGCCAGCGAGACGACGCGCCGGGCGACGTTGACGGCGCGGTCGCCGAGGCGCTCGTAGAAGCGGGCCACCAGCGTCATGTCCATCGTCACCGGGAGCGTCATCTGCCCGGCGGCAAGCTCGGCGATCAGGCTGGCGTGCAGCTCGTCCATCTCGCCATCACGCCTGCCGAGCGCGATCACGGCCGAGGGGGCGCGCTGGTACCAGGCGTCCGCGGCCTCCCGCCACATGGCGGAGGCGAGGTTCCCCATCTGCTCGACGAGCGCCCGGCAGCGCGGCGTGAGGTCCGCACTCGGGATATGGCCGGCCCGGCTCGCGATGTGCAGCACGAGATGGTGGGAGCGCTCGAGCTCGGGCATCAGCCGGAGCACTGAGAGCAGGAAGCGCAGGTCCGAGGCGACGGGCGCCTGCAAGGCGATCTCCCGGCTGGCCAGCTGCTCGATCGCCCGGTCCAGGGCATCGATGACCTGGTCGCGTTCGGCCAGCAGCGCGGCCACCTGGCTGTTGCCGGCCAGCAGGGCCCGGGTTGCCTCGCCGAGGTCCTCGGCGACCATGGCGAACAGCTCGATGACCTTGGCCTCGATGCCGTCCAGCTCACGCTGGAACTGCTGTCGTTGCTCGGGCATGGTCGAAGCCTCCTGAGCGTCGCGGTGCTCGGGCCGGCGGCTGTCTCGGGCCCGGAAGCAGGCTGCCCTCACCAGGACGCACCTGTGGTAACGATCCCCAGTCCGCGGCCGCCCAGGCGCCGGGCAGGCCGCGCTCGTCACCACCAGGCAGCGGCAGCTCCGCGGTATGGATGACGATCCGGAACAGCTCGGGCCGCAGCGCGGCGAGTGTCAGCGCGGCTGGCCGGCCAGTGGCCGGATCATCGAACCGGACGGTCACCAGTGCCGCGGGCTGCCCGGCTGACAACCGCAGGATCCGGGCGACCGAGGGAGGCGGCGGCTGCATTTCCACGTGCACCGCGACGGGCTCGCCCGCGGATGCCAGGTCGCTCCAGCCTGCCCGGGCCAGCTCCGCGTCCGCGAGTCTGCCCGCCCGCCCGGCCGGCACGTAGGTGATGGCGGACGCAGCGGCCTCCCCGGCGGCTGCCCAGACCGCGTGCACGACACACACCTGCTCGTCCGGGTCCAGCTGCAGCGCGCTCCCGACGTCCCCGGGCACCCGGCGCCAGGCCGTCCGCCGACTCCGGCAGGTCAGCTCGCCGGCCATCGGGTCGATGTGCGAGCGCAGGCCGGGGACGCCGTTCAGCGAGATCAGGTACTCGGCGGCACTGACCCGGTGGACCTTCCCGTCGGGCAGCCGCCGGAGCAGGTGGCGGCCGATCAGCTCGGAGATCGCCGCGTCGATCTGCGCGGGACTGACGTCATAGCGCCGGGCCAGCACGCTCTGCCGGGGCAGTCGCCAGCCAGGCTCGTGCCGGACCAGTGCCACGGCCAGCCGGTCGGCGAGAACGTGAGCTGCGGAACGGGTCCCCGGCATGATCAGGTCGCCCCGCGGGGCCCGGCGGCAGGGACTGGTGCCGGCACCGCCGTAGCCTCCGCGCTGGACACCGGAGCCAGGTACCGCACTGAGCGTGATCTGACAATCACAGTTCCTGACGGTAGCAGCACGGCCGCCAGCGGCCGGAGACGACGGCGCTGGCCCGCCAGCAGGAAGCAGGAGATAGGTGTGCAAGCCGCCGCCCGGCCGCACTTGGTCACCAAGCGATCGCGTTTCGTACATCTGATGTTCATCCTCTGTCCCACGAGCATTAACTCCTGCCCGTCAGCGGCACGTAAGACTCGTCGTGGGGAAGCTCGATACGCCTGCTGACCGTGCCCCGGGGGAGGGGTCCTCACGGCCGCAGACGGGGGGACTGACATGCGAGGTTTTCGCGTCCGGCGATTCACGGCAGCGGGGGCCGCCATCGGCGCGACGGCCCTGATCCTCGCCGCGTGCGGCACGGACAGCAACAGCAGCGGCAGCGGGTCCGGCAGCGGCGGCTCCAGCCTGGCTGGCACGCTCAACGCGAGCGGGTCGACGTTCCAGGTGCCCTTCCAGCAAGCAGCCATCCAGGGCTTCAAGTCGGTCCAGCCCGGCATGACCGTCAACTACGGCGGCGGCGGCTCCGGCAAGGGCCGCACGGATCTCGCGGCGGGGACCGTCAACTTCGCCGGCTCGGACTCGCCGGTCCCTCCCGCGGAGAAGCCGGGCTTCAAGGGCAAGACGGTGCTGTACTTCCCGGTCGTGATCGGCCCGATCACGGTGTCTTACAACGTGTCCGGGGTCACGAACCTGAAGCTGACGGCGCCGGTCATCGCGGACATCTTCCAGGGCAGGATCAAGGCGTGGAACGACCCGGCCATCACCTCGGTTAACCCCGGTACGAGCCTGCCCGCCACCTCGGTCACCATCGCGCGCCGCTCGGACTCCTCAGGCACCACCGCCAACTTCTCGCAGTTCCTCACCGAGGCGGCGCCGGGCGCGTGGAAGCTCGGCAGTGACTCGACCATCAACTGGCCCGCCACGAGCCGGGGCGGCAACGGCAACGGCGGGGTGGCACAGATCGTCAAGTCGACCCCCGGGGCTATCGGGTACGTGGACTACGCCGACGCCCGGGCCGCCGGGCTGACCTTCGCCTCGGTCAGGAACAAGGCCGGCCACTACATCGCGCCCACGACGAAGTCCGCCTCGGCCGCCGCCAGCCAGGCGACCGTCGCGCCGAACCTGACGTTCAGTGCGATCTGGGCGTCCGGCGCCAGCTCCTACCCGATCACCTACCAGTCGTGGAGCCTGGTCACCCAGGCTCAGCCGAGCCAGGGCAACGCCAGGATGCTCAAGGCCTACCTCGGCTACCTGCTCGGGCCGGGCCAGAAGCTGCTGCCCCGCCTGAACTACGCGCCGCTGCCCGCCAGCATCGACCAGAAGGCCAGGGCTCAGCTCAGCAAGATCGGCTCGTCGTGACCAGCGCGCCGCGGGCAGGCTGGATTGGCTCGTCGCCGTGAGCACGCTCACCCGGCAGCAGCAGGGCCGGCCCGCCGGCTCCCTGAGCCAGCGGCGGCCGCCCGGCGACCGCGGCTTCCAGGTCCTCGCGCTGGCCGCCGGGCTCCTGGTGCTGGTGATCCTGGTCCTGATCGCCGTCTCGACCGGCCAGCAGGCCTCGTCGTGGTTCTCTGCCGAGGGCACGAAGATCTTCTCGAGCAGCTGGAACCCCGCCGCCGGCCAGTTCGGGGCGCTGGCCTTCCTGTACGGCACGGCCATCACGGCGGTGATCGCGATCGTGATCGCCGTGCCGGTCAGCGTCGGCACCGCCCTGCTGCTGACCGAGGTCGTGCCCTACCGGTGGGCGCGCCCGATCGTGTCCGTCATCGACCTGCTGGCGGTGGTCCCCTCAGTGGTCTGGGGCCTGTGGGGGATCCTGGTCTTCGCCCCGTGGGTGCAGGGCATCTACCACGCGGCTGGCTCGGGCGTCGAGGGCGTCCCGGTGCTGGGCTCGCTGTTCGGCCCGCCCACGAGCGGGGCCTCGTTCTTCACCGCGGGCATCATCCTGGCCTTCATGATCACGCCGATCGTGACGTCGCTGTCGCGCGAGGTGGCCGCGACGGTGCCGGCGATCGACAAGGAAGGCGCCTACGCGCTCGGCGCCACCCGCCTGGAGGTGATCCGGGGCGTCGTCCTGCCGCACAGCCAGGGCGGCATCGTCGGGGCGGTGCTGCTGGGGCTGGGCCGGGCGATGGGCGAGACGATCGCGGCCGCGCTCGTGATCGGGTCGTCCGCCACGATCACCTCCCACCTGCTCGCCCCCGGCTACAACATGCCCGCGGTCATCGCGAACGAGTTCGGCGAGGCCACCGGAGTGTTCCGGTCCGCGCTGATGGGACTGGGCGTGCTGTTGTTCATCTTCACCATCATCATCAACGTCATTGCCCGGGCGGCGGTGCAGCGCTCCGCCCGGCGGGCGCGGGGTGCCTGATGGCGCGCGCTGGCACCGGGCTGCAGCATGACCTGCGCGAGCCGCGGTCCTGGCGGCGCAGCAAGAACCGCATCGCGACGGTCCTGCTCGTGCTCGCGCCCGTCGTCGTGCTCATCCCGCTCGGGTTCGTCCTGTTCACCGTGATTGCCAAGGGCGCCTCGGTCCTCAGCTGGTCGTTCCTGACCAGCGCGATCCCGCCGTCGGTCCTGCCCGCGGACGTGGGCGGAATCGGTCCCGCGGTGCTGGGCACGATCGAGATCACGGCCCTGGCCACGGTCATGGCCGTGCCCCTGGGGGTGCTGGGCGCGATCTACCTTCATGAGTACGGCGGGAACAGGCCGCTGGCGCGGCTCATCGGGTTCATGGCCGACGTGATGACGGGCGTGCCCTCGATCGTGATGGGGCTGTTCATCTTCTCGGTCTGGGTGCTGCACTTCGGTTTCTCAGGCCTGGCCGGCGCCTTCGCGCTCGGCTGCCTGATCCTGCCGGTCGTGATCCGCTCCACCGACGAGATGCTGAAGCTGGTGCCTGACTCGCTGCGCGAGGGGAGCTACGCCCTGGGCGCCACCAAGGCCCGGGTGACGCTCACGGTGGTGTTGCCGGCGGCGCTCGGCGGAATCGTCAGCGGTGTCCTGCTGGCCATAGCCCGGGCCGCCGGCGAGACGGCGCCGCTGCTGTTCACCATCCTCACGGTCACGACGGTGAACCCCAACCTGTTCAGCGGCGCCAGCACCTCGCTGCCCTCGCAGATTTTCGTGAACGCGTCAGCCCCGTATGCCGGCGCTCAGGGCCGCGGCTGGGGCGCCGCGCTGACGCTCATCGCGATCGCTTTCACCCTGATGATCGCCGCCCGCCTCGTCACCGCACGATTCGCCAGATACGCGCACTAGGAACGTCATGGAACAGCCTGAGCTGAATGTCATCACCGATCTTCCGGGGCCCGGGCTGGCGCGCCGGCGGCAGTTCGGGCCGGCGCCGGGCGAGGTCATCTTCGGCATGCGGAACGTCTCGATCTGGTACCACGCCTTCAGGGCCGTCACGGACGTGTCGCTGGACGTGCGCGAGAACGAGATCACCGCCTTCATCGGCTCGTCCGGCAGCGGCAAGACGACCGTGCTGCGGGCACTGAACCGGATGAACGACCTCGTGCCGGGCGCCCGCCTGGAAGGCGAGGTGGCCTACCGCGGCCAGTCGCTGTACGGCAGGGATGTCTCCGCGACAGCGGTGCGGCGGCGCATCGGCATGGTGTTCCAGAAGCCCAACCCGTTCCCCAAGTCGATCTACGACAACGTCGCCTACGGGCCGCGCATCAACGGCGAGCGCAGCAAGAGCCGGCTGGACGAGATCGTCGAGCGCTCGCTGCGCCGGGCCGCGCTGTGGGATGAGGTGAAAAGCCGCCTCCGCACGTCGGGCCTGAGCCTGTCCGGCGGCCAGGCCCAGCGGCTGTGCATCGCCCGCACGATCGCCGTAGAGCCGGATGTCGTCCTCATGGACGAGCCCGCATCCTCGCTCGACCCGATCGCGACGGGCGCCATCGAGGACCTGATGCGGGAGCTCAAGTCGCAGTTCACCATCGTCGTTGTCACGCACAACATGCAGCAGGCGACGCGGGTCAGCGACCGCACCGCCTTCTTTTACGTGCTCACCGACACTGCGACCGATACCCGCACCGGCGTGCTCGTCGAGTACGGCCCGACCGAGCAGATCTTCCAGGACCCGAGGGACAGCCGCACGAAGGCTTACGTCACCGGCCGGATGGGCTGAGCAGGCAACTCTGACAGCCCAGGACTCGCTGGCTGGCGGGTCAGCGCGGGGCGGGCAGGTTCCCATCTGTCTCGTTATGCAGACAGCTAGTATCAGTATGTGAGCACACAGGGCGGCGACGCGCGACACAGGCAGGGCAGTGCCGGCGCCCACGGGGCCGGCGTCCACGGGGCCGGCCAGCAGGATGCGGCGGACCGGACCGCGCGCCGGTGGCTGGTCCTGTTCGTCGGCCTGATCGCGCTGCCCGCCGGCTGCACCTTCCAGTACGGGCTGGCCTACCTCATTGGGCTCAGCCCTGCCTGGCTCAGGCCAGCTCAGTCCGGGCCTGCCTGGCCCGGCCGGCGCTGGCCCGCCTGTCGCCGGTGAGGCCGGTGCCCCGGGCATTCACTCGTAGGCCGCGGACGGGCCGGGCAGGCGGCAGCGCACCAGGACGGGCAGGTGATCGGACCCGGTCGCGGGCAGCGCGCGGGCGTCCAGCCCGAGGCCGGGTGAGGCGATGCAGTAGTCGATCGCCTTCCGCGGGCGGTGTGCCGGGAACGTCGGCTGCGCCGGGCTGGGGCCGGTGGTGACCGGCTGACCGGGCTTGACCCACCTGGCCGCGGGAGTGTTGTAATCCCCGCAGATCACCCAGGGCGGCTCTAGCCGCTCGGTGAGCGCGGTCAGGCGGCGCAAGGCGGCCGACCGTGCCCGGCCGCTGCGTGCCGGCAGGTGGGTGCTGCCGGCCCAGACGGGTGTCCCGTCGGCCTGCACCCGGGCCAGGGCAGCGGACCGGGTCTCGGACGGCTCGGTGCCGTCATAGACCGCTGGCGGCCAGGTGAGCTGCCACTGCTGGACGGCGAGCGGGGGCAGCCTGGTCAGCAGGGCATTGCCGTAGCCGCGGACGGGATCATCACCGCCGATCTCGACCGACGGGAAGAAGATCCAGGTATACCCGCCCCGGCGGGCCAGCTCCGGCAGCGCCGCCGGCGCCGCCCACGGCTCGCTGACCTCGACCAGGCTGACCACATCCGCGTCCGCGTCGGCGACCAGGCCGGCGATGGACTCCAGGTTCGGCTGCCCGGCGGGATCGCGCCACGAGTGCACGTTCCAGTGCAGCAGGCGGAGCTCGGCGCGGCGATCAGGATCGCCGCCGGCCTGCCGGCCGCCGGGCATCGGCACCGCCCCCTTCTCTTCCCTTCCTTCCATCCCGGCCCGCCCGGCCCGCGGCGGCTGGCGTCCGGTGTCCCGTCCGGCCTGCAGGTGTCCTGGCGCCCGGCCTCCGGCGTCTGCGTATGGCGTCTGGCGTCTGGCGTCTGACGTCTCGCGTACGGGCCGCCGCTCCGGACGCCGGCCGTCAGGGCATCCGCTCGTAGGCCGGGATCGTCAGGAAGTCGGCGTAGTCGTCGGCCAGGGCAACCTCGCGGAACAGGGCCACCGCCTCGTCGAGGTAGCGGCCAGCGGGCGCGGCGCCCGCCTGCTCGCGGATCGTGGCCAGCTCCTCGCCGATGATCTGCTCCACCAGGCCGGCCGTCACCTGCGGGCCCTCATCCAGGCAGATGTCGTTATGCAGCCACTGCCAGACCTGTGACCGGGAGATCTCGGCCGTGGCCGCGTCCTCCATCAGGTTGAAGATCGCCACCGCGCCGCTGCCCGCCAGCCAGCTGGCCAGGTACTGCAGGCCGACGCTGACGTTGTTGCGCAGCCCGGCTTCGGTGATCTGCCCCGGCGTCTGGTCGATGGCCAGCAGCTCGGTCGCGCTGACCCGGACGTCCTCGCGCAGCTTGCCGAGCTGGTTGGGCGCGTCGCCGAGGACTGAGTCGAACACCTCACGGCAGACCGGCACCAGGTCGGGATGCGCCACCCAGGACCCGTCGAAGCCGTCCCGCGACTCGCGCGTCTTGTCCTCGCGCACCTTGGCCAGCGCCCGCTCGTTGACCTGCGGGTCGCGCCGGCTCGGGATGAACGCCGCCATGCCGCCCATGGCGTGCGCGCCGCGGCCGTGGCAGGTGGACACCAGCAGCTCGGTGTAACCGCGCATGAACGGCGCCGTCATCGTGACGGAGTTGCGCTCGGGCAGCACATAGGCCGGGCCCCTGGTGCGGAACTTCTTGATGATCGAGAACAGGTAATCCCACCGGCCGGCGTTCAGGCCGGCGCTGTGATCGCGCAGCTCGTAGAGGATCTCGTCCATCTCGAACGCGGCCGGGATGGTCTCGATCAGCACCGTGGCGCGGATCGTCCCGCGCGGGATCCCCAGCGTGTCCTGGGCCAGGCAGAAGGCGTCGTTCCACAGCCGGGCCTCCTTGTGGCTCTCCATCTTGGCCAGGTAGAAGTACGGGCCCTTGCCCTTGTCCAGCTGGCGCCGGGCGCAGTGGGTGAAGTACAGCGCGAAGTCGAACAGGCTGCCCGAGACCCGCTGGCCGTCGACCAGCATGTGCTTCTCGTCCAGGTGCCAGCCGCGGGGCCGGACGACGATGGTAGCCAGCTCGTCATCGGGCGCCAGCCGGTAGTCCTTGCCCTCGGGACTGGTGAAGTCGATGGTCCGGTCCAGCGCATCCCGGAGGTTGAGCTGGCCGGTGACCATGTTGTCCCACAGCGGCGTGTTGGCGTCCTCGAAGTCGGCCAGCCACACCTTCGCCCCGGAGTTGAGGGCGTTGATCGTCATCTTCTGGTCGGTCGGGCCGGTGATCTCCACCCGCCGGTCGGCCAGGCCGGGTGCCGGTGGGGCGACCCGCCAGTCGCGGTCGGCGCGGATGGCGGCGGTGGCGGCCAGGAAATCCAGCTGGGCGCCCGCGCTGAGCTCCACCTGCCGCCGCGCCCGCTCGGCCAGCAGCTCGGTCCGCCGCGGGCCCAGCTCGCGCTGCAGGGCGGCGATCAGGCCGAGCGCCTGCGGGGTGAGGATCTCGTCATAACGGGGCCCGGCCGGGCCGGTTACCTCTACGCCGTCGGGGTTATTCACGTGACTGCTCCTCCTGTGGCACGCCGCGCGGCCGGTTCTCCGGTGGCACGGGTCCGCCTTAGTTACCCGCCAGTAGAAAAATAACTCACGGGCGCCCTGCCAGCCCTCAGTCTGACTCAGCAATGTGCTTTTCGGGGGGTTCCTGAGGGCGTCGCCCGCAGGAGGGCGGGGCACAACCTGGCGCGGCGCGGCGTTATTGGGATGAGGACGGGTGCCGCGCGTGGCACCATCAACAAATCGGCCCGCAACCGGCGGGCCGGGACGACCGAGACGGCCGGACACGGGATCTGACCTGGTGAGCTGGCTGGGATGGTTGAATGACTGCACTTTCTGATCAGTACCCCGAGGAGCACGAGGCGGGGACGCAGCAGCAGGGCGCTGAGCAGCTGAATACGGAGCTGTTGAACACCGGGCAGGCAGGCACCGGGGAGCCGGAGTACCGGGCGCCCGAGCCCGGTGAGCCTGATGAGACCGACGAGCCCAATGCCGGGCAGCTGGACCTGGAGGACCGGCACGCACTGCGGCGGGTAGCCGGGCTGTCGACCGAGCTGGAGGACGTCAGCGAGGTCGAGTACCGGACCCTGCGCCTGGAGCGGGTCGTGCTGATGGGCGTGTGGACCGAGGGCACCCTGGCCGACGCCGAGAACTCGCTGCACGAGCTGTCGCAGCTGGCCGAGACTGCGGGGTCGGAGGTGCTCGATGGCCTCATCCAGCGCCGGGGCCGGCCGGACTCGGCCACCTATGTCGGCGCCGGGAAGGCCGCCGAGCTGGCCGGGGTGGTGGCCGCGGCCGGCGCTGACACCGTGATCTGCGACGGTGAGCTGACCCCCGGCCAGTTGCGCCGGCTGGAGGGGATCGTCAAGGTCAAGGTCATTGACCGGACCGCCCTGATCCTGGACATCTTCGCCCAGCACGCGCGCAGCAAGGAGGGCAAGGCTCAGGTCGAGCTGGCCCAGCTGCAGTACCTGGTGCCGCGGCTGCGCGGCTGGGGCGAGTCGCTGTCCCGGCAGGCGGGCGGCCGCGCGGGCGGCGCGGGCGGCGGCGGCATCGGCACCCGCGGTCCCGGCGAGACCAAGATCGAGACCGACCGGCGGCGGATCCGGACCCGGATGGCGAAGCTGCGTCGCGAGATCGCCGACATGTCGGTCGGGCGCGAGGTCCAGCGCGGCCAGCGCCGTCGTCGCGAGGTTCCCTCGGTGGCGATTGCCGGCTACACCAACGCCGGGAAGTCCAGCCTGCTCAACCGCCTGACCGGCGCGCACGTGCTGGTCGATAACTCGCTGTTCGCGACCCTCGACCCGGCGGTGCGCCGGGCCCGCACGCCGCAGGGCTGGCCGTTCACGCTGACCGACACCGTCGGCTTCGTCCGGCACCTGCCGCACCAGCTGGTCGACGCGTTCCGCTCGACGCTGGAGGAGGTCGCCGACGCCGACCTGATCCTGCACGTGGTGGACGGGTCTGACGCCGACCCCAAGGCTCAGCTGACCGCCGTGCGCGAGGTGCTCGGGCAGATCGGCGCCCGCGAGGTCCAGGAGCTCGTCGTCATCAACAAGGCCGACGCCGCTGACCCGATAGAGCTGGACGCGCTGCGGCTCGCCGAGCAGAACTCGGTGGTCGTCTCGGCGCGAACCGGCGAGGGCATCAACGAGCTGCTCGCGGCCCTGGACAAGCTGCTGCCGCGCAAGCAGCGCCAGGTGACCGTCGTGCTGCCCTATGACCGGGGCGACCTGGTGTCGCGCGCGCACCGCGAGGGCGAGGTGCTGGAGGTCCGGCACGGCGAGGGCGGCACGGAGCTGACCGCGCGCGTCCCGCCCGGCCTGGCCGCGGAGCTGGACCGGTTCACGGCGCCCGTGGCCGCCGGCTGACCGCAGCGGGACGTCTGGCCGCCGCCCGGCAGTGCGGCGGCCAGACGGGGGTACGATCGCCGGCCGGCCTGCCCGCTCCGGCCGGCCTGCCCGCCCCTGCCGCCCGTCCGTCGCCCTGCCCGTCAGCCGGCCTGCTGCCCTGTCTGCCCCGCCGGACTGCTGCCCCGCCGGACTGCTGTCCCGCCGGACTGCTGTCCCGCCGCCGTTCGCCGGCGGGTCTCCCCGGCAGCCCGCCGGCGGCCTGAGCGCTTTCACGATTTGCGTATCGCATTTTCGGTAACGCAGGGTGCGTGTTTCTGCAGTTAAATGAAACGCTGGACCGGCCACTGGTTCGCCGCTAAATTGCTACCCGCAATTGCGCCCGGTGCACGCCCCTACCTGCGCCAGGGCGACAGAAATGACCCTGTACACGGAACCACCTGTGCAATACCGTAACTGAACCGATATGTTAGTCAGCACCATCCGCAGGGGCCCGCGGGCCCGGCGCTCGCGCCGGTCCGGCCTGCAGGCCGCTGAACGGGTTCTTTCACTGGCATGACCACTCGGCAGGTGACGCGTATGGCAACCGAAGGGCACGGCGGCCGCGCGTCAGGATCGACGGGGTAAGACGGCATGACCGTACGGCTTCTCACCAACATTGGCCGGCTGTGGACCGGCTCAGAGGTGTGGAGCAACGCCGCGATTTTGTCCCACAATGATCGCATTGCCTGGGTCGGTTACGCCTCGGACCTGCCGTCCAGCATCCCCGGCGTGATCTCCGACATCGTCGATGTCGATCACGTCGAGAACCTCAACGGCGCGCTCGTCACGCCGGGCCTGATCGACGCGCACACCCACCCCGTCTACGCCGGCAACCGCTGGGCCGAGCTGGCCATGCGCTCGGGCGGCTCATCGGCCAATGAGATCGCCTCCGCCGGCGGCGGCATGGCCTCCACCGTCACCGTGACCAGGGGTACTGACCCCTGGACGCTGTGCAACGGCGTGCGGGAGCGGCTGCGGTCCTGGCTGCTGAACGGGACCACGACGATCGAGGCCAAGACCGGCTACCACCTGACCAGGGATGGCGAGCTGGCCGACGTCCGGCTGCTGCGCTCGCTGGAGGGTGAGCCGGGCATGCCGCGGGTGCATGCGACGCTGCTGGCCGCGCACGCCGTCCCGCCCGAGTTCTTCGGCCGGCGCCATGACTACGTCGACGCGGTGGGCAGCTGGTGCGACGATGCCGCGGCAGCCGGCGCGGACAGCGTCGACGTCTACTGCGACGACGGCCGGTTCACCACGCGCGAGGCGCAGTGGATCCTGGCCGCCGGCCGCGCGGCCGGGCTGCTGCCCCGGCTGCATGCCTGCGGCATCTCCGGCAGCAGCGCGGCCCGGCTGGCCGCCGAGCTGGGCTGCGCATCGGCCGACCTGCTGCACGGCGCCGGCGACGACGAGGTTGCGGCCCTGTCCCAGGCCGGGGTGGCCGCCGTGCTGTGCCCGGCGGTCGCCGCCGAGTCGGGATGCATCCCGCCCGTCCGGATGCTGCTGGACAAGGGCGTGGCGGTGGCGCTCGGCTCCGATCACTCGCCGGGCGGCAATGGCATTACCTCGATGCCGCTGATCATCAGCATGGCCGTCGCCAGCTACGGGATGAGCGTCGCCGAGGCGCTGCGCGCGGCGACGCTGGGCGGCGCTCAGGCGCTGCGCGCACCCGACCGGGGCGTCATGATGCCGGGCCGCCTGGCCGACATCGTCGCCTGGGACGCCGACCACGAGGGCGCCTTCGCCTGGGCTTACGGACTCAAGCCCTACCGCGTCTGGCGCGGCGGCGAGCTGGTCAGCAACTAGCCTCCGGAGATGCCCGGCCCGTCATCCGCCCCGCGCCCGTCCGCCCGGCAGCCACCCGCCGCACGCCCGTCAGGTCCGCCTGCACCGTCCGTGCCCGCCGTCGAGCCAGGTCACTTCTTCCTCGAGAGCGCCCGCCGTGGCCAGGTGGTGGTGATCACGGACTCCTCGGCCAGCATCGGCGTGGCCGGCGAGGACAACATCGGCGTAGCGGTTATCCCGCTCCGCGTGCTGGCCGGCGGAGTGGCGGCGGATGACCCGATGCACCCGCCACTGCCGGACGCGGTCGCCGCCGAGGTCGCGAAGGGAGAGCGGCTCACCACCGCCCGCCCGGCGCCCGAGCAGTTCGCCGCCGTATACCAGCTCGCGGCGGCGGCCGGGGTGCCGGCCATCGTGTCGGTGCACCTGGCTGCCGAGCTGTCCGGCACGATCGGCTCCGCGCGGCTCGCGGCCGCCAGCGCGGCCGTGCCCGTGCAGGTCGTGGACTCGCGCACGATCGCCGCCGGGCTCGGCTTCGTCGTCGCCGCGGCCAGCCGCGCCGCCAGGGCGGGGCGGTCGGCGGCGGAGGCGGCCCGGGCCGCGATGGACCGGGCTGAGCGGACCGTCTCGTTCTTCGCGCTCGACACCGCGGAGCACCTGCGCGCCGGCGGCCGGCTCAGCGCCGTCGGTCCTGCTCGTCCCGGTGGCGTCCTCGCTAGCGGGGACCGGCCGGCCGCGCGCGGCATGCTCGCCTCCCGGCCGCTGCTGCGGGTCAGCGACGGCACGATCACCGTCCTGGAGCGGGTCCGTACCCGGGCTGCCGCCCGCGATCGCCTCACCGAGCTGGCCGCTGCGGCCGCTGCCGGCCTGCCCGGCGGCTGCCAGCTGGCCGTGCAGTTCCTCGGCAGCGGTGACGATGCGGCCGGGCTGCACCGCCAGGTCACCGCCGCAATCCCGGCCGCCGGCCACTGCGCCACTGTCCAGGCCAGCACCGCGATCCTGGCCCACACGGGCCCCAGTCTCCTCGGTGTCGTCGTCACCCCGGCCATCTGACCGCCGCCGTCGGACCCGCGCTGTCTGACCCGCGCCACCTGATCCCCGTCATCTGATCCGCGCCGTCTGGCCCTGGCACCGGAGCGCCGCCAGACCCGCGCGAAATCGCGGGCGCTCCTGCTGCCCTGCAGGGTCTGCAGGTGCCCCCCACGATGTATCCGGCCAGCAGCAGCGGCGGCCGGGTCAGGCTGGAAGCCGGTTACCGGCACCGGGCGGGACGTGGCATGCTGCGGGCATGGCTGCTTCGGCTCAGGCGAGCGCGCCCGCACCGGTGACCGTGGTGGTCGGCGAGGAGGACCTGCTCGTCGAGCGGGCCGTCAGCTCCGTCCTGGCCGCGGCCGGCGCCGTCGCCGGCCCGCCGGACGCCGAGGGCGCCGACGTGCATGACGCCGCCGCCGCCGGCCTGCCGCCCGGCGAGCTGACGAACCTGACCGCCCCGTCGCTGTTCGGCGGCGCCAGCGTGGTCGTCGTGCGCAGCGCTCAGGACGCCGGCAAGGACCTGGCCGCCGAGATCCTCCGGCTGGCCAGGCAGCCCTCGCCCGACGTGGTACTCGTCCTCACCCACGCCGGCGGGGCCAAGGGCAAGGCACTGCTGGCCGGCCTGCTCAGCGCGGGCGCGGCGCGGATCGACTGCCCGCTGGTCAAGCGGTTCGGGGACCGGATGGACTTCCTGCGCGGCGAGTTCCGCCGGGCCGGCCGCAAGGCTGATGACAGCGGGCTGCGCGCCCTGCTCGACTCGGTCGGCAACGACCTGCGCGACCTGTCGGCCGCGTGCAGCCAGCTGTCCTCCGACACCGAGGGCGTCATCAGCGCCAGCGTCGTGTCCCGGTACTACCGGGGCCGGGCCGAGGCCACCGGGTTCACCGTCGCCGACCGGGCTGTGGAGGGCAAGCTGGCCGACGCGCTGGAGCAGCTGCGCTGGGCGCTGGCCACCGGGACCTCGCCGGTGCTCATCTCCAGCGCCCTGGCCCAGGGCGTGCGGGCGCTGGGCCGCGTCGGCTCGGTGTCGCGCAGCAAGCGAGCCGACGCGCTGGCCGCTGAGCTCGGCATGCCGCCGTGGAAGATCGACCGGACCCGGCAGCAGCTGCGCGGCTGGACCGCCGCCGGCCTGGCGACCGCGCACGCGGCGGTGGCCGAGGCCGATGCGCAGGTCAAGGGGGAGGGCGTCAGTGCCGGGTACGCCCTGGAGCGTGCCATCACCACGATCGTGGCGGCCCGCTCCCAGCACTAGCCGGCGGCCCGCACCGCCACGACCGGGCGGACGCTCCCTGCACTGGCCGGCAGACCGGCCGGGCTGATCAGGCCTTGGTGAGCTGCGCGGCGCGCTGGGCGATCGCCGACTTGCGGTTCGCGGCCTGGTTCTTGTGGATGACGCCCTTGCTCGCGGCCTTGTCCAGCTTCACCGCGGCGGACCGCATGGCCTGCGTGGCCTCTTCCACGTTGCCCGCGTCAGCGGCCTCGCGGAACTTGCGCACAGCAGTCTTGAGCTCCGACTTCACGGCCTTGTTGCGCTGCCGCGCCTTCTCGTTCTGCCGGTTCCGCTTGATCTGGGACTTGATGTTCGCCACGCGAAGTGCCTCGCTTGATGTCGTGTCCGTGCATGCCCGTCGGCATGTCGCTCCTGGTGGTTGGCGCCCGGCACGATCCAGAAAACCGGCCTCGCGCCCGGCGTTACGCACGCGGGCATGCAGGCAGCCAGCGCCCAAGGATAGCCGAACGCGGGCCGCTCCCTCAAACCAGTCAGCGGTTTGCGGGCCGGGCGCCGCCCGTCCGCCGCCGCCGGGCCGCCGCCCTGCCGCCGGGCCCGGGACTTTCCCGGCGCCGCTCCGCGAGCTGGGCGGCGGCCGCGCCGGGCAGTGGCGGGGCGTGAGCACCGGCCCCGGCATGCGACGATAGACCGCTGGACCATTGTCACGACCCCAGCGCTGTCAGCTCAGCGCCGACTACCGGGCGGAAATTCTGTGCCACCCACCCCTGTACGACCCTCAGGCTCGCCGGCCGCCGGCCAGGGCGCCCCGGAGCTGCCCGAGCCTGCGCGGACCGATCAGGCGATCATTCGTAATTTCTGCATTATCGCGCATATCGACCACGGCAAGTCCACCCTGGCCGACCGGATGCTGCAGCTCACCGGCGTGGTCGACAGCCGCCAGATGCGGGCCCAGTACCTGGACCGGATGGACATCGAGCGCGAGCGCGGCATCACCATCAAGAGCCAGGCGGTCCGGCTGCCCTGGCAGGGCGCCGACGGCCGGCCCTACGTGCTCAACCTCATCGACACCCCCGGCCACGTGGACTTCAGCTACGAGGTGTCCCGCTCGCTGGCCGCCTGCGAGGGCGCCATCCTGCTGGTCGACGCCGCGCAGGGGATCGAGGCCCAGACCCTGGCCAACCTGTACCTGGCCCTGGCGGCCGACCTGCACCTGATCCCGGTGCTGAACAAGATCGACCTGCCCGCGGCCCAGCCCGACAAGTACGCCGCCGAGCTGGCGAGCATCATCGGCTGTGCCGAGTCGGACGTGCTGCGGGTGTCGGCCAAGACCGGCGAGGGCGTCGCCGAGCTGCTCAACGCGGTCGTCGAGCAGGTGCCCCCGCCCAGCGGCAACCCCGACGCCGACGCCCGCGCGCTGATCTTCGACTCGGTCTATGACACCTACCGCGGCGTGGTGACCTACGTCCGGGTGGTGGACGGGCGGCTGTCGAAGCGCGAGCGCACGCTGATGCTGTCCACCAAGGCCGTGCACGAGACCCTGGAGGTCGGGGTCATCTCGCCCGAGCCGGTGCCGTCCGAGGGCCTGGGCGCCGGCGAGGTCGGCTACCTGATCACCGGCGTCAAGGACGTCCGGCAGGCCCGGGTCGGTGACACCGTCACCACCGCCGCCCGGCCGGCCAGCCAGCCGCTGCCCGGCTACGCCAACCCGCGGCCGATGGTGTTCTCCGGCCTCTACCCGGTCGACGGCGACGACTATCCCGAGCTGCGCGATGCCCTGGACAAGCTGCGGCTCAACGATGCCTCGCTGGTCTACGAGCCGGAGACCTCCAGCGCCCTGGGCTTCGGCTTCCGCTGCGGGTTCCTGGGCCTGCTGCACATGGAGATCGTCCGCGAGCGGCTGGAGCGCGAGTTCGGCCTGGTCCTGATCTCCACCGCCCCGAACGTGGTGTACCGGGTGGTCACCGAGGCCGGGCAGGAGATCATCGTCACCAACCCCAGCGAGTTCCCTGACGGCAAGATCGCCCAGATCTTCGAGCCGGTGGTCCGGGCCACGGTGCTGGCGCCCAGCGACTACATCGGCGCGATCATGGAGCTGTGCCAGGGCCGCCGCGGCGTCCTGCTGGGCATGGAGTACCTGTCGGCCGACCGGGTCGAGATCCGCTACACGATGCCGCTGGCCGAGATCATCTTCGACTTCTTCGACCAGCTCAAGTCGCGCACCCGCGGCTACGCCTCGCTGGACTACGAGCCCGACGGCGAGCAGGAGGCCAGCCTGGTCAAGGTGGACATCCTGCTGCAGGGCGTCCCGGTGGACGCCTTCAGCCAGATCGTGCACACCGACAAGTCCCGCGAGTACGGCCTGAGCATGACCGCGCGGCTGAAGGAGCTGATCCCGCGCCAGCAGTTCGAGGTGCCCATCCAGGCCGCCATCGGCTCGCGGGTCATCGCCCGGGAGAACATCCGGGCCATGCGCAAGGACGTGCTGGCCAAGTGCTACGGCGGTGACATCACCCGCAAGCGCAAGCTGCTGGAGAAGCAGAAAGAGGGCAAGCGGCGGATGAAGACCATCGGCCGCGTCGACGTGCCGCAGGAGGCGTTCGTCGCCGCCCTGTCCACCGAGCAGGTCCCGGACAAGAAGCGCTAGCGGGCTGCCCGGCCGGAAAAGCCGGGCGCATAACGGAACGGCCCGCCCCGGCCTGGCACCGGGCAGCCGGCCCGGCCCGCGGGACTGCGCAGCGTGGCTCAGCCAGGCGCCGGGCTCAGCCCGGCCCGCCGGACGTCACGACCGTGACGGCGGCAATGACGCCGAGCAGGAACAGCAGCACGAAGCCCAGGCCGGCCCAGCCCAGGGCCAGTCCCCAGGTGGCCATCCCCTTGCCGTCATCGCCGGTGCGCCGGATCTGGCCGCGCGCCACGTGCCCGAGCGCGATCGCCGGGATGGTCGACAGCATGCCGGTAAACGGCTGGGCAATGCCGCAGATCAGCGCCGCGACCGCGTAGCCGTTAGTGCGCCGGCTGCCGGGCACCTCTCGCGCTACCGGGGCGTCCGGGTAGGCCGGACGCTGCGGCAGGTCGGCGGTCAGGCGGTCGAGATCGAGGTAGGTCTGCGCGGCCAGCGCCTGGCCCACCCGGGCGTCATGCTCGTCTTTGTCCAGCCGTCCCTCCGTGTAGCAGGCCTGCAGCACCGTGACCGTTGCCTCCCGGTCCCGGTCGGTGGCCCGCAGCGGCGGCGCCGGGGGGCCGGGCCGGCCGGCCCTGCTGCCGAAACTGCCAGGGCTGCTGCCGAAACTGCCCGGGCGGCCGGCTCCGCGGCTGTCCCCGAGCCCGCTGCTGCCGCTTCCGCCTGCCCCGTCTGCGCCGTAGCTCATTCCCGCGTCATCCCCATACCACTCGGCCCCGGCAGCAGCCCTGCTGCCCCCGTGCCCCCAGAGTAAGCGGTGGCCCGGATAGCGGCTGCCCGGCTACCCGTGCCGCAGGGGGCAGCCGCGGGTCATCTGGGTCAGTCACGGTCCAGTCGCAAATCCTCTGACCAGCGGCAAGCCGGGCAAGCCGGGCACCGGCCAGCGCCCGGCGGCCAGCAGCCCGCTGGCTAGCGCGTAGCCCGGGCCGCGGGGGCGCCGGTCTCGGTCTGCGTCGTAGTGCTGATGTGCTTTGGGCAACCTGCGCGGCATCCGCGAGGCCGGCCGGCGGCTCCGGGGCCGCGCAGGCGACGAGGCGCGCGTGCTCAGCCAGCCCGGACCCCAGGCTACGGTGGCAGAGTCCGCGGGGCGCCGGCTGCGGCGACCAGGCGATCATGCACAGGCTGCTTGAGGCAGAAGGGCGGGGCAGGACGTGGGACGAGACCGGCCAGCAGGTCCTGAGCCGGGCCGGCGCCCAGCCGATCGCAGCGCCGCCTGCGCGTCCCGGCCGGGGGGCTGAGGTGCCCGGCCAGCCGCCCGAGGGGACTTCGTTACAGAGGACGAGAGGAAACCATAGAAGAGCAGGGCGGTTGGCTCTCAGGGCGGAGCGAAATGTCTATGCGAGAATGGGGCGGTTTCTTCTATAATAGTTGAGGGAGTCCTCGGGAGCGAGGCAGCACACCCGAGTGCTCTCATCGGGGAGCAGATCGAGACGAGCATGACACCCGAACAGATCGCGGACCTGCGCCGTCAGAAGTACAACGCCACTGTCACACGGCTGATCAAGGTCCACAGCGACCTGCTCATCATGCGGGTTCGCCCCGACTACAAGCTCCATGCCCACAAGCCCGGACAGTACACCGCGTTGGGTCTGGGTTACTGGGAGCCGCGGTTTCCCGGCACCGCCGAGGAGGATTTGACGCCTGCGGACATGACGAAGCTGGCTCGTCGCTCCTACTCCATCAGTTGTTCCGTTCTTGATGACGAGGGGAGATTGCTGGACCGCGACCAGGTTGACTGGCTGGAGTTTTACATTGTGCTGGTCCGCGAGAGTGACAAGATTGTGCCGCCGGCCTTGACACCGCGCCTGTTCCTGCTCCAAGAGGGTGAGCGCTTGTTCATGGGCGAGAAAATTTCCGGCAATTTCACACTCGATCCTGTCAAGCCGGAGGACACCGTCCTCTTCCTGGGAACGGGCACCGGCGAGGCGCCGCACAATTACATGCTCTGGGAATTGTTGCGTCGCGGGCACACCGGACATATT
>DASUBV010000239.1:0-5070 GCA_035763085.1 Streptosporangiaceae bacterium | reverse complement strand
CCGGCCCCCAGGTACCGGCCGGTGATCGCCTGCCCGGCGATGGCGATCGCGTCCAGGGCGAAGGTCAGCAGCCCCCAGATCCGGAACGCGACCTGGTGCGCGGCGATCGCCGCGTTGCCCTGCCGGGCGGCGATGGCGGTGGTGATGATCAGCACGGCCTGCAGCGCGATGGTCCTGATCACCAGGGCGGCCCCGGCCAGGGCAGCCGTGCGCAGCCCGGCCCGGTCGGGCGCGAACGGGACGCCGGCCCGGCGGGCGCCGCGGCCGACCACGATCAGGTAGACCACCGCGCCGCCGGTCTGGGCGATCGCGGTGCCCCACGCCGAGCCCGCGATGCCCCAGCGCAGGCCCAGCACGAAGGTGGCGTTCAGGGCCACGTTCGCGATGTTGGCGGCCACCGCGACCAGCAGCGGGGTCCGGGTGTCCTGCAGGCCGCGCAGCACCCCGGTGCCGGCCAGCACGGCCAGCATCGCCGGCGCGCCGAGCAGGCTGATCCGCAGGTAGGTCACCGCCTGCGCGGTGACGGCGTCGGTGCCGCCGAACGCCCCGGCGATGGCCGGGGCCAGCGGCCAGCCGGCCGCCAGGACAACCACGCCGATGATGGCGGCCAGCCACAGCCCGTCGATGCCCTGCCGCAGCGCCGCCCGGGTGTTGCCCGCCCCGAGCTGGCGGGCCACCGCGGCGGTGGTGCCGTAGGCCAGGAAGATCGAGATGCCCACCAGCGTGGTCAGCGCCTGGCTGGCGACGCCGAGCCCGCCCAGCGGCACGGTCCCGATCCGGCCGACGATGGCCGAGTCAGCGAGCAGGAACAGCGGCTCGGCCACCAGCGCGCCGAACGCCGGCACCGCAAGTCGCAGGATCTCGCCGTCCTGCGGGCTGCGGGCCACCGCCAGCAGCCGCCGCGCGGCCCGCAGGGGGCCTGCCGCCACCGCTAGCCCACGACGCCGCGGGCGCGCAGGCCCGCGGTCTGCTCGGCGCTCAGCCCGAGCCCGGCCAGCACGCTGTCAGTGTCCGCGCCCGGTCGCGGCGGCGCGGCCGGCTGGCCGGCCGGGGAGCGGCCGAACCGCGGCGCGGGTGCCGGCTGCACCACGCCGCCGATCTCGGTGAACGACGACCGGGCCTGCGCATGCGGGTGCGCCGTCGCCTCGTCCATCGTGAGCACCGGCGCGACGCACGCGTCGGTGCCGGCGAAGACCTGAGCCCACTCGTCGCGGCTGCGCGTGGCGAACGCCGCGGCAAGCCGGCGGCGCAGCTCCGGCCAGCCTGATCGGTCCAGCTGCGCCGGCAGGCCGGCGTCGGCCAGGCCCAGGCCGTTCAGCAGCGCCGCGTAGAACTGCGGCTCCAGGGCGCCAACCGCCACGTGGCGGCCGTCGGCACACTCGTAGGTGTCGTAGAACGGCGCGCCGCCGTCGAGCAGGTTGGTGCCCCGCTCGTCCTGCCACGCCCCGCTGGCCCGCATGCCGTACAAGAACGAGGTCAGCAGCGCCGAGCCGTCCACCATGGCCGCGTCGATCACCTGACCCCGGCCCGAGCGCTCTCGCTCCACCAGGGCGGCCAGGATCCCCAGGACGAGCAGCATGCCGCCGCCGCCGAAGTCGCCGACCAGGTTCAGCGGCGGCACCGGCCGCTCACCCGCGCGGCCGATCGGCCCCAGCGCGCCGGAGATGGCGATGTAGTCAATGTCGTGCCCCGCGGTCGGGGCCAGCGGACCGTCCTGGCCCCACCCGGTCATCCGGGCAAAGATGAGCCGCGGATTGCGCCCGGCGCACACCTCCGGCCCGAAGCCCAGCCGCTCGGCCACCCCCGGCCGGAACCCCTCGACCAGCACGTCGGCGTCGTCGGCCAGCCGCAGCAGCAAGTCGATCCCGGCCGGGTCCTTGAGGTTGAGCCCCATCGAGCGGCGCCCGCGGATCAACGGGTCGGCCGGCGGCCGGGCCTGCGGGCCGCAGCGCTCGGCCCTTTCCACCCGCAGCACGTCTGCGCCCAGGTCGGCGAGGACCATGCAGCCAAACGGAGCTGGCGCCAGGCTGGCGATCTCGATGACCCGCACGCCTTCTAGTGGACCCAACCCGTGCCTCCCAGCCAGCCATCTAGCGATCGAGCCTGCCTGCCCGACCCGTGCGCGCAGAGCCCGGGCAGAACCTGCGCAGTCCAGCCTGCCCGCGTACCGCGCCCGTCGCCAAACTTAACCGCTGCGCTGAGCCGGAGAGCTGGCGCGCCAACTCCGCGGTGAGCGGGAAGGTGGGCGACTCAGTCGGGGCTCATCAGGAGCAGGGCGAGCGTGGGACAGGAGTTTGCCGCCCGCTCGGCCAGCGGGATCAGGGCCGGCGGCACCGGGCCTGGTGCGATGACCGGGTACCCCCAGGGGTCGGCGCTGATCAGCTCGGGCAGCAGCTCGATGCACACGCCGTGCGCCTGGCAGGCGACGGGATTGACCCGCAGCTCGCGCGGCTGATTCCGGTTCCGGCGCCCGCGCCCGCCTGCGCTCATGCGGCCGTGCTTGCCCGCCCTCATGCCGCCGCGCTCGTCCCCGCTCATGCCGCCGCGCTCGTCCGCGCTCATGGCGTCCCGCCCGGGGACGGTACTGCGACCGGTGACACGGGCGGAGGCTCGGGCAGCGGGAGTACTGGCGGCCGGGCGGCCCGGCCGCAGGGCCCGTGCCGGGCGTGCTGGCGGACATCGTCACTGAAGGCGGCCAGGGCGCTGGCCACCAGGCCCGCGGTGCCGTCCGGCAGGTGGCAGGCCCCGCGCCCGCTGACCAGCCCGAGCAGCTGATCGGTCCAGCGCAGCAGGTCCTCGCCGGGCCGGCCGAACGCGACGTGGCCCAGCGCATCGGCCAGCGCGGGCAGGCCGTTGCGGCACGGGCCGCACTGGCCGGCGCTCTGGCTGGCCAGGTAGCTGGTCACCCGCGCCATCTCGGCCAGCGGGCACGATGACTGCGGCAGCACGACCAGCACGCCGGGCCCGAGCGCGGCGCCGGACGTCCGCAGCGACTGGTCGGTCAGCTGCGCCCGGCGAGCCGCGGGCAGCGGCAGCCAGCCCCCGAAGTACCCGCCGGCCAGCACCGCCTGCGGCGGCTCGGCCGGGCCGCCGGCCTCCTCCAGGGCCCGACCGATGGTGGAGCCCAGGGCCAGCTCGTACACGCCGGGCCGGGTGACGGCGCCGCTGATGGTGAACAGCGCCGAGCCGGGCGCGGCCGGCGTGCCCAGCTCGCGGAACCAGGCCGGCCCGTGCCGCGCGATGAGCGCGACACAGGCCAGCGTCTCGACGTTCAGCACCAGCGTGGGATGCCGCTGCACGCCGCGCTGAGCGGGCCGCGGCGGGACGAACGAGGGCCGGGCGCCAGTGCCGTTCAGCAGCCCGACCAGGGCGGTTTCCTGGCTGGTCACGTACCCGGCGGGCACGCTGACGACCTGCACGGGCACCCGGCTGAGGCCGGCCCGCTCGCGGCTGACAACGGCCTCGCGCAGGTCGCGGAGCATCTCCGGCCCGCCGTGCACGCACAGGTAGGCGCGGGTCGCGCCGACCGCCTCGGCGGCCAGAACGATGCCGTCGAGGACCAGGTGCGGGGCGTGGCTGAGTAGCCGCCGGTCCTTCGCGCTGGCGGGCTCGGACTCGGCGCCGTTGGCGATCACCACGGTGCCGGTCTGGCTGCGGAACGGTCCGCCGTGCCGGGCCGCCTCGGTCACCGCCCGCATCTTGCGCCCGGCCGGGAAGCCGGCTCCGCCGCGCCCGGTCAGCCCCGCCCGCTCGACGGCGGTGATGAGCGCCGCGGTGTCCGTCCCGCCCCGCCCGATGTCGGCGAACGGGGGCGGGCCGTGCTGGCTCAGGTGATCCTCGAGGGAGCGCTGCTCTGGGCCGGCCAGCAGCCGGGCGACCGCCCCCGTCCGCGGCTCCGCCCGCGGCCCCGGCGGGTCGGCCTGTGGCATGGGCTGGGGCTGGCCCGGCCCGGCTGCGGCGCTCACCGGTCACGCCCCGGAGCCACCGGGCCCGGCCGCGGGGCGACATGGCTCAGCAGGGTGGGCGGCGTTCCGGCCCGTCGCGCCCAGCCGGCCCGCAGCGGTCCGAATGCCAGCCAGGTGCCGCCCGCGACCAGGGCCGCTACCAGAGCGACCGCGCCAGCGGCGCGGGCCACCGCATGGCCCGGCCAGCCGACGGCGAGCCGCCATCCGATGAGCACTGCGACGACCGCCACACAGGCCAGGGTGACGATCAGCACCCAGCGCACCGGGGTGTCGGTCCCGGTGCCGAGCCCGTGCAGCAGCGCGACCGGCCAGCAGGCGTAGGACGTCCAGTGCACCAGCCGCCATGCCCGGTAGCTCATCCGGGTGCGCAGCAGGCTGGTCACGGTCAGCGCGATCAGCAGGTCAGAGGCGATCGCGCCGAGCCCGAGCCACAGCGGTCGGTAGCCGGAGATGAACGGGATGAAGGCGTCCTGAACCGGGATGCTGACAAACGAGTCGGTCACCGTGGTCACGACATGGACGGCGGTGAAGGCCAGGGCCAGCAGCGACGCGTTCCGGTGCAGGCCGATCGTGACGAACCGGGGCAGCCCCGGCCGCTGGTAGCCGCCCGAGGACAGCAGCCCGCAGCCCATGCTGACGGTCAGCAGCACCATCGCGATCAGGCCGGTGGCCCGGGTCGTGTACCACAGCGGCGAGGCGGAGGTCACGACCAGCGCCGTGGCGTGACCAGGAAGCGCCGGCGCCAGGGCTGCGCTGGTGAGTGTCATTCCGGCTGATCCTCGGGCGGCCAGCCGCCAGCGGTCAGTACGGTCCCGTCGGAGCGGACCAGCCGGGCGGGCAGCCCGTGCCGGGCCAGCCAGGCGGGTGCGGACTCGCTGAGGATGATGGCCGCCGTGCTGGCGGTATTGGCGTCCGCGCAGCTGCCCGCGGTCACGCTCACGGTTCGCCAGCAGGACCGGGCCGGCTCGCCGGTCGCCGGGTCGATGATGTGGTGCACCTGGCGGCCGACAGCGGTCCAGGTCCGGACCGTCGTGCTGGAGGTCGCCAGGCCGCCCGCGGTAATGGCAACGGTCTGGCCGGGCGCCTCGGGGCCGGCAGCGTGATC
>DASUBV010000238.1:0-3784 GCA_035763085.1 Streptosporangiaceae bacterium | reverse complement strand
ACCAGCTCCAGGCCGAACGCGGTCCCGCCCGCCGCCAGCGGGACATCGTCCCGCGCCGCGTCCAGCTCGAAGGCCCGCCGCGCCGGCTGCTCGCCCAGCCGGGCCCTGGCCTGCGAGAACGCCGGCCCGGTCGGCACCGGGATACCCGGCCGGACCCGTGCCCCGGGTGTTGACGGCCTGATTGGCTGAGCATCGTCTACGGGGTTACGGCCGCGTTCTTTGGTGATGCGGGCTGCTGGGGTGCCCGGCGCGGTTCAGGATTGTGGTGGATCTGTCACTTGACGCAGAGATCCCTCCTCGCCTGGTTTGACGGCCTGTCGCGAGAAGGGATCTGAGGCGGTGATTCGCCATGTCCATGGTATGGCCGTGCCCGCTGACGGCCGGTGTGTACGCGTCGATGGGGCGGGCGGTCCGGGTGCCTCGGCCGGAGTGCCCGTCGTGCTGGTCGCCGGTGGTGTTCTGGTCGGGTTACTGGCGGCATGTCCGCTGGCAGGGGCAGGAGCGGAAGATCTTCATACCGCGGGTCAGGTGCCGCGGCTGCGGGGTGACTCATGCGCTGTTGCCGGCGTTCGTCCTGGCCCGGCGGCTAGATGCGGCGGAGCCGGTCGGCGTGGTGATCGGGCAGGTCGCCTCCGGGGCGTGCGGGGTCCGCCCGGCGGCGGCAGCGGCGGGGGTGCCGTATACGACGGCGCGGGGCTGGGTCCGCCGGTTCACAGCGCGGGCCGGGGAGCTGGCAGTGAGTTTTTCGGCGCTGGCCGTCGAGCTGGGCGGGGAGGTGGTCCGGCCGCAGCCGGACCGGTGCCGGTTCGCTGTCGCGGCGGTCGGCGCGGCGTTCACGGCGGCGGCCGGGCTGCCGGGCTGGGCGGTGCTGGGACGGTGGCGGTTCGCCTGCGCGGTGACCGGCGGGACCCTGCTGGCCGCCAACGCATCCTCGCCCTTCCTGGTCATCGGCAGGCGGCGTTTCATGCCTCCCAGGAGCCGGTGACGCGCTGGGGCGTCACGGCACCAGGACCGGAGGTGCCCGTGTGATGGATGAGAAGATGCGGCAGGAGATCGCGCTGCACCGGTGGGCGGTGATCGCCGAGGCCGCGAACATGCGGCTGACCAGCTGCGAGCGGGGTTCGGTCGTGCGGCAGATCGCCGGGCGCCAGCACGTGCACCCGGACGGGACGGTGCGCCGCTACTCGCGTGGCACGATCGACCGGTGGCTGCGCGCGTGGCGGGCCGGCGGCGTGGACGGGCTGCGGCCCTCGCCGCGCTCGGATACCGGGAAGGTGCGGGCCATGCCGGAGCTGTTCGGCGAGGCTGCCGCGCTGCGGCTGGAACTGCCGGGCCGGTCCGCGGCGCAGATCGCCTCGATCTTGTATCACCGGCACGGCGTGCGGGTCGCCGAGCGGACCGTCAGCGGGCAGCTGCGCCGCGCCGGGCTGCACCGGGCCGCGCTCAAGGCTGCCCCGAAAGCCTGGGGCCGCTATGAGGCTGAGCGGCCGAACGAGCGGTGGGTCACCGATGTGCTGGTCGGCCCGTGGGTGCCGTACCCGAAACGGGACGGGTCAGCGCGGGCCCGGCTCTTCCTGATCGTCGATGACCACTCCCGGCTGCTGGTCGACGGCCGGTTCTATGACCGGGAAAACGCCCGGCTCTGCCAGGAACTGCTGCGCCGCGCCGTCACCCGAAGAGGTGTCCCTGATGTCCTATATGCCGACAATGGGGCGCCGTTCGCGAACGCGTGGCTGGCCAGGACCTGCGCGGTGCTCGGTATCCGCCTGGTGCACAGTAAACCGTACTCACCCCAAGGCCGGGGAAAACAGGAAAGAGCCAACCGGTATATCCGCGAGGCGTTCCTGGCCGAGGCGACCCACCGCGGGATCGAGTCGCTGGACCAGCTCAACGACTGGTTCACGGCATGGGCCGGGCAGGTCGCCAACCGGCGGGTGCACGCCGAGACCGGGCAGGCCCCGATCGACCGGTTCCAGGCCGGCGGGCCGCACCGGCAGGCGGACCCGGCGCTGATCCGGGAGGCGTTCCGCTGGTCGGTGACGCGGCGGGTGACCCGGGTCGCGACCGTCCCGCTGGAAGGCAACTCCTACTCCGTCGATCCCGCCCTGGTGGGCCGGCGCGTCGAGCTCAGGTACGAGCCGGAGAACCTGGCCGTGATCGAGGTGTTCCTGGACGGCAGGCCGGCCGGGACCGCGGTGCCGTTCGTGATCGGCCATCACGTGCACCGCGCCGTCGCCCCGCCTCCTGCGCCGGCGGCGGACCCCACCGGGATCGACTACCTCGGCATGGTCGCCGCCGCCCACGACGAGCAAGCCGGCGCCGGCGCGGCGATCGACTACACCCAGCTGCCCCTGCAGCCCGGCCGGGACGAGGATGACGGCGATGGCTAGCCGGGCGCCGTGGGCGGCGCACTTCGGGCTGGCCCGCACCCCGTTCGGCAAGGCGATCGCCGCGAAGGACCTGTTCGCCCGCCAGGCCCACGCCCAGGCCACCGCCCGGATCAGCTTCTGCATCGACCAGATCCTGCTCGGCGTGATTACAGGTGATGTCGGCGCCGGGAAGACGGTGGCCGCCCGCGCCGCCGTCGCCGGCCTTGACCCCACCCGGCACCAGGTCATCTACGTCGCCAACCCCGCGTTCGGCACCCGGGGCTTGTATGTGCAGGTGGTCCGGGCGCTCGGCGCCCAGCCGCGCTACCTCAAAGCCGAGCTGATGGCCCAGGCCGCCGACCTGCTCGCCGCCGAGACCGCCGAACGGCACCGCACCGTGGTACTGATCGTCGACGAAGCGCATCTGCTGCAGCCTGACCAGCTGGAGGAGCTGCGGCTCATGACGAACGCGGAGATGGACAGCGCCAGCCCGTTCGCCGGGATCCTGATCGGCCAGCCCACCCTGGCCCGGCAACTGCGGATGGGCACGTTCGCCGCTCTGGACCAGCGGATCGCCACCCGGTATGCCATCAAGCCGATGGACCTGGCCGAATCAGCGGCCTACCTGCGTCATCACATGACCCTGGCCGGTCGTGAGGAGCCCTTGTTCGCTGATGACGCCGTCGCCCGGCTGCACCGCGTCTCCTCCGGCCTGCCCCGCGCCCTCAACAACGCCGCCACCGCTGCGCTCATCGCCGCCGCGGCCGCCGGGCAGGACCTCGTCGACGATGCCTGCGCCAAGAAAGCGGTCGCCGAGCTCACCAGAAACTGACCGGCAGCCCGGCCCGTGCTATGACCCGCGCCGAGGCACTGCGCTGGTGGCGGGCCGGCTACCAAGCCGGGCATCAGGCCTCCGAACACGAACAGCAGGCAGCCGCCCGATGGGACCGGCTCGTCGCCAGCTTCCGGGCCCAGCACGCCGCTGGTCAGCAAGCCAAGATCGACGCCCTGCTGCTCGAGACCATCGACGTGCTCGCCCGCCTCCTCAACAACCACGACCACCCCGGCAACAGCACCGCCTGACCCCACGCCAGCACGGGCATCACCGCCAAGCCCTGCCAGAACATGCACATCAAACGCGGCCGAACCGTGTGCAGACAACGTGGCCGCCAACAGGCAGGACACCTATCTCCTGCTCACCATGCTTGAACGGCACCAGAGGCCGGGCGGGCCGGAAAGGGACGGCCTGCGCCGGATCTTCCTGCAGAACTTCCTGATCGCGGACGGAAAGGCGCGGCCGCGCACCGAGCAGGACGGCCTGCCGCCGGCGAGCCTGCGCATCATCTCCCCCTACGACCTGCAGGCCCGCTTCGCGATGCGCGGCGATACGCGCTGGGCCGGGTACCTGATCCACG
>DASUBV010000237.1:0-3126 GCA_035763085.1 Streptosporangiaceae bacterium | reverse complement strand
CAGCGAGGCGGTCATCATCCGCCGGTCGGCGGTGATCTTGCCGATCTCGGTGTAGCGGACCTTGGCCAGCACCGGGTACATCATCAGCAGCAGTCCCAGCGCGATCGGCAGGCTGGTGCCGTGCACCTGGACCCGGTTCAGGGCGCCGTTCAGGCCGGGGACCAGCCGTCCCAGCAGCAGCCCGGCCGCCATCGCCGCGCCGATCCACACCGGCAGGAACCGGTCGAGCACGCCCAGCCGGGCCGTCACCGTCCGCCCGCCGCCGGTACCTTCGGGGGCGCCGGTCCTGGTCGCGGTCATCGCCGCACCTCCGTATCGTCGCAGGCCGGCCCGCACGACCGCGCGGTGACGTGCTCGCCGGGCAGCGGCACTCCCGCCGCGGATGCCTGCGCCCACAGCGCCGCGAACCCGCCGTCGTCGAGGCGGTAGTCGACCCAGCGGCCCCGCCGGGTCGCGGTCACCAGCCCCGCCTCCCGCAGCACCCGCAAGTGGTAGGACAGCAGGTTCGCCGGCACCGGCACCTTGTCCTGCAGGTCGCACACGCACCGGCCACCGCCCGCCAGCACTCCCACCAGGCGCAGCCGCACCGGGTCAGCCAGCGCCGCCAGCCGGGCTGTCAGTTCTACCGGGGTTGAATCAACAGCCATTGAAGCGTTCACGTGCGTGACTGTACGGCGGGCGGTACGGGGGGGAGCCGGGCCGTTCGTCACCTCCCGGCCGCCATCGGTCCCGGACCCGGCCCTTTGCGGCCCAGTTCGCCAAGGCAGGTAGTGCACGTGCCGCCACCGGTCGTTCCTCCAGGGCCGCGATCAGGTCGGTACCCGCCGCCTGCTTCAGGGCGAAGACCAGGCCGGTCCGGATGGACTCGATGATGGCGGGCTGCCGCCCTCCTCGCGCGCGACCGGGTCGTTCAGGTACTGGTGCCCGATCGGGTCGACGAACGCCACCGTCCCCCCGCCCGGCAGCACGGTCGGCACAGAGTTCCGGACCAGGTCACGGCGCACTATCAGGATGCCGGGGGTCTGCGGGCCGCCGGGAACTTGTGCGGGGACAGGAACACGACGTCCTTGTGGTCGCCCGCGCCGGGGCCCGGGCCGGAGGCGGCGGCCCGGATCGGCAGGTACGGCCCGGCGGCGGCGTAGTCCCAAAACGTACGGGCCGGCGACACCGGCCGTTCGGCCGCCGGGATACGGTCAGCCAGCCCGTACCGCTCGTCCAGCCCGGCCGGGATCGGCAGCTCCAGGATGCCGATCAGCTTGCTCACCGCCGCGGTAGCCCCGGAGCCGCAGAAGATCACGAGGTCATCGGCGGTGCCGCCGATCCCGTCGCGGATGACCCGCCGGGCCTCCTCGCGCAGCCGCGTGGTCGCCAGCCTGGTCCCGGAGCTCTCGGTATGGGTATTGGCGTACCGCGGCGGGACCGCGGCGCGGATGAAATCCTCGATGAAATCCAGCGACCGGCATGAGGCCGTCCGGCCTGAAATCCATTGCCGAACGGGCCGAGGTGCGCGTGACAGCGTGCAGGCGGTCGGCCTGGCAAGGCTCGACCGGGCCGGAGCGGGTCGCCCGCTACGCCTGGCTATCTGCCGGCGGCGCGGGCGCGCTGTCGTCGGCGAACGCCGGCAGCCGGGCGGAGTAGATGGAGTACCCGTCGACGTGGAACGCGACGAGGGTGGCGATCCCGGTCGCGGCCATCATGGGGACCATCAGCGCGAACCCGCTGTGGGTGAGCTCGAGTACGAGAGCCAGGCCGGACAGCGGTGCCTGCATGGCGGCGCCGATCATGGCGGCCGCGCAGACCATGGCGAAGGCGCCGGACGGGGAGCCGGGCCAGGCCAGGTTCCAGGCGATGCCGAGCGCGCCGCCGAGGACGGCGCCGGCGGCCAGCGTCGGGGTGAACAGGCCGCCGGATGCCCCGCTGCCCAGGCACAGCGCGGTGACCAGCGGCTTGAGCGCGAACAAGGTGAGCAGCAGGGGCAAGCCGCCGACGCCGAGGAACGCGTCGCGGGCCATGTCCAGGCCGTTGCCGAACAGCTGCGGGTACCAGATGCCGATGACCCCCAGGATGCCGAAGGCGATCACCGGCGCGAACAGCGCCGTGGTGCCCCGGGCGCGGTGATGGGAGACCCAGCCGATGAGCCGGATGTAGCCGGCCGAGACCAGCCCGATGACCGGGCCGGCCAGCAGCGCCCAGGTCATCACCGGCCAGGTGAACCGGTAGTCGGGGATGCCTAGGTAGACGGCCCGGTTCGGCAGGTATATCCACGCCGTGGCGGTGGCTATCGCCGAGCAGGCGATGGCCGGCAGCATCACCGGCAAGGTGATGCTGCCGATGAGGATCTCGGCGGTGAACAGGGCGCCGGCCAGCGGGACGTTGTACACGGCGGCGAGCCCGGCGCCGCCGGCGCACGCCACCAGCAGCCGCCGCTGCTGGGACGTCAGGCCGGCCCAGCCGGCCAGGACGCTGCCGGAGGCGCCGCCGAGCAGCTTGGGCGCGGCTTCCCGGCCGATCGAGGCGCCCATCCCGATGACGACCTCGGAGATCACCGCGGTGCCCAGGCTGCGGCGGAACGACAGGTGCCCGTCGCCGTTCCACAGCGACTCGTCGATCTCGGACGGCTGGCCCGTGGTGTACCGCCGCAGCAGGAACCACGCCACGCCGCCGAAGACGCCCGCGATCAGCAGCGAGGCGACCCGCCGCGCGGCCGGCGCATGCTCGGTGCCGTACTGCAGGCTGCCTTCGTGGTAGCCGAACGCGGCGTACTGCACGTTGAACAAGATCGCCATCATCAGCGCGCCGAGCAGCCCGGCGGCCACGCCGGCCAGCACCAGCATCCCCCAGAACCGCGGGGTGAGGACGCCGGCCCCGCCGCTGGTGATGTTCGGCTGCTCCATCGCCCCGCGGCCCGACGGCAGGCGCTGCTTCAGCAGCGGCTGCGGCCGCCGCATGCGCTCGCTGGCCCTGGCCTGCCGTCGGCCGCGCACAGTGCCGAGCCAGCGCCGTGGGCCGAGCCAGTGCGGGCCGGGACGGCGGACCTGGCCGCCGGGACGTTTCATGCGGGCAGCTCCCGGGCGGCCGGGCAGGGAGCCCGCACCGAGGCCAGGCCGCCGAAGCTCACGCTGACCC
>DASUBV010000236.1:0-5133 GCA_035763085.1 Streptosporangiaceae bacterium | reverse complement strand
AGATCGCGCTGACCCTGCGGGCGGTCTGCGGGCTGACCACCGCGGAGATCGCGGCGGCGTTCCTGAGCAGCGAGCCGGCGATGGCGCAGCGGCTGACGCGGGCCCGCAAGGCGCTGCGCGACACCGGGTCAGCGATCCGGGCCCCCGATCCTGACGGCCATCCAGGCCTCCAGGTCCGAGCCCTGCAGCTGCTGGCCCGACTCGGTGATCATGCCCAGGATCAGGTACTTCATCTGCTGACCTCCGTGTTCTGCAGGCGCCGGCGGCACCCTCTTACTCTTCCCACGAATGGCACGGCCGTCATCCCGACATGACCGGGCAGCGAACCTGGCCGGGCGGTATGCCCCGTTCGCGGGGCGGGCGGCTGCAGGTGCCCAGCATGACAGCGGGGCGCCGCCGGCCAGGAGCGATGTCCTGGCGGCGGCGCCCCGGATCGGGCGGGCGGGTCAGGCGCCCGGGCCCGGCGCCGCCGTGCTGCCCTGACCGACCGCGGCCGGGGCCGCGCCGGGCAGGCGGGAGGCGCGGACGGCCAGCCCGGCGGTCCGGATGATGATCATCACGACGGCCATGAAGATCAGCCCGTCGGTGATCGCCGCCTCGGACACCTTGTTCGCGATCGCCCAGGTCACCAGCGGAGCCGTGAACCAGTGCGCGGCACCGTAGGAGAAGACCGCGCGGGCGCCGATGATGACCACCCAGAACAGTGCGTACGGCCAGCCAGCCGCGCTCACCGGCCCCCCGGTCCGGGGGCTGCGGTACACCCGCATCAGCGCCGCGGCAGCCAGCCCGCCCAGCACCCCGGCGGCGATCCCGGCGATCTCCACCGCCAGCCCGGTGCCATGCCAGACCGGGGCGCTGATGAAGATCGGGATGATCACCACCGCCGCGATCACCGGGCGCAGCAGCCGCATCCGGCCGACCTTACGGGCCGGGCCGAGGTCGCTGGCCAGCACCGTCGCCAGCACCACGCCGTTCACGATCATTGCCTCAGTCAGCTCGGAAGCCATCTCGTTCTCCAGGGGACTCGTCGTGGTCGTTGACGTGTCTCACCTTCGCCCGCTGGGCCCTCATCGCGGATCGGAGCACAGGCTGGTCCGCGGCATGACCCGGGCCGGCCTGACCTGGTACCACGCGGTACCAGAACATCAGTCACTGCGTCAGCCCGCAGGCTGACGCGGGCACCGGGGAGGTGCCGGTAGCGTCGGGCTGCCGGAGTCGCGCGGCGCCCGGCACGAGCGCGGCCCGGCATGAGCGCGGCGCTCGCCGCGAGCCCGGCGCCCCGCGCTGCGGAGAGGAGAGCAGATGCCCCGATCCTGGCGGCTCGCCAGGCCAGGTGCGACCGGATCCGCGCTGCGCTGGGTCAACCCGGTGGCCCGCGGCTTCGGTTTCTTCTGGGTGGGCATGCTGGCCTTCGTCTTCTACCCTCCGCCCGGCGGAGCGGCGCTGGTCGTGCAGGCCGCCGGGTACGCGGCCGCCGGGCTGGGGCTGGCGGCCTGGGTCCTGCTGGACGCCCTGCCCGCCGCGGCACCGCGCCGCCCCCGGCTGCTCCCGGTGGCGCTCAGCGTGATCGCCGCCGGGGCGGGCTGCGCCTCGGCCGTCTCCACGATCGGCGGCATCCCGCTCGTGGTGTTCGCCTTCGTGGCCGCGATGGCCGCCGGCAGCGAGACGAGCGTGCCCGCAGTCCTGGCCGTGACCGCGACCGGGATCCTGGCTACCGAGGTCAGTGGCCTGGCCTTCGACGTCAGCATCAGCGCGCTGGTCGGGCTCCCGCTGGTGATCGTCTCCGGCGCGGTGGTCGGGCGCAACCGGGGCGCCTACCGGATCCAGGCCGAGCAGGCGGCAGCCCTGCTGGCCCAGCGTGAGCAGCTGGAAACCGAGCAGCGCCGGGCCGACCTGCTCGACGAGCGGGCCCGCATCGCCCGCGAGATCCACGATGTGCTGGCGCACTCCCTGGGCGCGCTCGGCATCCAGATTCAGGCCGCTCGCTCGGTGCTGGCCGACCGGGGCGACATCGGCCAGGCCAGTGAGCTGCTGACGGCGGCGCAGCGGATGGCCGCCGAAGGGCTGGCCGAGACCCGCCGGGCCGTGCACGCCCTGCGCTCGGACACCCTCCCGCTGGAAGAGGAACTGGCCAAGGTGACCGGCACCTACGCCCGGCGCTACCACGTCGAGGCCAGCTTCAGCGCCGGCGGCGAACCGCGGCCGGTACCGCCCGAGGCCATCGTCGGCCTGCTACGCGTCGCCCAGGAAGCGCTGGTCAACGCGGCCAAGCACGCGACGGGCCAGCCGGTGACGATCCGCCTCGACTACGCCGGCGCCGACGTCCGGCTCGCGGTGCGCAACGACCTGGCCGCCGCCCCCGCTGCCGGGGCTGACGGCTCGCCCGCGGTGCGGACGGCCAATGCCGGCTACGGCCTGACCGGTATGCGGGAGCGGCTGCGGATCCTCAGCGGCACCCTGGAGGCGGGCCGCGCGGACGGTCAGTGGGTCGTCACCGCGCAGCTGCCGCTCCCCCGGCCGCAGAACGCCGCTCCGACGGCCTGAGAACATAGCGACATGAGCTCCCCCGCCCGGCCGGCTGACTCGCCGCTGCGGATCGTCATCGCCGATGACCAGGCCAGCGTGCGCGAGGGCCTGGTGCTGCTGCTGGACGGCCTGCCCGACATCGAGGTGGTCGGCGCGGCCGCCGACGGCGATCAGGCCGTACAGCTGGTGGCCGAGCATCAGCCGGATGCGATCCTGCTCGACCTGCACATGCCGGTGCTGGACGGCATCGGGGTCACCCGGCGGCTGGCTGCCGAGCACCCCGGCGTCGCGATCGTGATCCTGACCACCTACGCCGACGACAGTTCCGTTCTGCATGCCCTTCAGGCCGGCGCGCGCAGCTACCTGACCAAGGATGCCGACCGCACCGACATCGCCCGCGCGCTGCACGCGGCGGCGGGCGGCCTGGCCGTCCTCGGGCCCCAGGTGCAGAAGGCGCTGCTGGCCGCGGCGACGCCCCCTGCTGCCGGGGCGGCCGCCGGGCCGCCGCCGGACGGCCTGACCCAGCGCGAGGCGGAGATCCTCGCCCTGATCGCGCAGGGTCTCACCAACCCGGAGATCGCGGCCCGGCTGTTCCTGTCCAACCACACGATCAAGACCCACATCAGCCGGATTTTCGCCAAGACTGGATCCAGGGACCGGGCCGCGGCCATCGGCTACGCGCACCGCCACCGCATCGGCTGACGCGCCGCCGGCCACAGTCACGGGCCGGACGGCTCGCCCCGGCCCGAAAGGAGTCACCTATGGGCATGACCGTCAATATGAGCCGGCTGCGGGCCAACCTGGAATCGCTGAGCGCCATCGGCCGCCTGCCGGGCGGCGGCATCACCCGCACCTCCTTCTCCGCCGCGGACCTGGCCGCCCGCGAGTGGTATCAGGCGCGGTGCGCCGGGGCCGGGCTGACCCTGCAGACCGACGGGATCGGCAACATGTTCGCCGAGGCGGCCGGGAGCACCGCCGGGACGGGCCAGGGACCGGCCGCGGTGTGGAGCGGCTCGCACCTCGACACCGTGCCGGACGGCGGCGCGTTCGACGGTGCCGTGGGCGCCATTGCCGCGCTGGAGTGCGTGCGACGGCTGGCCGAGGAGCGGGTGGAGCTGGCCCGGCCCGTGCGGGCCGTCGTCTTCGCCGACGAGGAGGGCAACTACAACCACCTGCTCGGCTCCACCGCGCTGGCCCGCGGCTTCAGCCGCGACGAGATCGACGCCATGACCGGGCGGGACGGCGACCGGCTGGTCGATGCCATCACCGCCATCGGCTGGAGCCCGGACGCGCTCACCGGCGTCCGGGCCGACCCGGCGCGGATGTACGCCTTCGTGGAGCTGCACATCGAGCAGGGCCCGAACCTGGAGGCCAGCGGCACCGACATCGGCGTGGTGACCTCGATCGTGGCCATCGGCGGCGCGGCCGCCGAGTTCCGTGGCCGGGCCGACCACGCCGGGACGACACCCATGACCCGGCGGCAGGACCCGCTGCGGGCCGCAGCGCAGCTCATCTCCGCCCTGCCGGGCATCGCCGCGTCGGTCAGCGACACCGCCGTGGCCACCTGCGGGAAGCTGATTACCTTCCCCGGCGGCGCGAACGTCGTCCCCGGCCTGGTGCGGATGCTGCTGGACTACCGCGATCCCGACGCCGGCCGGCTGACCCGGCTGGACGACCAGCTGGTCGCGGCCGCCCGCCAGGCTGCCGCGGACCACGACGTCACCCTGCACTGGGAGACCGAGGCGCACGTGGCGCCGGTCGGGCTGGACCCGCGGGTGCGGTCGGTGATCGACGCGCGGGCCCGGGGCCTGGGACTGTCCGCCGTGGCCATCCCGTCCGGTGCCGGCCATGACGCGCAGAACATGGCGAAGCTCGCGCCGACCGGGATGATCTTCGTGCCCAGCCGGGATGGCCGCAGCCACTCCCCCGCCGAGCACACGGACTGGGACGACATCGGGAACGGGGCGAACGTCCTGCTCGGCACGCTGACCGAGCTGGCCACTACCGGGCTCCCGGCAGCTCCGGCGACTGCCGCCGGCGGCTGAGCGCGACGCCGGCGTGATCCCTGGACTGCGGTACACGTCAAAGTGTTAACTTTGATGTGTGGCTACCTATCCTCTGACCGCCGCCCGGACCCATCTGGGCGAACTCGTCGCCCAGGCCCGGCACACTCACCGCCCGGTCACCATCAGCGTGCACGGCAAGCCCGTTGTCGCCCTCATCAATATCGATGACCTCGCCGACCTCGAGGACCGCGCGGCGCTAGCCGCGCATTACGCCGACAAGGCGGCAGGCCGCAGCGGCGTCCAGCTCGATGAGCTAGATGCTGCGCTGGACCGGATCGACGCAGAGACCATCGAGTGAGCCTGACCGTCGTCTTACAGGATGGTGATCAGGGTTGCGCAGCGGAAACGGCCCGGCAGCAGCTACTGCGCCGGGCCGACCAGCAGGTCGTCGCCCAGCGGTGTCCGGGCATACAGCACGGCCCGGCCGTCCCGGCGCGAGCTGACAATGCCGGCCCGCAGCAGCGCATGCAGGTGCGCGCTGAGGGTCGGCGCGGACAGTGTCAGCGCGGTGGCCAGCTGCGTGGTGGACATCGGCAGGTCG
>DASUBV010000235.1:0-13814 GCA_035763085.1 Streptosporangiaceae bacterium | reverse complement strand
CGAGTCCGGGCCGGTCGACGGGTAGTCGGTCTGCTGGGTTTCCCAGGTGATGATGCCGTCCTTGACGTACACCTTCCATGAGCAGGACCCGGTGCAGTTCACCCCGTGGGTGGACCGCACCTCCTTGTCGTGCCGCCACCGTTCCCGGTAGAACTCCTCCGCACCCCGGCCGCCCTTGCGGTGCACCTCCCGGAAGTCTTCGCTCGGCGTGCCGCCCGGCACGAAGTACTGCGCCTTGCGCAGCAGTTGCTCGACCGGTTCCCCGGCTGGCAGCAGGGGAGCGAGCAGACCGCGGGCTTCCCCGTCGGGAGTGGTCAGTGCCTGCCTTTCGCGTGCGCCTTCGTGCCGTGTGATCGGTCCGGCCACCTGACCCCCTTGCTAGTTCCGTCCGCCGCAGAGCCCGTTTGCGCTGACGGTAGCGGCGCCGGCTTGCAGCTTCCCTGCAGCCGCGGGCCTCGCTGCCATCTCAGCGCTGCTGGCAGTGCGCAGCGTCGCTACCTCGGGAAGCTCAGGCACGGTCGGGCCGGCTCGTGCAGCGCGTGCTCACGGTTCCGTGGTACCCGGTGCTCCTTGCGGGTTGCTGGCGGGATTGCGGGGACCCTGGTCAGCCGCCCGCGAGTTCGCGTAGCCGCGGCATCAGGATCAGGTAGCCGCCGCCTTGTGCCTGGTCCAGCGCTGCCCTGGCGGTTTCGCGGCACGCCTGCTCGTCGCCCCGGCTTGCGAGGAGCTCGGCGTGTGCCCACCGGGCCTCGTGCCGGGTGAGCGGTGTTTGCCCTGCCAGGGCGGCCTGGACGTGCGGTGCTGCCTCGGCGGGCCGTCCCTGGCGGGCCAGGCAGGCACCGAGCCGGGCCGCTGCCCAGACGCGGAACAACGGGATGCCCTCGGCGGCCTGCAGCGAGCGGCGGTAGGCGGATTCGGCCCGGTCGCCCGTTCCCGCTGCCTCGCAGGCGATGCCCAGGCCGCGGTGCGCGGCGGCGGTCCATTCCGCATGCCCGATGCGGGCGGCGATGCCGGCTGCTTCCGTGGCCGATTCGACCGCCCGGGCGCCCTGGCCGAGGGCGGCCAGGGCCTCGGCGCGGTGCCACAGGCACTCGGCCTCGACCGCCGGGTGGCGGGCGGCGCGGGCCCAGGCGAGGGTCTCCTCGATCTCGGCCAGGCCGTCTGCGGGCTGGCCGAGGAAGGCCAGGGCGTGGCCGCGGGTGGCCCGCGGGCTCCACAGCCGCAGTACCTCGCCAGGGGTGACCGGCAGGTGGGCCAGGTGGCCGAGGTGGGTGACGGCGTCGCGCAGCCTGCCGCCGGTGAAGCATTCCATCGCCCGCCAGTACAGCAGGCGGGCACTGCCGCGGCTGTCGCCGGCCGCCTCAAGCAGCCGGGCTGCCCGGCGTACCCGGTGCCGGGCGCGGGCCAGGTTGCCCTCGGTCAGGTCGATGATCGCGCCCGCCGCCAGGGCCTGGCCCAGGGCGGCGGGCAGGTCCCCGGCCTCGGCGATCGCCAGCGCCGCCAGCTCGCTGCCGCGGGCCGCGCCGGCGGTCCTGGCGTCCAGGATGGCCAGCTGAGCCAGGACGCGGGAGCGCGCGGCGGGATCGGTCAGGCTGTCCAGCGCGGCGGTGAAGTCGGCGCGGGCCGCGGAGAGCTGGCCGGCGCGGCGGCGGGCCTCACCGCGTGCCTCAAGCAGTTCCGCCCGGGTGCCGCCGGACGGGCCGAGGGACAGCCCGGCCTCCGCCAGCCGGATGGCCTCGCGGTCGCAGACCCGCTCCAGCTCGCGGCGGGCGGCAGCCGCGTACTCCCGTGCCGCCCCGTCGTTGTCGCCGCTGTCGGCCAGGTGTCCGGCGGTCTCGGCCGGGTCGGCGCCGTGCCGGCGCAGCGCCTGGGCGAGCAGCGCGTGACAGCGGGCGGTTTCGGCGGGGCGCATCGCCGCGGTGACCGCCCGCCGTAGCAGTTCGTGGCAGGGCGACCAGCCCTGCGGGCCCAGGCTGGCCAGTCCGGCGCTCGCCAGTCCCTCCAGGGTGTCAAGCGCAGCGTGCAGGCCGGTGCCGCCGGCGGCGGCAAGCAGCGGCGGCGGCGCCGGGCGGCCAAGCAGCGTGAGCAGGCCCAGCATGTCCCGCCACCGGGCGGGCAGCCCGGTCAGCCGGCTCCCCGCGGCGTGCCTGATCCCCGCGGCGACGACCCGCGCCGCAGCCGTCGCGTCGCGGCCCGGCCGCATCCGCCACCTGCCGTCCTCGTCGCGGGTAATTTCTCCTTGCCGGGCCAGGGCGGCGATGACTTCTGTGACGGTGAAGGGGGTGCGGCCGGCCTGCCTGATAAGTGCCTCGGCCAGCAGCTGGTCGCTGAACAGGTCCCTGATGACCCGGGCCGGCAGCGGCCCGAGGGTGATGCTGGCCACCTGGGCGGCCGGCAGGCCAAGCGCCTCGACAAGATCAGCGCCGGGGTGGTTGCCGTCTGCCCGGTAGGCGGCGGCCAGGCTGACGCCATCGAGGCGGCGCAGCAGCAGGCCCAGCAGGGTGAGGCTGGTCGGGTCGGCCCACTGCAGGTCATCGGCCACGATCAGGCAGCGCGGCCGGGCTGTGGCCGCGATGAGGCGGACCGCGCCCTGCAAGGCCAGCGCGCGGCGGGTCTCCTCGTCCGCGCCGCGCAGGATGGGGCTGGCAGACACCGGGAGGCCGGGCACCGCTTCGGCCAGCGCGCTGGCCTCCGCCTCAGCCGCGATCTCGGCCACCGGCAGCGGCAGCCGCCGGGCGGCCTGGGCGACCAGCCGGCCCGCCAGCGACCACGCCTCGTGCTGGTCCGGAGCGAACGCCTGTGCGGAAAGCACCGGCACGCCGGCCCGCCGCGCCGCCTCGGCAAGCAGCGCGGACTTGCCGATGCCGCTCGGCCCGGTGACCAGCACGACCCGGGGGGCGTTCGCCGCCGCGGCCGCGATCGCCGCGCACTCCTCCTCCCGGCCGAGGAACGGATCCAGGCGGCCGGGAGTGGAACCGCGCGGCCTGGCCGGCGAGGGAGCCAGCCGGCTGTGTGCGGGCTGGCCTGTCAGCACATGCTGGCGGATCTCGCGGGCCCGCGGCGTGGGATCCAGTCCGGTCTCGGCGGCCAGGCGGTCCCGGTAGCCGTCGAAGACTGCCAGCGCCCCCGCCTGGTGCCCGGCCGCGGCGAGCGCGCGGACCAGCAGCAGCACCGAGGACTCGCGCAGCGGCTCGGCGGCGACCGCCTGCCTGGCCCAGGAGCCTGCCTCACCGACCGTCGCGCCAGCGCCGGCGCTGTCCAGGGCCGCCGTCGCGGCCCCGTCAAGCGCGTCCAGGTAGGCCAGGCCAAGGTACCGCCGGTCGGCTTGCGCCCAGTCCGCGTAGGTGTCTTCGGGGAGCGGCTCGCCGCGCCAGATCCCGAGCGCGGCGCGGAACGGCGCGAGGGCGCCGGCCGGACGCAGGGCGAGGGCAGCCTGGCCGGCCTGCAGCGCGGCAAGGAACGCCTCGGCGTCGACCCAGCAGCGGTCGCCGTCAGCCAGGACATACCCGCCTGGGCCGGCCTGGACAAGCGCCCGGTCGCCCAGCGCCCGGCGGATCCGGCTGACCAGGACCTCGATGTTCCCCGCCGGGTCGGCCGGGGGATTATCCGGCCACAGCGCGCCGGCGATCAGGTCCTTGGGGACCAGCGTCCCGCGCCGCAGCGCCAGCAGGCGCAGCAGCCGCCGGGCCTGCCTGCCGCCGAACGACCCTAGCGCGATCTCCTGCCCGTCACGCTCCACCGCGAACCGGCCGAGCAGCCTGATCCTGATCACCGCGGCACTGCCCGGCACGGAACTCGCCGCAGGCGAACCAGATCTAGTGATAACGGTCATGACCAATTCACCCGCCCGGCACGACCCGTACGGCCAACCTCAGGTTTCCTGGCTCGCAAGTCCCGGTGCCTCGTTCCCGGCGCGGCAACGCCAGGGCTGTGCCCGGAAGCGCGCAGGCTAGCTCTAGCCTGCCCTCGTTCGGTGCCTGCTACACCAGTCCGAGGCTGGGGGCGGACATCGCGAAAGGCACTCACGCTAAGGACGTTAGGCCCGTCCAGATACCCGTGTCATGGTCCAAGGTCCCGTTTTTCCGCTCGGCTCGGGCGAGGGAGAGGACATCACGTTCATGCGCGCCTGGCCGGTTACGCCGCTATGGCGGCGCGGGCACGGGATGCGCGCTGCGGCTCGCGGGTCAGGTGGCTGTCTGCCGGCGGGTGACCTGCATCCGCCAGCGAGCCGGACCGTCCTGCAGCATGGTGAACTGGTAGCCGCCAGGGCTGAGCTCGCTGATCTCCCGCCAGACCCCGTCCAGGCTGGCACCGGAGTGCAACTCGACCTGCTCGCCGCGGTCCATCCGCAGCAGCCGGTCCACGGCCGCGCCGACCGCCTGTCCCGCCGGAAGCGCGTCCAGGTCGACCACGGGCCCCTCGGTGAGCAGGTACCACTCGTGCGGGTGGCCGCCGAGGGTTACGGTGGCTGGCACGCCCCGCGCCCCGCGGCCGGACGCGAGCAGGCCGTCCTCGGTGCGCAGGTGGCGCTCGAGCTGGGTGACGAAGTCGCGGACGACGACGGCGAGCTGAGCGGGGGCCATGGGCTGTTCCCCGGCGGCCGCCCGGGTCAGCAGCTCAGCGGCGGCGCGCAGCCGGACGTGATCCCGGGCAAGCCCGGCCGCCGTCTGGGCCGGAACAGCGGGGAACAGCAGCGTTTCCTCGTCAGACGCCTGCCGCAGCACCTCGGCGCGGGCGTAGCCGGCCAGCGCGGTCAGCTCCGCGCCGGGCCACCGGCCGTGCTCGGCCGCGCTCAGCAGCTTCTCGGCGCTCGTCGTGACCTGCCACAGCACAAGCACGTGCTCCTCGGCCAGCGTCAGCGATGGCCGCCCGGCCACGTCGGCAGGCCCCGGCTGCTTCCCGTGCGGTTGCGTAAGGCGCACTGCAGTCATGATCGCCCTCCCTCGGAATATTTTTTACTATAAACATAGTAAAAAATATTCGCGGACTTCGTCAACAGCTGGTGCAAGGTGAATCCTGCCGGGCAGTGTAAGTCGCGGGCGGAGGCTGGGCAGCGCCGTCAGGCACCGTCGGTACTTGCTCCGCCATCCGCGATCGCCCGGTTTTAACAAGTGATGCTCCCTGGACAACTGCCGGGCCGCCTGGGGTGCCCTGTCGTCACGCGCTAGCCGGGCCCGGGCATGTGCCGGGATCGCTGCCCGGCCGACGTCCTGCGTACCGTGAGGCGGCAGCCGGCGCGGCGGGCGGCCCTGGCCGCCAGGCGCTGGGCGGTCAGGCCGCCGAGTCCCTCGGCCAGTCCCTCGGCCAGGCCGAGGTGCAGCTGGCAGATCGTGCCCGGGTCGGCCGCGGCGACCTCGGCGAACGGGCAGCGGCCGAGCGTGAACTCGGTCACCGGTCCCCGGTCGGTGCGGGCCGGGCGGAACCCGCGCCGCGCTATCTCCTGCTCAAGCAGGCCGACCGGGTCACCCGGGCCGGCCATCTCGGCGGCGCGGCGGTGCCCCTCCTGCCGGCCGGCCTGCCGCGGGTCCTGCCCGTTGCGCAGCGCGGCCGTCAGCAGGCCGGCCAGCCAGGCGTAGGCACCGGGGGTGCCCCACTCCCCGGCCGCCTCGGGGTCCAGCCGGTACATCAGCCGGGGCCGCCCTGGCCGGTCGCGGAGCTCGGCCTCCTCGGTCACCAGCCCGGCATCCTTGAGGACCGCAAGGTGCTGGCGGACCGCGTTGTGGTTGAGCCCGGCGTAACCGGTGAGCTCGGCGACGGTGACCGGCGCCTGCGCGTCCGCGATGTAGCGGAACAGGCGGTGGCGCGTGGGATCGCCTAGCGCCTTCGCCTGAACCTGCAGGTCCGCCGCCATAGCCGGCCCCCTTTCGCGGAGATTTTCTAGCCCATGCCAGAATAACGCCAGCCGCCAGGCTGCCCCGTCGCCTGGCTGGCACGGTCACATCATCCGGAAGCCGAGCGCCGAGGCCGCGCCCTCGTCCATCATCGACGGGTCCCACGGCGGGTCCCACACCACGCGGACGTCGACCGGCAGCCGGTCCCCGGTCGCCTGCCGGACGGCGGCCCGCGCCTCTTCTGGCAGGCTCTCCGATACCGGGCAGCCGGGCGTGGTCATCGTCATCTCCACAACGAGGCCGCGGTCATCGGCGTGCACGCCGTAGACCAGGCCGAGCGAGACCACATCCAGGTACAGCTCCGGGTCGTACACGCCGGCCAGCGCGTTCCACGCCGCGCTCACCGGGTCGTCCGGCCCGGGGATACGGCCAGGGGCGCCCGCCGCCGCGGGGGCGCTCACGGCAGCCGCCGGAAGGTGACCCGCCAGTCACCGCCGCCGATGTCCGCGGCGTCGTAGCTGAACCCCTGCGAGCCGAGCACCCCTTCAAGCGGGACCGGCTCGAACGGGGCGAGCACCACCAGTTCCTCGCCGTCGCCAAGCGCCGCCACCGCGGCCATGATCATGTCGAACGGCTCACCGCCGGCCGCGATGACCGGCCGCGCGTCCACAGTCGCCATGCCGCACCTTCCTTCCCGGCCTCCGCCGGTCGAGCCATTTTTCTAGCGAATACTGGAAAAATACCACACGGCAGGCGACCGCGCCTGCCCCTGTCCCTGCCCGCCTTCCTGCCCGGTGTCCCAGGCAGGAAGGCGGGCGCCCCGCCATCCCCGGTGCTGCGGCGAGCACGTTGACCGCGGCCTCGAACATCGTCGGGAACCACGCACCTGCGCGGAGAGCCGCGCACGGGCCGGCATCCCGGCGGGCCGCACGCGGGCGGGCCGCCCGGTTGCCCGCCCGGTTAGTAATTCTAGGATCTGCTAGATTTATTCTGCGTGAGACCGCCGGATGGCGGTACGCCGCTGCAGCCGGGAGGGACGATGACAGCTCCGCCGCAGACACCCGCAAGGCCGCCCGTGCCGCCGCGGCCCGCGCCCGGGGCCTGGCCGGGCCGCCCGCCCGGAGTGCCGGCCGTGGTACCGCCGCCGTCGGTGCCGCTGAGCTTCCTGACGGCCGCCGCCTTCGGCCTGGTGGCCTGCGGTATCGCCCTGATCTGGGCGCGCGGGATCGCGACGGCCGACCCGACCGCAGACCCGGTGGTCGCGGCGGCCCACTTCGGGATGCTGGCGACCCTGTCGATGGGGGTGGCGGGCGCGCTGCATCAGTTCACGCCCGTGGTGACGCAGCGCCCGCTGCGCTCGGTCCCCCTGGCCTGGGCCACGTTCGCGGCCTGGCTCGGCGGGGCCTGGCTGATTCCCTCCGGGATCGCCGCGCAGCGGGAGGGCATGGTGGAGGCCGGCGGCGGCCTGGCCGCGGTCGCGGTCACCCTGCTTACGGTGAACCTGACGGCCCCGCTGTCCGCGCGTGGCAAGGGCCACACGGTCACCGGGCTGCGGTTCGCGCTGGCCGGGTTCGTGGCGACGGCGTGCTTCGGCGTCAGTTACGTGGCCGACCGGCACGGGAACTGGTTCGACCTGTCCGGCCATGTCGTGCTCGCGCACGCGGTCATCGGACTGTTCGCCTGGCTCGGGCTCACCTACGTCGCGGTGGCGGAGAAGCTCTGGCCCATGTTCTTCCTCGCGCACGTCCCCGGCCGGCACCGGGCCGGGCGGCTCGCGGTGTGGCTGATCCCCGCCGGGGTGACGCTGCTGTCGCCCGGGCTGCTGGCCAGCGTGAAGCCGCTGGCCTGGGCCGGTGCTGTAATCCTCGCCGCCGGGCTGGCGGCGCACCTGGCGTCGCTCGCCGCGCATGTCAGGCACCGGCGCCGCAAGGGCGGGCTGCACCTGGCGTTCGTCGCCACCGCGGCGGGCTTCCTGATCGCCGGGGCCGGGCTGGCGCTCGCCGCGGCCCTGGTCATGCCAGGCGACCACCATGCGGGCATGGCGCTGGCCGCCGCGGCGGTGGCCGCGTTCGCCGGCTGGCTGCTTGAGGCCCTGGCCGGCCACGTGCACAAGGTCGTGCCGTTCATCTTGTGGTCGGTGCTGCGCGGCCGGGGCCTCGCCGCCGGCCCCTCGGGACGGCCGCTTGGCTTCGGCGACCTCTACGACCACCGCATCGCCGCGGGCAGCTACGCCCTGGTCACCGCGGGCATCACCGCGGTGTGCGCCGGGTTCGCGGCCACGTGGCCCGCCGCGCTCGCGGCCGGCGGCGGGCTGCTCGCCGCGGCGGGGCTCGCGATGGCGGCGAACCTGTCGATCCCGCCTGCCCTGCTGACGCGCAAGGCTCCCCGGCCCCCAGCCCCAGCAGGGAAGGGCCGCGGGCGGACCCGGGAGGCCGCCCCCTCGGGACAGCAGGGCGAGCGGCCGGCCGCCGGGGCAGCGGCGCCGCCGCCGTCCGCGGAGCGGGCCGCCGGCCCGGCGCTGGGCGGCGCGCACGGCAGCGTCACGCTGTCGGCGGCCGCCATCGCGGTCGCTGCGGTGGCCGTGCTCATGGCCGCCGCCGCATTGTGGCCAGGGCGGGCAGGCCAGGCACCGGCGCCTGCGGCGGCGGTCGCCGCCAACGGCCAGGTCCGTACCTTCAGCGTCGAACTCGGCGACATGTTCGTGCGGCCGTCGTCGGTGTCGGTCCCGTACGGGACCACGGTGGTCCTGCACGTGGTCAACCACGGGGTGATGAGCCACGACCTGCAGCTGGAAGGCGGCAGCACGGGAACCGGCATGCTCTCGCGCGGGCAGTCCAGGACGGTCAGCTACGGGGTCTTCGGCCAGACCGGCCAGGTATGGTGCACCGTTCCTGGCCACAAGGCAGCCGGCATGATCCTCACCGTCAAGGTGACCGGCACGGCACTGGGCACCTCAGCGGCAGCACCGGATGCGGTCCCCCCGGCGAAACCCGCCGGATCGGCTGCCCCCGACGCGGTCATCGACCCCGGCGCCGCGCCGCCGCCGGGCTGGCATGCGGTCAGCCCCGTGCTCGCCCCGGCGCCGTCCGGGACCGTGCACCACGTCACGCTTGCCGCGGAGGACAGGGAGATGCAGGTCGCGCCCGGCGTCACCCAGGACATGTGGACGTTCAACGGGCAGGTGCCAGGACCCGTGCTGCGCGGGCACGTCGGCGACACGTTCGTCGTGACGCTGGTCAACCGCACGGGCATGAGCCACTCGATCGACTTCCACGCCGCCGGGCAGCCGATGCAGGCGATGACCGAAGTCGCCCCCGGCCGTTCGGTGACCTATGAATTCAAGGCCAGGTATGCGGGCATCTACCTGTACCACTGCGGAACCCCGCCGGTGCTTCAGCACCTCACGAACGGCATGTTCGGCGCGGTCATCATAGACCCGCCGCACCTGCCCGCGGTGTCGCGGGAGTTCCTGATCGTCCAGTCCGAGCTCTACCTCGGGCCGCAGCGGCAGTCCGGCGACTACGCGAAGATGCTGCGCGGGCAGCCGGACGGTGCGGTGTTCAACTCCTACTACGACCAGTACCGGTACGCCCCGCTGCACGTCACCGCCGGGCAGCGGGTCCGCCTCTGGGTACTCGACGCCGGCCCCTCCCACGACAGCTCGTTCCACGTCGTGGGCGCGCAGTTCACCACGGTCTTCAACAACGGCGCGTACCTGCTGCAGCCCGGAAACCCGGCCGACGGCGCGGCCCAGACGATCGGCCTGATGCCCGGCGAGGGCGGTTTCGCGGAGTTCACCGTCCCCGCGGCCGGGCGGTACGCGCTGCTCGACCACCACCTCAACCGCGCCGCCGCCGGGGCAGCCGGGTACATCGACGCCGGCGTCCCCGGCCGGTGATGTTCCCTCGCTCACATCCGCCGGTCCCCCTGTTGTTTGCACAATCGATTTGATAAAAACAATTATGACTGTAAATTCACGGTTGCCAGCGGGCGGCCAGCAGAAGGAGACGGAAGCATGACGACGATCACCGCGACCGAGGCATACGAGGCGATGCTGGAGCATCACAAGAGGCTTGCCGAGCAACTCGCCGGGCGGGCCGACGCCGTGTCCGGCGCCGCGGCGGCCGGGCGGCCGCACGGGGCCGCGGTGGCCGGCCTCATCGCCTACCTGGCCGAAGAAATACTGCCGCACGCGGCAGCCGAGGAGACGACGATCTACCCGGCCGCGGCGCAGGCCGGCCTCGCCGACGTGGTCGGCGAGATGACCGCCGAGCACCGCACCCTGACGGCGGCCGGGGAACGGCTCGCCGCCCTGACCGACGGCGCGGCAGCGGCCGACCAGGCGCAGCAGATCGCCGCGCTGTTCGCGGCGCACGCCGCCAAGGAGAACGACCTGCTGCTGCCGGCGCTGCTCGCCGACCACTCCGTGGACCTGGCCGCACTGCTCGGCCAGATGCACGACAGCGCCGGGCATGACGAGGCACCCGCGCCGGACGCCGCGCACCAGGCGGAGGATCCCCAGGCAGCCGTGGTGTCCCTGCTGCTGCAGGCAGCGGCCGCGCTGGCACGCGCGGGGGAGGCGGACCGGGCCTGCCGGATCGCCGCGTCGGCGTGGGCGACGCTGCACGAGACCCGGCCGGACCTTGCAGCCAAGGTGACCGCCGCGCTGCACGGCCTCACCCGCAGGACTGGCGAGGCCCCGGCCACGACGGCGCACGGCGGCGAGCCGGAGGCAATCGCCGCTCCCGTGCTGGCCGGCCCCGACCTCGACGTCCGCGACCTGCCGCCGGCGCGGCGCCACGCGACGATCTTCGACGCCTACACCGCCCTGCTTCCCGGCACGGGCTTCGTGCTGGTCAACGACCACGACCCCAAGCCGCTGCGCTATCAGTTCGAGGCCGAGCACGCAGGCCAGTTCACCTGGGACGCCCTGGAAAGCGGGCCGGACGTGTGGCGGGTGCGGATCGGCCGCCCGGCTGCAGCCGCACCCGGCAAGACGGCCCTGCGCGAGGCCGGCCCGGACGGCGACGCGGACGAACCGGACCTGGACGTGCGGCCGGTCAGCCACGCGCAGCGGCACGGCCTGATCTTCGCCGCCTACCGGGCGCTCCGCCCGGGCGCGGGCTTCGTGCTGGTCAACGACCACGACCCCAAGCCGCTGCGCTACCAGTTCGAGGCACAGTACGCGGGCGAGTACACCTGGGACTACCAGCAGGACGGCCCCAGCGTATGGCGGGTGCGGATCGGCCGTGCCGTCGCCTAGCCGCAGGGGCCTGATCAGGTGAGGCGGCACCGAGCACGGTGAGTACGAGCCGCCCGGCGGCAAGCTCGTCGCGGCCGACGTCGCGGGGGCCGGCGGGCGGCTGCCCAGGGTCCGGGGTCAGCGGGGACTTCTTCCCCGAGCGCGGCACCCCGGCCGGCTCAGCGCCGCACTGACCGGGATTCCCGCCGTCGCGGATGCCGGCGTCATCACGGCCCGGCCCGGACCAGGTTCGCCGGCAGCGAGTGGACCGCCCGGCTGCCATGACAACGCAAGACTCCAGCGCCCGCTGTGCCGGCACGCCTCTCCGCCCCGGCCCCGCGCTGCGGCCGCGGCCGTCATCCAGACGGGACCAGGGTGCAGGGCGGCAGTTCCGGCTGGGGCCTCATCCGGCTAGCAGGATGCCGAGGAATAGCGCGGCCAGGGCGCTGAGGCCGGTCAGCGTGCCGAACAGCGCAAGCCCTGCGGTGCTGCGGGCACGGGCGTGCAGTGCCGCGGTGACCCCGGAGACCGCGACCACGATGAGCTTGACGACGAGCGTGGTTTCGTAGCTTCCGGTGACCTGGGACCGGACGGCGATCACGTTCCAGACGCCGGTGACGATGAGGACGGCGAAGGCGGGCCAGGCGACCTGGTTGAACCTGCTGGCGGCTGCCCGGGGGATCTGCGCGCCGAGGCGGCGCAGCGCCGGGACCAGCGCGGCCAGCGTGAGCTGTCCGCCCACCCAGACGGTCGCCGCGAGCACGTGCAGGAACAGCCGGATCGTGTCCCAGCTAACGGTCAGCATTGCCCGTCACAGGCCGCGCCTTCACGCACACCCATCCCTCGGGGAGCTCTCCGGAGCCGAGGAATGCCCGCAGCCGGCCGGCCGCGGCTGGAGACAGCACGTCGTCGGCCCGCGGGTACAGGACCTTCTCTTCCTTCAGGTTGTGGTGCAGGAGCTGAGAGGCCAGCCGCCTGCACAGGGCGGGGTCGATGCCGGCGTTAGCGCCGGGCCTGCACTCCAGCGTGTCCAGCATGGCCCATATCTGGGCGTGCTCGCGCAGCATGACGAAGACCGGGGCCCTCAGTGCTGGCTCTGCCTCGCCCAGGAGCGGGAACAGGAACTCTTCCTCCAGGTAGATGTGCCGGCGCAGTGCCCGGATGGCGCGGGCCAGCGGCTGCGGGTCCCCAGGTGAGGCGGTGAATGCCGCGAGCCCTTCATCGATTGCGTGGTGCTCTCGTTCGAGGGCAGCCGCCAGCGACTCGGTTCCCATGTCAGCCTCTCGTTGTCGTGATCACGCGGTCGGCCGCAGGCCCACCGCGGGCAGGTCGTCTTGGTAGGGGAAGGTGCCGGGCTGGTAGGAGCACCAGGGATCCTCGGCGTACGGGTCGCCGGCCACGGCGAAGGCCCGGGAGCGTGACCCGCCGCAGACGGGGGCGAACTCGCAGCCGCCGCACCGGCCAGTCAGCTTGCCATGGTCCCGCATCCCGGTGAACAGCGGCGATGTCCGGTAGATGGCGGCGAGCCGGCCGGTGCGCACGCTGCCGGCGGACAGCGGGAGGAATCCGCTCGGATGGACGGTGCCCAGGTGGGAGACGAACACGAACCCCTGCCCGGCGTTCACGTTCGCCGGCGCCCGGCGGGCCTTCCGCCGCGCCAGCCCGAGGTCGCCGAGCCGCTGCCGCAGCCGCAGGTACTCCTCGCCAAGTCCGAGCACGGCGACATGGTCGGCACCGTGAGCGCGGAGGATCTCGCGCTGGATGACGACGCGGCGGAAGTGGTGGGCCTCGGTGGTCCGCGCCGGGACGAACTCGCCGGCGTCGTAGACGAAGTTGAGCACGTCCTCGGCCTGCTGCGCGGTCAGCGCGGGCAGCAGCGCGCCGCGCCCTGTCGGCACCAGCAGGAACGCGCTCCACGACACCGCGCCCAGGCGGTGGACCAGTGCGGCGATGTCCGCGAGGTCGGTGCGGTTGTGGCCGGTCACGGAAGTGTTGACCTGCACCTTCAGGCCCAGTTCCCGTGCGGCCTGCCAGGCGTCCAGCGTCCAGCCGAACACCCCGGGCACGCCGCGGAACCGGTCATGGACCTCCGCTGTCGAGCCGTCCAGGCTCAGCGAGATCGCCCGGGCCCCGGCGTCCCGCAGTTCCGCGAGGCGCCCGGCGGTCAGCGTGGGCGTGCCCGACGGGGACACCGCGACCGGCAGCCCGAGCCGGGTACCATGCCGGACCAGCTCCAGCAGGTCCGGCCGCTGGAACGGGTCACCGCCAGTGAGCACGAACAACGGCGGCGGGCTGCCGAACTCCGCGACCTGCGCCATCAGGTCCCGCGCCTCATCGGTGCTCAGCTCGCCGGGGTGCCGGTCCGGCCGGGCCTCGGCCCGGCAGTGCGCGCACGCCAGCGGGCACGCCTGGGTCATCTCCCAGATCACGATGAACGGCCGCGCGCCGGCGTCGTGCCGGTAACTGCGTATCGGCGCTGCTCGCATGAGCCTAGGCCCGCCGGCCTCGGTCGACGGATGCCCAGATCAGCAAGCCGGTGAATTCCTGTACAGCACTCACGTCTGGCCTCTCTCCTTCACGCGCGGACTTCTCAAGCATCGCGGTTCCGCCGGGGCGAAAATCAGGGCCGTTCGTCCCGGGACGGACGCCCTTGTCGTGCCTCCGGCCAGATCAGTCCCACGCGTGTATATGTTTATACTATATCATTCGTGCAAAATACTCGGAGGCGGCGGTGTACTTCA
>DASUBV010000234.1:0-2564 GCA_035763085.1 Streptosporangiaceae bacterium | reverse complement strand
CAGGCACGGGCCAGGAGGAACTGGGTGAGCATCAAGCCGATTCGACTGTTCGGGGATCCGGTACTGCGGACACCCGCGGAGCCAGTCACCGACTTCGACGCCGAGCTGCGCCGCCTGGTGCAGGACCTCACTGACACGATGCTGGAGGCGCCCGGCCTCGGCCTGGCCGCGCCGCAGATCGGCGTGGGCCTACGCGTGTTCACTTACTACATCGACGACGAGCTTGGCCACCTGATCAATCCCGAGCTGCGGCTGTCGGAGGACGAGGAGACCGACGACGAGGGGTGCCTGTCGTTCCCCGGCCTGCAGTACCCGACCAAGCGCGCCCACGGCGTGGTGGCCAGCGGCTTCAACATGTACGGCGAGCCCCTCACGCTGGCGGGCACCGGCCAGCTGGCGCGCTGCGTGCAGCACGAGACCGATCACCTCGACGGCGTGCTGTTCATCGACCGGCTGGACCCGGCGCAGCGCAAGCTGGCGATGAAGGAGATCCGGGCCGCGGAGTGGTGGGGCGAGCCGGTGCCGGTGGTCAAGGCGTCCCCGCACCCGACCGGCGGCAGGGCCAGCTAGCTGATGCGCCTGGTTTTCGCCGGCACGCCGGCCGCCGCGGTGCCGTCACTGGATGCCCTGATCGGCTCCCGGCACGAGGTCGCCGCCGTGCTCACCCGGCCCGACGCGCGGGCCGGCCGCGGCCGCAGGCTCAGCCCGAGCCCGGTGGCCAGCCGGGCCGCCGAGGCGGGCATCGAGGTGCTCCGCCCGGCCCGCCCCCTCGACCCCGAGTTCGTCGCCCGGCTGCGCGAGATCGCGCCGGACTGCTGCCCGGTCACGGCCTACGGGGCGCTGATCCCCGACCACGTGCTGGAGATCCCGCCGCGGGGCTGGGTGAACCTGCACTTCTCCGTGCTGCCGGCCTGGCGGGGCGCGGCCCCGGTGCAGAACGCCATCCGGCACGGCGATGACCTGACCGGCGCGACCACCTTCCGGCTCGTCCGCGAGCTCGACGCCGGGCCCACCTTCGGCGTGCTCACCGAGCCCATCCGGCCAGCGGACACGGCCGGGTCGCTGCTGCAGCGGCTGAGCATCGCCGGCGCGGGCCTGCTGGTCACCACCCTGGACCTGATCGAGACCGGGGAACTGGAAGCGCGGCCCCAGCCCGCCGACGGGGTCAGCTTCGCGCCCAAGGTCACCACGGCCGACGCGCAGGTGAACTGGAAGCAGCCGGCGGCAGCGGTGAGCCGGCTCATCCGGGCCTGCACCCCGGCGCCCGGCGCGTGGACCACGCTGGACGGCGCCCGGCTGAAGCTCGGGCCCGTGGCTGACGACCCCGTGGCGGCCAGCGCCGGGCCTGGTGGCGACGGTGCGGCGGAGCCGGCCGGGCAGCTCGAGCCAGGCGAGCTGCGGGTCCTGCGGGACCGGGTGCTGGTCGGCACCGGGAGCCGGGCCGTTCAGCTCGGCGAGGTGCAGGCGGATGGCAAGCGGCGCATGCAGGCCGCTGACTGGGCCCGCGGGCTGCGCCTGCCCGGCGGCCGGGCGGTGCTGGGCTAGGTGGCTGGCTCCGCGCCGGCGCGAGGCCGGGGCCGGGGCGGGCGGCCCGTTCGGCGCCCCGCCGGGCCGCGACCGCAGCGCCGCGGCCGGGCCGATGCGCCCCGGCGGGCCGCCTGCGACGTGCTGTGCGCGGTCGCCGACCGCGAGGCCTACGCCAACCTGCTGCTGCCCGCGATCCTGGCTGAGCGCGGCCTGACCGGGCGTGACGCCGCGCTGGCCACCGAGCTGACCTACGGCACGCTGCGCGGCCGCGGCACCTACGACGCCGTGCTGAGCATCTGCTGCGACCGGGACCTGGCCAGCCTGGACCCGGCCGTGCTGGAGATCCTGCGCCTGGGCACCCATCAGCTGCTGGCTACCAGGGTGGCGTCGCACGCGGCCGTGGCCACCTCGGTGGACCTGGTCCGCGACGTGGCCGGCCCGCGCCCGGCGGGCTTCGTCAACGCGGTGCTGCGCCGGGTGGCCACTCGTGACCTCGAGGGCTGGCTGGAGATAGCCGCGCCCAGCCGCGCCGATGACCTGGCCGGGCACCTCGCAGTACGGTACAGCCATCCCCGGTGGATCGTCACCGCGTGGTCGCGGGCTCTCGGCGAGGACCCCGCGGGCGGCCTGCCCGAGACCGAGGCGGCGCTCGCGGCCGACAGTGAGCGCCCGCTGGTCGCGTTGTGCGCCACGCCGGGCCTGGCCAGCCCGGCCGAGCTGACGCTGGCCGGGGCGGAGCCGGCGCGCTGGTCGCCGCAGGGCGGCTACCTCACCGAGGGCGATCCGGCCCGGATCCCGGCCGTGGCGCAGGGTCGCGCGGGCGTGCAGGATGAGGCCAGTCAGCTGGCGGCCCTCGCCCTGAGCCGGGCGGAGCTGGCTGGCCGCGACGCGCGGTGGCTGGACCTGTGCGCGGGGCCGGGCGGCAAGGCCCGGCTGCTGGGCGGGCTGGCCGGCGGCGCCGGGGCCCGGCTGGTCGCGGCCGAGCTGCGGCCGCACCGTGCCCGGCTAGTGCGCCCGGCTGCCGCCGGGGCCTGGGC
>DASUBV010000233.1:0-3522 GCA_035763085.1 Streptosporangiaceae bacterium | reverse complement strand
GATGGCATGCAATTCGGCATCGTAGACCCCGCCGCCGCTCATCTGCCCCAGGCCCGCCCACAGCCCGCCGGCGACAGCCAGCCATGCGTAGCCGGTGAGCAGCGCCGCGGCCATGAAGCGGGTGACGCCGCGGCCGCGGATAGTGCGGCGCGCGATGTCGTAGCGGGCCAGCCACAGCGCCAGCGCGAGCAGCCCGGCGCCGGTGACGCGGATCCCGGGCGGCACCGCCTCGCCGGGCACCGGCATGGCCGGGCCGGCGGCCAGCGACACGAGCAGGCCGGCGCCGAAAAGGCCGGCCGCGCCGGCGAACAGCAGCCGGCCCAGGCGCGAGGTTCCCGTCATGCGGGACAGCTCGAGCCGTTCTCCGGTGATCGTCAGGACCAGGAACCCGGCCAGCCAGGGTACGAACTTCGCGGTGTCCCAGCCCGCCAGCCACAGCACGGCCGCCACGACCCAGCAGACGGCGCCGGCTGCCAGGACGGCGTTGTGCAGCGCCGGCTGGATCCGGTAGACCACCGCGAATATGGCGATCAGGACGAGGCCGCCGCCGCAGATGAGCACCTCGCCGACGTTTCCGGGGGCTCCGGCAATGATCGCCAGCCCGCCCGTGCCGGCGGCGGCCGGCGCCAGGTACCCCCAGGTCTTGCCGAGCGCTACGGCGCGCTCCAGGGAGATCAGCGTCCCGAGGAAGCCCAGGACCATGAGCTGGCCGTGGTCCTGGCTCATGGTGGCGCTGCCCGCCGGAAGCGGCAGCCCCATGTACATCAGCCCGTCCCACAGGCCGCCGAGGAGGATGACGACCGCGGTGGCGATGAGCGGCGGCACCCAGGCCGGCCGGCGGCGCCCGGCCGGCGCGGTCAGCCCGGTCCGCAGGCCGGTCACCGGTTCCACCCGAGCTGGTCCTTGGCCCAGTCGCTCATCATCTCGTCGGGGTCCCACGGCGGTTCCCAGATGATCTGCACGTCGACACCGGTTACCCCCGGTACGTCCTGCAGGGTGTCCTGGATCGCGTCGGTGATGTAGCCGCCCAGCGGGCAGCCGGGCGTGGTCAGCGTCATCCTGATGGCGGCGGTGCCGTCGGACAGCCGGATGTTGTAGAGCAGCCCGAGGTCGACGATGTTGATGCCGACCTCCGGGTCGATGACGTCGCGGAGGAGCTCGCGCAGCGTCGCTGGGCTGGGCTGGCCGTCGGCCAGGCCCATCAGGTCCAGTGCCGCGTGGTCGGTGCTGCCGGTCTCGTTCAAGGCTTTTCTCTTCTGCTGGAAAGGCCCGCGAGCAGGCGGGCCGCGCTTGCCGCCGGAGGCCCTGGCGCGGCCCGCCCGCCGCACGGTGCGGGGATCAGGATCCGCGGGCCGCGCCAGGACCAGCCTGGCCGGGGGGAGTCCCGCCGGCCGGGACGTCCGGGCGGCTGGCGGGGACGCCAGGATCATTTTAACTATTCTTATCATTAAAACAAAGTGTGGCGTGCCTCTCGATGCCGGCCGGCCAGGGCGCGGCGGGTGTCCCGCTCGCCCGGCCCGCGCCGCCTGCTGCCGCGGGACAGCGGTCCGGCCAGCCGGGTGCCGGACGTGCTGGCGTCAGCTGCGGCTGCCCTGCCCGCCCCCGCGGCCGCCGGGTCAGCCGGGTCCGGCCGCCGGCCGCCGCCGTACGGTCAGGCCGCAGCCGCCCTGGTGCGGGTCTTTCGGCGTCAGCCGTTCTACCTGCAGCTGGCCCAGGCCTTCCGCGAGTCCCTCGGCCAGGCCGAGATGCAGCTGGCAGACCGTGCCCGGATCCGCGGCCGCGACCTCCGCGAACGGGCACCGCCCGAGCGTGAACTCCAGCCTGGCGCCCCGCTCGGCCCGGACCGGGCGGAAACCGCGCCGTGCCAGGTCCTGCTCCATCAGGTCGGCGGGATCGCCGGGGCCCGAGATCTCGGCGGCCCGCCGGTGACTGTCCTGGCGGCCCTCCTGGCGCGGGTCCTGCCCGCGCCGGATGGCGGCCGACAGCAGGCCCGCCAGCCACGCGTACGGACCCGGCACGTCCCACCGCTCGGGCACCTCGGGGTGCTGACGGTAGAGCAGGCGGGGCCGCCCCGGGCGGTCCCGCCGCTCGGTCTCCTCGATCACGAGCCCGGCCTCGGTCAGCACCGCCAGGTGCTGGCGCACGGCATTGTGGTGGAGCTGAATGAAGCCGGTCAGCTCGCTGACGCTGACCTGCCGTGCCGCCTCGGCGATGTAGCGGAACAGGCGGTAGCGGGTCGGGTCTGCCAGCGCCCTGGCCTCCCGCTGCAGATCCGCCGGCATCGCCGCCTCCTGTCCCCGGTGTTATTCATCTCCATACTAGAAAAACATCGGCGGGGCGGCAGTGCCCGGCTCTCACCTGCCCGCTGTCAGGTAGCCGGCCGCCCCGGCGGCGGCGTGGTCGAGGTGGTGGTCGAGCAGCTCGTACTGGCCGGCCGCGGGCACGGTGAACTCGGCGAAGCCGCCCTCGCCGGGCATCAGGTTGAGGGTCTGGGCGGCGCCGCCGGCCGGGCTGCCGGGCCGGAGCAGGTACTCGCCGTTGTTGAACACGGTGGTGAACTGGGTGCCGACGACGTGGAACGCGCTGTCATCGGACGGGCCGGCGTCTAGCACCCAGATGCGCACCCGCTGCCCGGCCCTGGCCTGCAGCGGCGAGTACTGGTACTGGTCGTAGTAGCCGTTGAACACCACGGCGTCGGGCGCCGCCCGCAGCATCTTGGCGTAGTCGCCCGACTTGCCCTGCGGCCCCAGGTAGAGCTCGGACTGGACGACCAGGAACTCACGATTCACCCGGGCGAGGTGCGGCGGGTCGATGATGATCGCCCCGTACATCCCGTTCGCCACGTGCTCCAGGACCGGCGGCGTGCCGCAGTGGTACAGGTACAGCCCGGAGTACATGGTGCGGAACCGCATGGTCACCGACTTGCCAGCGGCGACTCCCGGCATCGCCTCCATGGGCTGGCCCGCGGCGTGGAAGTCCAGCGAGTGCGTCATCCCGGTGCGGTTGACCAGCCGCACCACCCAGGTGTCGCCGACATGGCCGCGCAGCACCGGGGCGGGGACCTGCCCGTTGAAGGTCCACATGTCCTGGGTGACGCCTGGTGCCACCTGGATCTTCCTGTCCTCCGCCACCAGGGTCACATGGTGGACCTTCGCGGCGGGCGCCGCCCGCAGGGCCGCGTCGAACGGCCGCCAGCCGGGCGAGGGCCTGGCGCCGGGGCTGATGGCCGCGTCGCCCTGCGCCGGCGCGGCGGACGCGGCTGCCCCGGCGGGCGCGGCCGCGGTGGCCGGGGGACCGCCGGTGACCTTGATCGTCATGAGCATCCCGGCGGCCTTGTGCCCGGGTACGGTGCACCACGCCTGCCGGCTGGCGCCGAACACCCCGTAGTCGACCGTCCGGCGGGCACCGGGGACGAGCATCCCGGTGCCCACGCTTCCCCCCTCCAGCTGCAGGTCATGGCTCATCGAGCCGTGGTTGACCACATGCAGCACGACCCTGGTCCCGTACGGGACCGAGACCGAC
>DASUBV010000232.1:0-4725 GCA_035763085.1 Streptosporangiaceae bacterium | reverse complement strand
GCCGGGTAGGCCGGCCGGTGCAGCACCGACCCGGCGCCGCGGACGGCCAGCGCGCCCGCCGCGCCGCGGCTGATGATCACCAGGCGCGGCCCGAGCCGGAGCCACTGCCGGGCGACGTCCTCCGCGGCCCGGCCCGGGTACAGCCAGCCGAGGTCCCTGGCGCTGGCCCGGACCACGTCTGCCGCCCGGACCGGCGATTCCAGCAGCACCCGGCCGCGGCCGGGCGTCTCCATCACCTCGGGGTGGGCCCGCACGTCCAGGACACTCAGCGCCCCGCGCGAGCGCTGCCGGGCGACCCGGCGCAGGATCCGCGCCGCGGCCGGCGGCACGCTGCAGGCCAGCGTGCTCAGGTACAGCACCGAGCTGGCCGGCGGCAGTGCCGCCAGCTCGGCGGAGCTCCACTGCCAGTCGGCCGTGCCCGCGTAGTACAGGCGGCGGCCGGGCCCGCGTACCGGGCCGGCGGCTGCGATCGTGGCCGGCTCATCAGCCTCCGGGGCGGCACTCAGGTCGACGCCATTCTTCGCGGCGTGGCGGCGCAGCACCTGCCCGAACCGGTCCCGCGACAGCCGGGCCATCAGCGCGACCGGGTGGCCCAGCCGGGCGGCACCGACCGCGATGCGCAGCGCCCGCCCGCCGGGCAGCGCCCGCACCATCGCTTCATCAGCAGTAGGAAAGAGGTCAATAAAGGCCTCGCCGATCACAGTGATCATTGCCCGCTCCGCCTGGCCCGCTCGTAGTTCTGACGGATTCCGGCTTAATCTCGCCCGTGTCTGGGAGGGCGCCACCGATCATTGGATGCCTGAGGCTCTGGCGAGGTCAATACCTCACAATCTTTGACCGGATTCCGGTATAAATCGCTAAGGTGCAGGAATGGCAGAACTGCGTCCGCTGCGCCCCGGCGACCGCCAGCTGCTGGTGCTGCTCAGCCAGCACGGCGAGCTCGGTCGCGGTCAGCTCGCGCAGCTGTCCGGGATGCCGCGCAGCACCATCGCCGATGCCATCGCCCGGCTGCTGCGGCACGGGCTGGTGGTCGAGCACGAGGCTGCCGCAGGACGGGCCGCCAGCGGGCGGCGGGCCGGGGTCGCGGCGGCCGCCCGGACCGGCCGGCCGCCGCGGCTGCTGGCCCTCGCCCCGCCTGCCGGGCTGGTCGGCGTCCTCGCGCTCACGCACGAGACGCTGCAGGCGGGCATCGTCGGCTTTGACGGGACGCTGCACGCCGTCCAGGCGGTCGGCGCCCACGACGAGGACGGCCGGTTCGTCACCGCCGGCCAGGCGCTCGTGCTGCTCGACGAGGTCCTCGGCGCGGCAGCCCACACCCGCGCGGACCTCAGCTGCGCGGTCATCGGGCTGCCCATGCCGGTGCGCCCGGCGGGGGAGCAGCGCGACGGGGAGACCGACAGCGCCGAGGATGCGGCGTTCCGGCCACGGTGGCTGCCGGCCCGGCTGCCGGAGGAGACCGGCGAGCGGCTCGGGGTGCCTGCCTGGGGCGAGAACGACGCCAACCTCGGCGCGCTCGGCGAGGGCGCGTTCGGCGCCGCGGTCAGCATGCCGAGCTTCATCTACGTCAAGATCGCCCAGGGCATCGGCGCCGGCCTGGTCCTGGACCGGCGGCTGCACCGCGGCGCCGGGGGACTGGCCGGCGAGCTCGCGCACCTGCACACCGAGGACGACGGCGCGCTGTGCCGGTGCGGCGGCCGCGGCTGCCTGATGACCACGCTCAACGCCATCCGGCTCATCGACCGGATCCACTCGGTGCACCCCGGCGCCCTGTCCATGGCCGACGTGCTGTCGCTGGCGGCGGGCGGCGACGCCGGCGTGTGCCGCCTGCTCCGCGATCTCGGCCGGACTCTCGGCCGCTCGCTGGCCGACTTCTGCGTCTACCTGGCACCAGACGGCATCGTCCTGGACGGCCTGCTGGGTCAGGCCAGCGCACCGGTCATCGAGGGCATCAGCGAGGCACTGCGCCAGTTCGCGCCGCCGGCCATCGTGGCCCGGGTCCAGGTAGCCGCCGGCCAGCTGGACAGCCGTGCCGAGCTGCTCGGCGCCGCCGTGCTGGCCCGCCGCCACCACCACAGCCAGAACATCCTGCCGAGCAACTAGCCAGGTCGACCTGGCTCCTGTCCTGTAGTGGTCTGTGGGAGATGTCCGCTGGGCCTGCTGCATCGTCCATCACGTGTTTGCTGGATCCGTCTGCCCGTCCGCTGGCCGCCGGCATAGCGGGAGCGGAGGCGCCGTTGTGGCGTGCATGCCCAATATCAGCAAGGTCCTGGCGCGCGTGTTCGTCCCTGATCTCGATGCCGCCATCCCGTTGTACGAGGAACTCGCGCAGGCGCGGGCGGAGCGATTCGGCTTCCGTGATGTGGAGCTGGCCAGGATCGGGCCGTTCCTGCTGCTCGCCGGTAACACTGCCGCCTACCGCGACCGGACGGCGACGATCCAGGTAACTAGCCTCGCCCCGGTGCTCGTCGCCCTCCAGTCGGCAGGTGGCGAGATTGTCGAGGGACCGGCTCCCGCGCCGAACGGTGCCAGGCTGATCGCCAGGCACCCGGACGGCTCGGTCTTTGAATACATCGAGACCGGCACCGGCCGGCGTGGTGCCGCTGTTGCGGGAAGTCCCTGAAGCACGCGCCGGTGACCGCAGCGGAGCGGCGGCAGGTGTCCGATCTCCCGCCGGTCAAGGCGGTGACCACGGAACACCAGATGCTCGCGCTGCTGTGCGGCTGCGGGTGCCAGACGGAGGCGGACGCCCCGGACGGGGTGACCGCGCCAGTGCAGTACGGGCCGCGGATCTTGGGCGCGGGCGTGTACCTGTGACACGGGGGTTCCTGCCGGGGGACCGCGCCCGCCAGGCGCCTTTTCAGGAGGCCGCCTCCGGTGGCCGCCCTGGCAGGCCGGTGACCGGTAACGGTGAACGCGGCGATTCTGCGCCGGTCGCGGGGTCTATACATACGGGTCAGCACATTGCTGGCCGACCCGGATGAGGGGAGCGGCCCATGACGGTCAGCGAGGACTTCGCCGGCCAGGCGAGCCGGTTCCGCGGTGAGCTGCTGGTGCACTGCTACCGGCTGCTTGGCTCAGCAGATGAGGCCGAGGATCTCGTCCAGGAGACATTCCTGCGGGCGTGGCGGTCTTATGAGGGGTTCGAGGGCCGGTCCTCGGTACGGACCTGGCTGTACCGGATCGCGACGAACGCGTGCCTGACCGCGATCGAGCGGCGCGGGCGCCGGCCGCTGCCGTCGGGTCTGGGCGGTCCGGCCAGCGACGGGGAGGCGCCGCTGGAGGCGGCGCCGGAAGTCCCGTGGCTGCAGCCACTTCCGGACGCGCTCGTCGCTGGCGACCTGGCTGACCCCGCGGCCGCCGCCAGCGCGCGGGCCGGCGTCAGGCTGGCCTTCGTAGCGGCGCTGCAGTACCTGTCCGCCCGGCAGCGCGCGATGCTGATCCTGCGGGACGTCCTGGAGTGGCCAGCCGCCGACGTCGCGCAGCTGCTGGGCACGACAACCACGGCCGTCAACAGCGGCGTGCGCCGGGCCCGTGCACAGCTTGCGCAGGCCATGCCTGCCGAGGACGAGCTCGCCGAGCCGGATGACGCGGCTCAGCAGGCTGTCCTGGAACGGTTTGCGGCGGCCATCGAGCGTGCCGACGCCGGCGCGATGGCTGAGCTCCTGCGAGCGGACGCCGTCCTGGAGATGCCGCCATTCCTGACCTGGTTCGCCGGCCGGGACGCCGTGGCGCAATTCGTCGGGTCGCATCTGCTCACCGCGCCCGGCGACCTGCGGCTGGTGCCGGTGGCCGCGAACGGGCAGCCGGCGTTCGCCGTCTACGGACGCGACCAGCACGGGGCGTACCAGGCGCACGCGGTGCAGGTGCTCACCGTCACCGCGGCGGGCATCGCCCGGATTACCGCCTTCACCAGCCCGGAGCTGTTCCCGTCGTTCGGCCTGCCGCCGGAGTACCCGTCCGGGCTGACCGGATAGGGGTAGCTGTCATGGCAGCCCTGGCCAGCGGGCTGGAACTGGCCGAGTCAGCAGCCAGCTATGCGCTGGCCAGCACCGCGATGGTGACGCCGCCGATGCTGTCGCGTGCCACGCCCTGCCGCGCCTGGGACCTGGCGACGCTGCTGGATCATGTCACCGACTCCGCCGGCGTGCTGCAGGAGGCGATCAGCGCCGGCCGCACCGGCGCCGTTGCGGCGCCGGGCGGGTCCGGACCGGTGGCCCGGCTGCGCCGGCAGCTGTCCGCGCTGCTCGCTACTGCCGCCGCGGCCGGGCCGGCCGACCACCCGGTGGCGATCGGGGACCGTCAGCTCGCGGCGAGCGTGGTGGCCATCACCGGCGCCACCGAGCTCGCCATCCACGGCTGGGACATCGCGGTCGCGTGCGGCCGCCCCCGGCCGGTCCCGCCGGTCCTGGCTGTCGTCCTGCTGGCCACCGCTCCGCTGCTCGTTCCCGCAGGCGCCCGGCACGGGCTGTTCGCCGATCCGGTCCCGCTGCGGGGTCCGGCCTGCCCCGGTGACGAACTGGTCGCTTTCCTCGGCCGCCAGCCGTTTTCCGGTCCCGGGCCGTTCCGCGGCGACTGCGATGGGTCTGCCTGGTCTGCATAAGCAGGGCGCCGCACCGGGCGGCGCGCAACCGGAAGGCAGAACACAGATGACTATCCACGGCACGACAGTCCTGGTGACCGGGGCCAGCCGCGGCATCGGGCAGGCACTGGTCGAGGAGGCCCTGC
>DASUBV010000231.1:0-17212 GCA_035763085.1 Streptosporangiaceae bacterium | reverse complement strand
CAGACCCTGACCACGGGACCCCGTCGACACCGTCAGCTACACCTACAACCAGGACGGCGCGATCACCTCCGCCGGGGACGCGCAGAACACCGGCGGCACCTAGCGGCATGATTGCGGGTCAGCCAGGCGGATTCCCGCCCTATCCGACCCCGCCTGCCCAGGCGGCAGCTTCGGCTAAGGCCAGACCCCGCTTTCCAGCGCCCAGCCGCCACTACCCCCGCCGACCAGGCCCACGTGCAAGCCGGGGAGAACCAGGCCCGGCTGGCCAGCCGGCTCCGCCAGTTCGGCGCCTGCTCCTTCGGGCGCGGAGCCGCCGATCTTGATGCGGAGCCGGTCGAAATTGGCGATCTCTGATAGGGGCAGTCTCAGTGCCCGGCAGGTGCTGCGAGCAGTGTGGCAAGGGATCGGGCGCGAGGCGCGAGGTGTTCATATCGCGTGTTTTCCGAAGTGTGACGTTCGCCACGTCTGGGGACCGCCAGGTGCCGTGAAAGGCCGCCGAATCTTGCGGTCAAGGTGCGGTTAAAGATCTTGAGGCCGTTTCGCTGCCGAGCGAAATGGCCTCTGACCTGCAAGTTCTGGGAGGCCCTCACATTTGGTCGTGACCTGGGCTGACGTGGGCTGACCGGGGGGGTCTCCACGGGCTTAGCGGCCTGCGTCCACAGTGGTTTGCCGGGTTTGCCGGGGTCAGGCGTTGCCGGCTCCGACGGCCTGCAGGGTGAGGTCCTGGATCTCGGCGAGCAGGTCGCGGATGGCGCGGGCGTTGTCGAACAGGGGCTGCCATTCCTCGAGCTGCTCGGGGGTCAGGCGGCGGGTGACTGTCTTGCCGGCGATCTTGCGGGTCCACTCGGCGTAGGGGCCGTGCAGGACGGGCGGGTCGTCGTGGCAGTGGCAGCGGCGCTTGCCGCAGGCGTAGGAGCGCACGGTCAGGGTGCCGGGCAGGGCGGGCCCGGCCGCGGCGGCGAGCTCGGCGGCGACCTGGTCCAGGTTCCGGGCCGCGGGGCTTTCCATACGACACACCGTCTCAGATCCCGGGTTCTCCCGCGTGTCCACAGTAACATACTGTGGACATCTTACCGAGGGCCGGGAGTCCCTGATGGCAGTGGGCGGCGGGCGGCGAGGTGACCGGATACCTCACGCGGTGGAAGCCCGCGAAGGGCACCCCGGAAGCGGCTGCCGGGTTCGCCCGCGCTGTCGTCGCAGCCTCGGCGCCAGGGAACCAGGACCGGGCCAAGTGCCTGCTGTGGGCGTCCTCCAAGCTCGCAAGCTGGGCGATCCCGCTCGGGATGGAGCCCGTCCCCGAGGTGCTGCTGCACCCGTCGGTGATCGAGCGGTTCGCCGCGCACGCCCCGGCGATCTCGTCCGCCGCGCGGCGGACACTGCGCACCAACCTGCGGTTCCTGGGCCGCTGCGTGGTGCCGCACCTGGACCCCGCGGATGAGCCGCTGCCCCGGGAGCGTGCCAAGAAGCCGTACTCGCCAGCGGAAATCGCCGGCTACCTGGCGTTAGCCGGCGCCCAGCCCACGCAGGCGCGGGCGATGCGCGCCACGGCGCTGGTCTGCCTCGGGGCCGGCGCCGGGCTGATCCGCTCCGACCTGCGCCACGCCCGCGGCACCGACGTCGCCAGTCGCTCAGGCGGCGTCGTCGTGGAAGTCCGCGGCCGCGCGCCGCGGGCGGTGCCGGTGCTCTCCCGCTACCAGCCCCGGCTGCTGGAGGCAGCCGGGTTCGCCGGCGATAACTTCCTCACCGGCGGGGAGAAGCCCGGGCGGGGCAACATCACCAGCCCGCTGACCCGCTCCCTGGCCGGCGGGGGCGGGCTGCCGCCGCTGGACACCAGCCGGCTGCGGGCCACCTGGCTGGCCGAGTGCGCGGCGCTGACCGGCCTGCCGGCGTTCATGCGCGCGGCGGGGATCTCCTGCTGCCAGCGGCTGGGCGACATCACCGCCGGCCTGGACCCCGGCAGCGAGCAGGACGCGATCGCGCTGCTCGGCGCGACGGCGGCAGGCGGCGCACGGCTGTGAGCATCCCGCTGGCGGTCATCGAGCAGATCGTCAGCGGCTCCGGCATCGCCGAGGCGATCGAGCTGATGCTCCCGGCCGGCGTGCGCGAGCGGCAGCTGAAAGCCGGGACTCTGCTGACCGGCATGATGCTGGCCCTGGCCGACGGCCGTCCCGCGCACCTCACCAGGATCCTGGAAGCCCTGACCGGCCTGCCCGAAGACGACCAGAAGCGGCTGGGCGTCACCGCGCAATGGAAGACAGGACCGCACCAGCTGACTTACCGGCAGGTCGAGCACACCAGCCGGCTTATCAGCAAAACGCTAGCCAAGGCTGAGCCCGACGGCGCCCCGTCGGCGGACCTGCAGCGATTGTGCGACCAGCTGCTGGAAGCCAGCATCCCCGCCCGGCACAAGCAGGCCAGCAGCTCGCTGGCCGTCGACTGGACCGACGTGGAGGCCTGGGCGCGGGCGGTCCCGGCCAGCAGCCCCGGAACCGGCGCCGACCCCGAGGCCCGCTGGGGGCACCGCAACGTCAACCGCAAGATCGAGCTAGGCGAGATGTTCTTCGGGTACTACATGCCCGCCGCGACCATGATGAACGACGAGAACGGGCTCGTGGTGCCCGAGCTGGTGCGGCGGATCACGGTCTGCTCCAGCGCCCACGACCCCGCTGCAGCCCTGGTCCCGGTCCTGGCGGGCATGGCCGCCTCCGGCGCCAGGCCCGGCGACATCCTGGCCGACTCCGGGTTCTCCTACCGCGCTCCCGGCACCTGGGCAAACCCGCTGCGCGGCCTCGGCGCGCAACTGGTCGTCGATCTGCACCCGCAAGACCGCGGCCCGCAGGGAACCCACCAGGGTGCGGTCATCTGCAACGGCAATCTATATTGCCCGCAGACGCCGAAGCCGCTGCTGCAGCTAATCCCGCTGCCGCCGGGCGCCACCCCTGCCAAGACCGCAGCGCACGACCAGCAGACCGCCGAGCTGTCACATTACAAGCTCGGGCTGCACGCCACCGAGGACGCCGACGGCTACCGCCGGCTCGCCTGCCCCGCGGCCGCGGGGAAGATCCGCTGCCCGCTCCGGCCCGCGTCGATGAAGCTGGAACGCAGCCGGCCCGAGATCCTCTCCCCGCCCGAGCTCCCGCCGCCCTGCTGCGCCCACAAGACCATCACCGCCGGGCCCGGCGTCGCCGCGAAGACCAGGCAGAAACACGACTACCCCTCAGCGGCCTGGCGGCGCTCCTACCGGCGGCGCACCGCCAGCGAGCGGCTCAACGCCAGCGTCAAGGACACCGCCACCGGCTCGATCAACCGCGGCTGGATCCGGCTCACCGGCATCGCACCGCTCACGCTGTGGCTCACCTGCATGATGGTCATGCGCAACCAGCGCATCCTGGCCGCCTGGCAGGCCCGCCACGACCACGACGCCCGCCGCGCCGCCGAACCACAGCCGCCACGGACCCGCAAGCCCCGCCGCGACCTCGCCAGCGCCGGCCCCGCACCCCCATAGCCAGCCCGCGAACCCAAAGCCACGACAGCCGCCGCCCGGTCACCAGCAATCCAGCGCGGCTCAGCCACGCCCTGAAATCACCCGGCAGCCCCAACACACAACACCGGAACCGCCACCCCAGACCCGTAACCAGAATGTCAGACCCAAATGTGACGATGAATGCTGGCGAGGTGTGAACACCTCTCGGTGGGGCGCCTGGGGCTCGAACCCAGAACCCACGGATTAAAAGTCCGCTGCTCTACCATTGAGCTAACGCCCCGGACGGAGCCGGCCGCCTGGGGGTCAATCGTAGAAAGATCCCGGCGTTTCAGCTATCCCGGAGCGTCAGGGTACCGGCCCGGGCCGGCTGCATGGCCGGCAGATCGCCCACTTCGCCGTCTCGCACGCCAGACTGCCCGTCACGCCGCCCGCATCCCTGGCGCCGGCGGCGGCCGGGCACTCGCCTAGGACAGCAGTCCGCGGAACAGCCTGACCAGTGCCTCCGCTCCCGAGCCGTCCGCATCCTTGCTCGGGTTGTAGCAGCCCAGGGACATCCCGGCCAGCTCCGGCCGGGCCACCAGCGGCTCGATCAGCTCGCGCAGCTCGGCCAGGTCCAGGCCGCCGGGCATCAGGTAGTCGGTGGCCGGGAAGACATCCTCGCTGAGCACGTCGACGTCCAGGTGCAGCCAGTACCGCCCGGCCCGCCGGGCCAGCCGCCCGGCAGCGCCCCGGCCGGCCGCCGCCATCCCCTGCGCACGCAGCTGCGCCGGGCCCAGCTCGGCGTCCAGGCCGCAGTCCTCGGGCAGGGCCGAGCCCAGCGTGGCAGCCTCGGCCCGGTCGCGCGGGCCGAGCAGGGTCAGCTGGCCGGGTCCGACCAGCGGCGCCCCGACGTGCCGGGACCAGGCTTCGGGGCCATGGCCGGAGATGACCGAGACCGGCATGTCGGCGGCCTCGCCGGTCGGCGAGGTCTGGCCGTCGTAGGTGTCGAGATGCCCGTCCACGTAGGCCAGGCCCAGCCGGCCCAGGCAGTCGCGGGCTCCCGCCAGCGCGCCGGGCAGCAGCGTGCAGCAGCCGCCCACCATGACCGGGATCCCGCCGCCCGCCAGGATCTCCCGGGCCTGAAACCGGACCGCGCTGGTCAGGTCCTGAACCGAGGGCCAGCCGACGATGCCGGTGCCGGGGTCGCGGGCCCGGCCGACCAGCCGCACGGGCAGGTCGCCGGCGTCGGCGGCACCGACCACGGCGGCCAGGCCGGCCTCGCGCAGCGCGCCCGGGGCCAGCTCGGTCCCGAAGGCCGCGCTGTCGGCGGCCGGGGCCGAGACACAGTCGATCGGCACGCCCGTGATGACCAGGCGCCGCTCCGCAGGCACGGTCATCAGGACTCCTCCTCCTGGTGCACACCAGTCGCATACCCGCCGACCGCGGACGCGACGCCCGGCAGGACCGGGCCACTGCGGCCCGTCGAGCGCAGCCTCCAGCAGCCGCTTAGCGAGCTGCTGCAGCACTCCGCCCTCGCCGGGCGCCGGCGGGGTGCCGGCGCCGCCTGGACTTCGGCGCTTGCGAGGAGGGAAGGCGGTGGCCCCAGGGCACCCCGCCGGGGCGCCGGCAAGCACGGTTCCGCCTCGTTACTGGTGATCTCCGGGCTACTACTGACCCCGGGCAGCGGCCGGGCTGTCGGCAGCGGCGAGCGCGGTTGCCGGCACCTCGCCGGAGCCGCGGGCCACCATCCGGGTAGACAAGATCAGCTCGCGCGGCGGCGAAGTGTCCCCGGCGATCCGGGAGAACAGCAGCTCGGCCGCCGCGCCGCCCATGGCCGCCGGATCCTGGGTCACCACGCTCACCGGGGGCGTCAGCTTGTCGGCCAGCGCGAAGTCGTCAAAGCCGACCAGGGCCGCCGGCCCGCCGTGCCCGCTGTCGATGGCGCCCATCGTGGTCAGGTCGTTGCTGGTGAACAGCGCCGTGGGCGGCTGCTGGAGGCTCATCAGCTCCGCGGCGGTCGCGGCCGCCTCGGCCCGGCTGCGCAGCCCGCGCCGGACCAGCTGCGGGTCCGGCTCCAGGCCCTGCTCGGCCAGCGCGGCGCAGAACCCCACGTACCGCTCGCTGATCGTCCACACGTCCTCCCGGTCACCCAGGAAGGCGATCCGGCGGTGGCCCTGCTCCAGCAGGTGCCGGACGGCGTCCTGCGCGGCGCGGCGGTTGTCGACCAGGACCCGGTCCACGTCCAGCCCGGCGACCGGCCGGTCCACGCAGACGACCTTGGTGCCCTGCGCCATCTGGCTGGCCAGGAACCGGTGGCTGCCCGCGACGGGGACCAGGATCAGGCCGTCCACCTGGCGGGCGAAGAACGCGGCGCAGACCTCGCGCTCGCGGTCCAGGCTGTCGTTCGAGCTGCCGATCAGCACGACGTAGTGGCGCTGCCGCGCCGCATCCTCCACCGCCCGGGTCAGCACCGCGAAGAACGGGTTGGCCAGGTCGTCGACGAGCATGCCGATGATCTGGGTCGGCTGGCCGCGGCGGCGCAGCTGGCGCGCGGCGTCGTTGCGCTGGTAGCCCAGGCGGCGGATGGCGTGCTCCACCCGCGCGGCGGTCTCGGGCAGCACGCCCGGCTGCCCGTTGATGACCCGGGACACCGTCATGATGCTGACCCCGGCCGCCTGCGCGACGTCCCGCATGGTCCGGCGACTCGACACAGACAGCCTCCTGCGCGTGAGAACGATAACAGCCTGGCTGCCCGGCCCGCCGCGCAGCAGGTCAGGAGCGGTGTGCCAGGCGGCCCGCACCTGCTGGCCCCCGAGTCAGCTACTACCCGTACCTGACCTGTGTGTCAAGGGAAGACATCGATGTCCAGAGTTACCAAATCGCGTCTTGACCGGACCTGTGGCCCGACGCAACAATTGCTCAAATCTGATGTTAACGATATCAGCGAGAGTGGACGCAATGGCCGGACCGCTGTTGGAGGCACGGAACCTGACCAAGCACTACGGTCAGGTGCGCGCCCTGGACGGGGCCAGCTTCACCGTGCTGCCCGGCGAGGTCACCGCCCTGATCGGTGACAATGGCGCGGGCAAGAGCACTCTGGTCAAGACGCTGTCGGGAGCCATTCGCCCGGACAGCGGCGACATTCTGATCAATGGCCAGCCGGTGCACCTGTCCAGCCCGCTCGACGCCCGCGATCACGGGATCGAGACCGTCTACCAGGACCTGGCCCTCGCCCCGGACCTGGACGCCGCGGCCAACCTGCACCTGGGCCGGGAGCTGTACCGGGTCCCGTTCCTGCGCGTGCTCAGCCGCGCGCAGATGCGCCGCCAGGCGGTCGCCGCGTTCGCGGAGCTCGGCATCGACCTGCCCGACCCCGGCGCGCCGGTCGCGAGCCTGTCCGGCGGGCAGCGCCAGTCCGTGGCCGTCGCCCGGGCCGTGGCCTTCGCCAGCAGCGTGGTCTTCATGGATGAGCCGACGGCCGCGCTCGGCGTGGTGCAGCGCGGCCGGGTCCTGGACACCGTCCGGCGGGTCCGGGATCGCGGCATCGCCGTCGTGCTGATCAGCCACAACATGCCCGAGGTGCTGGCCGTGTCGGACCGGATCGAGGTGCTGCGGCTGGGCCGGCGGGTCGCCCGGTTCGCCGCTGCCGACGCCACGGTGGAGGACCTGGTCGGCGCGATGACCGGCGCCATCACCACCCAGGACGCCGCCCCGGACGCCGAGCAGGACAGCACCCAGGAGGCCGGCCATGACCACTGAAGCTCCGCCGGCCCCGGCTGGCCCCGGCCAGCGGGCCGGCCGCGGCGCGCTGCGCTACCTGCGGCACCGCGTCGCCGTCGCCAACGAGACCTGGACGCTGCTCGCCCTGGTCATCCTGATGCTCTTCTTCACCATCCGGGAGCCGGGCAAGTTCCTCACCCTCGACGACTTCTCGCTGATCGCCCAGAACGCCTCGACCTACCTGGTGATGGCCGTCGGCCAGACCTTCGTCATCCTGACCGCCGGGATCGACCTGTCGGTCGGCTCGGTGCTCGTGCTGGCCGGCGTCGTCACCGACTTGTACTGCATCCACCACGGCGGCGCGAGCGCCGGCTGGGGCACGATCGTGATCGGCTCGGTGCTGGGCATGGCCAGCGGCGCCGGCTACGGGGCGGTCCAGGGCTTCCTGGTCGCCAAGGCCAGGATCCCGCCGCTGATCGCCACGCTGGCCGGGTTCGGCGTCGCGGCCGGCGCGGCTTACCTGATCACCGGCGGCGCCGACTTCCGGACCGTGCCGAACAACCTGGTCACCACCGTCGGCCTGGGCAGCGTCGCCGGGATCCCGTGGCTGATCGTCATTAGCTTCGCGGTCGCGATCATCTTCGGGCTGCTGCTGGCCTACACCCGGCTCGGCCGCTACACCTACGCGATCGGCTCCAACATCGAGGCCGCGCGGCGGGCGGGCATCGCCGTCGACCGGCACCTGATCAAGGTCTACGCCCTGTCGGGCTGGATGTCGGGCATCGGCGGCATCCTGGCCCTGGCCAACTTCGACTCCACCACCATCGCCGGCCACACCACCGACAACCTCACCGTCATCACGGCCGTGGTGCTCGGCGGCGCCAGCCTGTTCGGCGGCCGCGGTTCCATGCTCGGGACGGTGATCGGCGTCTTCATCCCGGAGGTGCTGCTCACCGGCCTGGTCATCCTGACCATCAACCAGTACTGGCAGGACGTGGCCATCGGGGTCGTCCTCGCGGCCGCCGTCTACCTCGACCAATTCCGGCGCCGGCTGCGCGAGCGGGCCTGAGGCTGGGTCCGCGCGCACCCCGGCCGGCGACATCGCCCGCCCCCACCGGGCGATTTCATCCACACAGGAGGAAACGATGCCGGGCAGGATTACCACTTCAGTCGGCTGGGCGTCCGCCGTCGTGCTCGCCGCAGGTCTGGTGAGCGCATGCGGATCCTCAGGCGGAGGCGGCGGCAGCAGCGCCAAGAAGACGATGGAACTGATTGTCGGGACCAAGAGCGACGACTTCTACGTGACCATGGAGTGCGGTGCCAAGAAGGAGGCCAAGAAGCTCGGCGTCAAGCTCACCGTCACCGGCCCGGCCACCTTCAGCGTCCCGCAGCAGAAGCCGCTCATCGACGCGGCCCAGGTCAGCAAGCCCGACGCGCTGCTGGTCGCCCCGACCGACAGTGCCGCGCTCAACCCCGACCTGCTCAAGGTGCAGAAGGGCGGCACCAAGCTGATCTTCGTGGACACCTCGTCGGCCGACCCGTCGCTGGGGGAGTCCCGGATCTCCTCCGACAACGCGGCCGGGGGCCGGCTGGCCGCTGACTCGCTCGGCAAGGAGCTCAGCGGCAAGGGCACGGTGGCCGTGATCTCGGTGGCCAAGGGCGTGTCCACCACTGACGCCCGGGTGCAGGGCTTCCAGCAGGAGATGGCGGCCAAGTACCCTGGCATCAAGCTGCTGCCCGAGCAGAATGACGACGCCGACTCCGTCACCACCGCCACGTCGTTCATCGAGGGTGACATCTCGGCGCACCCGACCATGAACGGGGCCTTCGCCGCCAACGTCATTACCGCCGAGGGTGCCGCGTCCGGCATCCAGCACGCGCACAAGACCGGCAAGGTCAAGCTGGCCACCTTCGACGCCGACCCGACCCAGGTCGCCGACCTCAAGAACGGCAGCGTTCAGCTGGCCATCGCCCAGGAGCCCGGTGTCGAGGGCGCCGACGCCGTCCAGCAGGGCCTGAACGCCATCGAGGGCAAGCCGGTGACCAAGAACATCGCCACCCCGCTGATCGCGGTCACCCCGCAGAACATGGACAGCCCGTCGGTCAAGCCGTACATCTACGCCAGCAGCTGCGGCTGAGCCAGCCGCCCGCGCACGTGCCCGCCGGGAACGGCCAGGGGCTCGCTCCCGGCGGGCAGCAGCGCGCCGAGCGGGCACGAGCGCGGCGAGCCGGAGCGGCGTGCCCGCAGCGCCGCCTGTCTCGCGAGGCCAGCGTCATGACCGGTCAGCAGTAACGGAACGGCCCGCCGCCGGCGTCGCTCGCCGCGCTACGGCCGCTCGCCGTGCAGCCGGGCGACGTAGCGCTCAGCGGACCGGCGGATCGCGGCCGCCCCGTCCTGCACCACCACCCGGCCCCACCAGCCCCCGTACACCCGGTCGAAGGCGAACCGCCCGGTGCGCCGGGCGATGTCCAGCACCGTGTCCTCGTCCAGCGGGATGAGGTTGGGGTAGCTCCACATGAAGCTCACCCACTCCCGGTCGGGCACCACGGTGACCGTGTCGCCGGTGAGCAGCGCCCCGCGGCCGTCCGAGCCGGCCGGCCAGTGCAGTACGGCCGCGCCGTCGAAGTGCCCGCCGATCCGGGCCAGCGTCACGCCGGGCACCGGCTCGGCCTCGTCGTCGAACAGCTCGATGCGCGGCGAGGGCCGCTGCACCCACTGCTGGTCGGCGCGCGGGATGTAGATCTTCGCGTCGAACGCGTCGGCGTACTCCACGTTCACCCCGTAGAAGTGCGGGTGCGACATGCAGACCGCGTCGATGCCGCCAAGCTCGGCGATCCTGGCCCGGCCCGCCGCATCCAGCAGCGAGACGCAGTCCCACAGGACGTTGCCCTGCGGGGTGCGCACCAGCAGCGCACGCTGCCCGATCGCGAACGACGGCTCCACGCCGACGCCGAACAGGCCGGGCTCCTCCTCGCGGACCACCACGGCACGCTCGGCGCCGATCTCGTCCATCGTCGTCCACTGCTGGCCGCCCCAGCCGACGTACTGCCGCTCGTCCTGGCAGATCGGGCAGGCGTCCGGCACTCGCTCGGTGTCGGCGTACTGAACACCGCAGGTCCGGCAGATCCACGCGGGCACGGCGGCTCCTCTCCTCGGGCTGCCCCCGGTCGCGTGCGGGCCGCCGGGCGGGGCGCATGGCCGGGGGTAGCGTGGGTGGTGCCCAGGCGGTCGTTACTGCCGCGGATCCGAGGTGGCAGCTATGTGGTGGCAGTACATCATCATCGTGATCGGGCTGGCTTTCCTGGCCTACGCCGTGGCGCTGATCGCCGGCGTCGAGACACGGTTTCTCACCCGCAAGACTGACCGCCGGGCCGAGGACCTGTACCCGCGCTTCGCTGATACGGGTCGCCGTCGTGGCCGCCGCCGTTCCGCCGGGCCGCCCGGCGGCGAGGGCCGCTAGCTCCGGCCGGCAGCTGCCCGGCCTGTGGCGGCTAGCCGGCCACGAAGCGGTGCCGCATCTCGCCGATGCCCTCGATCCAGGTCGTCAGCTCATCACCGGGCGCGAGCCAGCGCTGCGGGCTGCGGCCCAGGCCGACCCCCGCCGGGGTGCCGGTGAAGATCAGGTCGCCGGGCAGCAGCGGCAGCACGGCCGACAGCTTCGCGATCAGCTGCGGCACCGAGATGATCAGGTAGCTGGTCCGGGACTTCTGGACCTCCTCGCCGTTGATCGCGCAGCCCAGCTCCAGGTCGTCCGGGCGGGCGAACTCCCCGACGGTGACCAGCCACGGGCCGGTCGGCCCGAACCGGGGGAACGACTTGCCCATGCTGAACTGCGGCGGCGCGCTGGCCATCTGGGTGATGCGCTCGGAAATGTCCTGCCCGGCAGTCAGCCCGGCGACATGACCCCAGGCGTCGGCCTCGGCGACATGCCGGGCGGTGGTGCCGATCACCGCGACGAGCTCGACCTCCCAGTCGGTGTGCCCGCCGGGCGGCAGCTCGATCTCCCCGTGCGGCCCGGTGATGCTGCTCGGGAACTTGGTGAACACGCTCGGGTAGTCGGGCACCGCCAGCCCGGATTCCTGGGCGTGGTCGCGGTAGTTCAGCCCGATGCCGAACACCTGCCGGGGCGACGGTGACGGCGCGTCGAGCAGGGCCACGTCAAACGGCTCGGCCAGCGCGGCGCCGCCATCGGCGGCGGCCCATGCGGTGAACTCGGTCCACTGGTCGTAGACGCTCTGCGGCTCGGGCCCGAACCGGCCGCCGCTGGCCCGCTGCACATCGACGGCGCCGTCCGTGGTCAGGATCACGACCCGCCCGTCGAGGTTTCCGATCCGCACTGCGGCCCTCCTGTTTCCCGTCACCCGGCGGCGCCGTCAAGATCGGCGCCATTGTCCGTCAGTCTCCCTGTTCCGCCCGCGGCCGGGCAACCTGGGCCGGCGGTGCTGGTGCCCGTCGTCGCGGCTGCGGCCGGGCCGGCTGCCGGGATGCCGGGCTAGGGTGGGAGCGAGCGCGCAGGGCGCCACCGGGTCCGCGGAAAGGGCTAAGCCCGCCTGGCAGGGAGCATGACGTCAGGGCTGACCTCTTTTCCGGCCTGATGAGGCGGACCGCAGGCATCCGGAAAGGAGGCCATCGTGCCTGTCCTACGCCTTCCCGACCGCCCCAGCCTGGAGAACCTGCGCAAGCAGGCCAGGACCCTGCAGCAACTGGTTCGCGCCGGAGTGCCGGGCGCCCTCGCCACGGTCGCGGAGTTCCACCCCCGGCTCGCCGCCATCACCGGCGGCGGCCCGCTGCTGGCCGCGTTCTCCCGCGCCGATGCGCAGCTGGTGATCGCCCGCCAGTACGGCTTCCCGAGCTGGCCCCGGCTGCGCCAGTACCTCGGCTACGTCGAGGAGTACTCCCGCTCGCCGCATACTCAGCCGACCGGCGGCCCGGCAGCCGGGGCGGGGGACGAGCCGAGTGCGCCGGCGGACTCCGGCGCCGGACTGGCCGGGCTGGCGGCCGACTTCGCCCAGCTGGCCTGCCTGGTCTACGCCGGCTTCGACCCGGCCCGGATCGAGCAGGCCGCCCGCATCCTGACCCGGCATCCCGGCGTCGCGACCGCGTCGCTGGCCGCCGCCGCGGCCGCGGGCGAGCACGAGCACGTCGCCGCCCGGCTGCAGGCCGAGCCGGCCCTGGCCCGGCAGCTGACCGGGCCGTTCCGCTGGGAGCCGCTGCTGTACGCGTGCTACTCCCGGCTGCCGCTGCGCCCCGGCCGATCCACGCTGGCGGTGGCCCGGGTGCTGCTCGCCGCCGGGGCCGACCCGAACGCCGGCTACCTCTGGTCGGGCCTGCCGTCCCCGTTCACCGCGCTGACCGGGGCCTTCGGCCGCGGAGAGGGCGGCCCCCCGGCCCATCCGCAGGCCATCGAGCTGGCCACGCTGCTGCTGGAAGCGGGCGCCGACCCCAGCGACAGCCAGGCCCTCTACAACTGCGGCCTGCAGTCGCCGCCCGACAGCGACGAGTACCTGCGGCTGCTGCTGCGCTACGGCCTCGGCACCGGGACGGGCGGACCCTGGCACGAGCGACTGGCCCCGGCCCATCCCTCGCCGCGGGAGTCGCTGGACCAGGAACTGATCCAGGCGGTGCGCAAGAACCTGCCCGGCCGGGTCCGGCTGCTGCTGGAGCACGGCGCCGACCCGTCCGGGCCCGGGCTCCGGCATCCGGCCGATGGCGGGCACACGGCCTGGCAGTGGGCCACCATCGGCGGGAACCGCGAGATCGCAGACCTGCTCGCGGCCGCCGCGCCGCAGCCAGCTGCCGATCCGGTGCTGGAGTTCCTCGGTGCCTGCATGGCCGGCGACGCGGCGCGCGCCCGCGAGATGCGCGCGGCTGATCCCGGCATCAGCGCCGAGGCACTGATGCGCGAGCCCGACCTGCTGGCCGACGCCGCCCAGCAAGACCGGCTCGAAGCCGTCCGGCTGCTGGCCGGGGCCGGCTATGACGTCAACAAGCTGCGCCGGGCCGGGACGCGTAACAGCGCGCTGCACGAGGCTGCGTGGAATGGCAGCATGCCGATGATCGCGCTGCTGCTGGAGCTGGGCGCTGATCCCGCCCTGGAAGATCTCGGCTATCACGCCACCCCGGCGGGCTGGGCCGAGCACAACGGCCAGGCCGAGGCGGCCGACTACCTCAGCCAGCAGCAGGCGGCGCGGGCGGGCGATCGCCCCAGTCCACCGTGACCGTGGCCGCCGCGGCGGGATGGCGTTCCAGCCAGTCCCGGGCAAACGGGCACAGCGGGACAACCGTGAGCCCGTCCGCGGCCGCGCGGGCGAGCGCGGCCGCCACCAGCTGACCGCCCAGGCCGCGGCCCCCGATGGCGGCGGGCACGCCAGTGTGCCGGAGCACCAGCCGCCCGCCGCGCTGGCGGTAGATCAGCTCGGCCCGGTGGCCGTCGGCGGTCAGCTCGAGCCGGGAGTCCTCGCGGTTATCGGTCACCTGCGGCAGATCGCTCATGCCGTCGATCCTGCCAGCCGCTGACCCCGGCCCGGCAGCCGAGCCGGCCGGGCCGGCCAGGCCGCTGGCTGACCACCCGGCTGCGCGGGTCCTGCCCGGCTGCGCGGGTCCTGTCCGGCTGCGCGGTCCTGCCCGGCTGTGCGGCCCCGCCCGTATGCCCGGTCAGGCCGGAGCCGCGGACCGGGCGCCGAATGCGTAGGCGGCCGTTGTTGCGGCGGTCAGAGCCGAAGCGGCGAGCAAGGGCAGGGCGGCGTCGACGCGCAGGAACATCAGTGCCCCGATGGCCGCCCCGGCCAGCATCGCGATCACCGCGCCGGCCCGCCGTCCCGACCGCGGGCTCAGCCCGCCCGCCAGGGCGGCCTCGCTGGCCAGCCCCGTGAGGGTCGAGGTCAGCACCGTGGTGCTCATGTCCCGGACACCGAGCTGGCGCACCGCCGCGTTTCGCATGCCCATCGCCAGCGCCAGGATGGCGATGATCGTGTACCGGGGCCAGCCCGGTCCTGTCGTGCCTGCCACGAAGGCGATCAGCGCGGCTGTGCCGACCAGCACCGCCTCGGCGGCCATCGTGGCCAGCAGCAGCCGCCGGCGCCCGGTGACCTGCCGGGCCAGCCGGCCGGTCAGCGCGGCGCCGGCCAGGAACACCAGCAGCGAGGTCAGGGTGGCCGCCACCGAGAAGCCGGCCGCCCCGGCCGCGGCGAAGCCCAGCACCACCACGTTGCCCGTCATGTTGGCCGTGAAGACGTGACCCAGGCCTAAGTAGCTGATCGCGTCGACCAGGCCGCTGACCACCGTCAGCGCCATCAGGGCCGCGAGCAGCGGCGGCGGATCGGTGTCGTCGGCCACGGCCGGATCTTCTCACGCGGCCGGGCCGCTGCCGGTCGGACTCGGGCCTATTCCGGGTTCGTCGTCAGCAGCGCCTCGGCACCGACGGGCCGGAACCCGGCCGCCAGGAACGCTCGCACGCTGGCTGCGTTGCCCGGCGCGACCTGCGCCCAGACCATCTCCCCGCCCGGCACCAGGTGCCGTGCCGCGGTCGCCAGGCGGCGGCCGAGTCCGCGGCCCTGCTGATCGGGATCCACCTCGATGGAGGCCTCCCAGCGCCCGGCCACGCCGCGGCCGAGCACGACGACGCCGCCGTCGGCCCGCCAGGCGCGGACCTCATCGCGGTAGTGCAGCGCCCGGGCATGCCGGGGATGGGCCAGGTCAGCGGCCGGGACCAGGTCCACCGGCGGCGGGCCCGGCAGCGCGGCAGCGATGTTCAGCATGTCGATGCTGTGCGCCCGGCGCCCCGTCCTGCCGCACAGCGCCTGGATGAACGACGGGGTGAGCGGCCCGGACAGGTCACCGGGCGGCAGCTGTGCCCGCACCCAGTCCGGATCGGCATCGATGAAGATCACCGCGTGCGCGGTGAAGGCGATGACCCCGGCTTCCCGCCGGAACGGCTGCGGCACGATCGTCACGCCGCCGTCCGGGGCGGGGAACCGGCCAGCGGCCACCTCGTCCAGCACCGCCGCCAGCGAGTCGCCCATGCGCATCCTCCCGTTCCCCGTGGCCCATGCCGCGGATCCTGGCGCCAGCAACCGCGGGGTCAGGTGCCATTCCCGGCCGCCCGTCAATGTCACCGGCGAATCCTCGGCGCCTCGCCGGGTAGCTGACCGGCCGCGGCCGGCCTAGCGGTAGGCGGAGATCCCGGTAATAGCCTGGCCGAGGGCCAGGGTGTGGACCTCCTCGGTGCCCTCGTAGGTCAGCACCGACTCCAGGTTGTTGGCATGCCGGATCACCGGGTACTCCAGGGTGACGCCGTTGGCGCCCAGGATGGTCCTGGCCTGGCGGGCGATGTCGATGGCCGTCCGGACGTTGCTCATCTTGCCCAGGCTGACCTGCTCCGGGGTGATCTTGCCGGCCGCCTTGAGGCGCCCCAGGTGCAGCGCCAGGAGCTGGGCGCGCTGCAGGTCGGCCAGCATCCAGGCCAGCTTCCCCTGGGTGAGCTGGAATCCGCCGATCTTCCGGCCGAACTGCTCGCGGGTCCTGGCGTACTCCGCCGCGGCCTCAAAGCAGGCCCGGGCGGCGCCGGTGACCCCCCACACGATGCCGAACCGCGCCTCCGACAGGCACGACAGCGGTCCTCTGAGCCCCTGCACGCCCGGCAGCATCGCGCTGTCGGGCAGCCGCACGTCATCGAAGTGCAGCTCGGAGGTCACCGAGGCGCGCAAGGAGAGCTTCTTGTGGATGTTGCGCGAGCTGAAGCCCTTCGCGGTGCGGGGGACCAGGAAGCCGCGGATGCCGTGCTCGGTCGAGGCCCACACCACGGCGATGTCCGCCACCGACCCGTTGGTGATCCACATCTTGGTGCCGCTGAGCATCCAGTCACCCCCGTTCCGGGCGGCGACCGTGGTCATCCCGGAGGGATCACTGCCGTGATCGGGCTCGGTGAGCCCGAAGCAGCCCAGGGCCTCCCCGGCAGCCATCCGGGGCAGCCACTCCTGCTTCTGCTCCTCCGAGCCGTACTTCCAGATCGGGAACATGGCTAGCGACCCCTGGACCGAGACCAGGCTGCGCAGCCCGGAGTCGGCGGCCTCCATCTCCCGGCAGGTGACCCCGTAGGCGATCGGGCCCATCCCGGCACACCCGTAGCCGGTCAGGTGCATGCCCAGCAGGCCCAGCTTGCCCAGCTCGGGGGCCAGTTCGCGGGGCAGGATCCCCGCCTCGAACCAGTCGGCGACGTTCGGCAGGATCCGCTTGGCGGCGAAATCCCGGACCGTATCGCGGACCAGCCGCTCCTCGTCGGTCAGCTCGTCGTCGATGCGGAGCAGGTCAACGGCGGTGGCGGGGTCGGTGATGCGCGGCATGGCTGGTCCTCTCTGCTGGCGCTCGCCGGTAGCAGGGCTCGCCGCTAGCGTAAGGCGCCCCGGCTGATCCGGGCAGCGCCGCGGGGCCGTCAGGCATGATGGTGATATGAGCGACACCGGAATCAAAAAGCTGGAGCGCACGCGCGATGGCCGGCTGCTGGCAGGTGTGTGCGCCGGGCTCGGCAGCTACTTCGGCCTCGACTACACCCTGGTGCGGCTGATCTTCGTGGTCGTCTCGTTCTTCGGCGGAGCGGGCGTCCTGCTCTACGTGGTTGCCTGGGCGGTGATCCCGGAGGAGGGCGAGAAGGAATCGATCGTGGAGGGGATGATCAACAAGAACCGGCAGTCGTAGGGCCCCGGCTGGGCCACTCAGCGGCCCCGGACCTGGCCGCCGGGGAACGCTTTGCTGCCTGCGCCTGTTGTCCCCTATGCTTGAGCGCGTCCCCCGACGGCGGACGCCACGGGCAGGGCGGCAACCCCGTCGAGCCCCCATCGTCTAGCGGCCTAGGACACCGCCCTTTCAAGGCGGCGGCACGGGTTCGAATCCCGTTGGGGGCACTGTGTGGCAGACTGCTGGCGCAAGCCAGCAAGCGAGGTCCTGTAGAGCAGCTAGGAGTGCTCGCCACCCTGTCAAGGTGGAGGTCGCGGGTTCAAATCCCGTCAGGACCGCTCGGGTCGGCGCCAGAG
>DASUBV010000230.1:0-3480 GCA_035763085.1 Streptosporangiaceae bacterium | reverse complement strand
TGAACGTGCTGGGTGACGGGGTCCGGGACGCGCTCGACCCGCGGGCCAAGCTGCGGGTGGAGGAGTAGTCATGGCCCGACGTCATCCGGAGGCCCGGCCATGCTGACGTTCGTCTTGCGCCGGACCCTGTGGGCCGCGCTGGTGATGTTCGTGATCACCCTGCTGGTGTTCGTCATCTTCTTCAAGACGCCCGGCGTGGACCCGGCCCGCGCGATCGCGGGCCGCAACCCCAGCCCGCAGGTCCTGGCCGAGATCCGCGCCCAGTTCGGGCTGAACCGGGCCCTGCCGATCCAGTACCTGTACATGATGAAGCACATCTTCGTCACCCGGGACCTGGTGTCCTTCTCCAACCAGGGCCAGAAGGTGGTGCCGGAGATCATCGCCGCCGCGCCCGCCACGCTGTCGCTGGTGTTCGGCGCCGCGGTGATCTGGATCGTGATGGCGATCGTGATGGGCATCGGGGCGGCCCGGCTGCGCGGCACCGTCTTCGACCCGCTGCTGATGGTGGTCGCGCTGGTCGGCGTGTCCACGCCGGTGTTCTGGCTGGGGCAGGTGGTCAACCTGGTCTCCCAGGGCGGGCTGCACCACACGGTTGTGTTCAGCTGGGTGCCGCCGCTGGGCTATAACCCGCTGAGCCAGAACCCGGCGCGCTGGTTCGAGGGCCTGGTGCTGCCCTGGATCACGCTGTCCATCCTGTACATCGGCTTCTACGCGCGGGTCCTGCGGGCCAGCGTGCTGGAGATCCAGAATGAGGACTACGTGCGCACCGCGCGCGCCAAGGGGCTCACCGAGCGCCGGGTCCTGGTCCGGCATACCCTGCGGAACTCCATGATCACGTTCGTCAGCCTGTTCGGGCTGGACTTCGGCGCGCTCGTCGGCGGCGGGGCCATCCTGACCGAGGTGGTGTTCGGCATCCACGGGGTCGGCTTCCTGACCTACCAGGCGCTGACCAACCTGGACCTGCCGACGATCATGGCCACCGTCAGCTACGGAGCGTTCTTCATCGTGCTGGCTAATGCCCTGGTCGACATCGGCTACGCCCGCCTGGACCCGAGAGTGCGGCCCGCCTGATGACCGACCCACTGCTGGAGGTCCGCGACCTCCGAGTCTCCTTCCGTACCGACGACGGGGTCGTCCGGGCCGTCGACGGCGTCAGCCTCACCGTCAGCGAGGGCGAGACGCTGGGCATCGTCGGCGAGTCCGGGTCCGGCAAGAGCGTCACGATGATGACCGTGATGCGGCTGATCACCGACCCGAACGCGCGCTTTGAGGGCGAGGTCCTGTACAAGGGCCGGGACCTGATGAAGCTGGGCCAGGACCAGATCCGCTCGATCCGCGGCTCCGGCATCGGGATGATCTTCCAGGACCCGATGACCTCGCTCAACCCGGTGTACCGGGTCGGCTGGCAGATCGCCGAGCAGATCCGGGCGCACGAGCAGGTATCGGCCCGGGCCGCCCGTGACCGGGCGGTCGAGCTGCTGGCCGCGGTCGGCATCCCGAACGCCCGCGACCGGATCGATGCCTTCCCGCACCAGTTCTCCGGCGGCATGCGGCAGCGGGTCATGATCGCCATGGCGGTGTCGTGCAACCCCGGCGTGCTGATCGCCGACGAGCCGACCACGGCCCTGGATGTCACCATCCAGGCGCAGATCCTCAACCTGATCCGCAAGCTCCGGGAGGACTTCAACACCGCGGTGGTGCTGATCACTCACGACATGGGCGTGGTGGCCGGCATGGCCGACCGGATCGCGGTGATGTACGCCGGCCGGGTGGTGGAGACCGGCAGCAGCCGGGACCTGTTCTACGACCCGCAGCACCCCTACACCTGGGGCCTGCTGGGGTCGATCGCCCGGCTGGACCGGCCGCGGCCGCGGCGGCTGGCCGCCATCCCCGGGCTGCCGCCGTCGCTGCTGCAGCTGCCCGAGGGCTGCGCGTTCAGCGCCCGGTGCGCGCACCGGTTCGAGCTGTGCGCCACCAGGCCGGAGCTGCGCGACAGGGCCGGCCACGGCCACCTGGACGCCTGCCACCTGGACCTGCAGCGCAAGAAGGACATCCGGGAGGGCACCGTCCACCCCGAGCTCGCCGAGGAGTCACCATGACCGCGACGAACGGGGACCGGCCGGCGCCGACTGCCGACGGCGAGGTCCTGCTGCGCGCCGAGCACCTGAAGAAGTACTTCCCGATCCGCGCGGGCATGCTGATCCCGCGCGAGATCGCGCGGGTGCACGCCGTCGATGACGTCAGCTTCGAGCTGCGCGCGGGGGAGACCCTCGGGCTGGTCGGCGAGTCGGGCTGCGGCAAGTCCACGCTGGCCCGGTGCATCGTGCGGCTGTATGACATCACCAGCGGCTCGCTGGTCTTCGAGGGCAGGGACATCTCCAGGTCCTCCCGCCGCCAGCTCCGCCCGGTCCGGCGCGACCTGCAGATGGTCTTCCAGGACCCGTACGCGTCGCTGAACCCGCGCAAGCGGGCCGGCGCGATCGTCGCCGACCCGCTGCGCATCCACCGCCGCGGCAGCCGGACCGACATCCGCGGCCGGGTGCTGGAGCTGCTGGAGCTGGTCGGCCTGTCGTCGGAGCACGTCAACCGGTACCCGCACGAGTTCTCCGGCGGGCAGCGGCAGCGGCTGGGCGTGGCCCGGGCGCTGGCGCTCAACCCGCGGCTGATCATCGCCGACGAGCCGGTCTCGGCCCTGGACGTGTCGATCCGCGCCCAGGTCATCAACCTGCTCGACGACCTGCAGGACGACCTCAGCCTGACCTACATCTTCATCGCCCACGACCTGGGCGTCGTCCGGCACGTGTCGGACCGGATCGCGGTCATGTACCTGGGGAAGATCGTGGAGATCTCCCCGGCCGAGGAGCTGTACCTGCGGCCCGCGCACCCCTACACCGAGGCGCTGCTGTCCGCGGTGCCGATCCCGGACCCGGACCTGTCCGCGGCCCGGCAGCAGATCGTCCTCGAGGGCGATGTGCCGAGCCCGATCAACCCGCCGTCCGGCTGCCGGTTCCACCCGCGGTGCCGGTATGCCACCGACATCTGCAGGGCCGAGGAGCCGCCGCTGCTGCCCCGCGGCAGCGAGGGGCACCTGGCCGCCTGCCATCACCCGCTCAGCACCGGCGCCGGCCTGCCCGAGGTCTCCCCGGCGGTGGCCGGCACGGTCAGCGAGGCGGTCCTGCACCCCGAGCAGCACGGCGCCGACCACGAGGGGACCGGTCACCAGGGTGCCGCCGGGCCGGGGCTGCCCGGCGGCCCGGCCTGACCTGCCGCGCCAGGGCCCTGGCCGGCCCGCGCTAGGGCCGGACCTGCTCGGCATCCGGCTTTGGCACCCCGCGCAGGGTGGTGATCGCCTCCAGGGTGGACTGGTAGACGAACCGCTCCCGCTTCGGGCTGGCCAGGAACCGGGCCGCCGCCGCGATCGGCGCGGCGCCGGCCGGGCCGGCGCCCAGCGCCCGCGACTCCTGCACCGCGGCCTGCGCC
>DASUBV010000229.1:0-9073 GCA_035763085.1 Streptosporangiaceae bacterium | reverse complement strand
CGCCTCGCGCTTGTTGGGCAGCGGGTCGACCGCGATGACGTTGCGGGCGCCGGCCAGTGCCGCGCCCTGCACGCTGTTGATGCCGATTCCGCCGATGCCGTAGATCACGATCGTGTCGCCAGGCTCGGTCGCCGCCGCGTGCACGGCCGAACCCCAGCCGGTGGGCACCCCGCAGCCGATCAGCACGACCTTGTCCAGCGGCAGGTCCGGGTCGACCTTGACCGCCGAGTTCTCGCTGATCACCGACCGCTCGGAGAACGTGCCGAGCATGCACATGCCGCCGTAGTCGGTGCCCTCGTCGTCGTGGAACCGGTACGTCCCGTCGGTGAGCACCCCGTCCAGGATCGTCGCACCCATGTCGCAGAGGTTGGACTTGCCGGTCGAGCACCACCGGCAGTGCCCGCACACCGGCAGGAACGAGCAGATCACGTGGTCGCCGGGCTGCAGCCGGGTGACGCCGGGGCCGACCTGCTCGATGATGCCCGCGCCCTCGTGGCCGGCGACGATCGGGAAGCGCGGGATGAGGTCGCCCTGGCGCAGGTGCTCATCGGAATGGCACAGCCCCGAGGCGACGTAGCGGATGAGCACCTCGCCGGCCCTCGGCGGGTCGAGCTCGAGCTCGGTGATCTCGAAGTCCTGTCCCGTGCCCCGCAGAACCGCAGCCCTCGTCTTCATCGATCCTCCTGGATTGCTGCCCGGACTGTCACCATAGATCCGCCGCCGTGATCAGGACCAGACCCGGCGGCCCGCGGCCCGCCAGGGCCGTCCGGGCCGCCGGGCCGGCCGGGCAGGACACCGGGCCTGCCGCTGGCGGCAGCGGCAGGCCCGGCCCGGTGAGATCTCAGGACCTGGTGAGGTACCAGTACTCCGGCAGGAACGTGAAGACCGGGCTGAAGGTGACGCCGTGCACCTTGGCCGAGACCGCCTGCACGGTGTAGTGGTTCGGCAGCCAGATGCTCGGCAGCTGCTGGGCGGTGAACGTCGCGTACTGGTGGAACGCGTCCAGGCTGCTGCTGGTGTGCGTCTGGGTGATCAGGCTGTCCATCGTGGCGCTGGAGTAGCTGCCCGAGTTGTTGAAGGCGCCGGTCTGGAACAGCGCCTCGCCGGTCGGCTCGAACGTCGGGCTGGCGAAGACCCAGCCGCCGTAGGCGATGGCCTGCCAGCTGCAGCTCGGCTTGACCGGGCACGGAGCCGACTCGCCGATGACCGTGTTGAAGGTCCGGCTGATGGGCTCGATGGCGATGCCGGCCCGGGAGGCGTCGGAGGCGTAGACCTTGTAGTCCGACGCGACAGCGGTGGATCCGCTGACGTAGTCGATGGTGAACTTCAGCTGCTGGCCCTTGCGGATCCCGGCCCCGCACCTGGCCGGGTCCTGGCAGGTCATCACGCCGCCGACCTTGCTCCACCCGTGGCTGGTCAGCAGCTTCGTCGCCCGGGCCACATTGAAGGGGTACGGTCCCTGGCCGTTGCTGGCCTTCTGCGCGTCCGGGATCCACCGGCTGGGCGGGTAGCTCGGCGCCGGCCCGGTGGTCGGGAAGGCGTAGCCGCGCCAGTCCGCCTTGTCCATCCCCTGCTGGTCCAGCGTGAGCTGCAGGGCCTGCCGGACATAGAGCTGCCGGAAGATCGGTCCCACGGTGGGGTTGTTGAAGTTCAGCTGGTAGTAGTTAATGCCGAACGGATAGAAGCCCTGCAGCCTGAAGCTGCTGCCCAGCGGGTTGGTCGCCGGCAGCCTCGAGCCAGGCGGCCGGGGCGGCAGGTCCTGGGTGGGGATGTAGCCCACCTCGACCTGCCCGGTCTTCAGCGCCGTGTACTCGGTCGCGTCCGAGGTGTACGGCAGGAACTTGATCGCGGACAGGTGCGGCCGGGGACTGCCCGAGTACTTCGCGTTGGGCACCATGGTGACGTTGCCGTCGGTGCTGAAGCTGGACAGCTTCCACGGGCCGTCCACCACCGACCAGATCGGGCTGGAGGCGAAGCTCGAGGGCTTCTGCGCCTGGCCGTTCAGGTAGGAGTAGACCTTCTTGCACCTGGCCCAGCCGTCCGCCGCGCTGTCAGTGGTGCAGCCGCCGCTGCCGGGCGCCGCGCCCGCGCGGGTGATGTCCCAGGCCATCGGCATCGGGGTGATCTCATCCAGCTGGTTGTAGGTGTACCAGATGCTGGAGTAGGCCTTGTCCAGGTGGAAGGTCACCTCGTTGGGGCCGGTGGCCTGGTAGGAGACGACATTGTCGGGCAGCAGCCCGGGGGCAGCGGCGTACCAGGCCTTCTTCTCCGCGTTGACCATGTTCATGAAGAACACGACGTCCTTGGCATTGACCGTCTCCCCGTTGGACCACTTCCAGCCCTTGAGGCTGACCGCCACGGTCTTGCCGCCGTCGGAGTACCGCGGCGCGTTGGCCGGCGAGAGCGAGTAGTTGATCTCCACCGAGTTGTCGTTGCCGCCGAACATGTACAGCGGCCGGTACATCAGCCACTGGAACTGGTTGACGTTGAAGACGCTCTCGACGGTGACCGAGAAGAAGGGGAAGATCCAGTTGTAGGTGGTGGCGGCCGGCAGCGCGACCGTGACCGTCCCGCCGCTGACCGGCTTGCCGGCACCCGGCGAGCCGGAGCCAGAGCTGCCGCCGCTGCCGCTACTGCAGCCGGCCGCGGCCAGCACGATGGCGGCGACGGCGATCAGCCCGGCGCGCTTCCATCTCCTGCTCATCTGCATGTGGCGCCCCAATCGCCTCGTGGCCTGCCCGGCTGTGCGTCCGGCCCGGGCCAGGGGGCGGCACCAGGCCGGTGGTGAATCTGCGCAGTGGCTGCCTACCGTCGCCTGAGGATGCGATACGCAATATACTGCATGAGCGAGACAGTACTGCGGACCTTTCTGACGGGTCAAGCCTGGGTGAACTCCGGCAATCGCCGGGGACCGTTGGCCGGGCGCCGCATGTGGCTCGCCGCCGGTCCGTCCGAGGTCACGACAGAACGAGAGAGAGCGCAAGCACGTGCCGCTTCCCCACACACTCCCGCGCCCGGCGCGGGTCAGCGCCCGCGACACCGCGTATGAGCAGCTGCGGGACTGGATCACCCTCGGCCCGCTCGAGCCCGGCGAGCCCATCCTCGACACCGAGATCGCCGAGCTCCTCGGCATGAGCCGGACGCCAGTGCGGGAGGCCCTGCTCCGCCTCGCTCAGGACGGGCTCGTCGAGACCTTTCCTGGCCGGCAGACCCGCGTCGCCCCGCTGCGGCTCGACCGTGCCCCCCACCTGTTCGCCATCGGCGGCGCGCTGGACGCGCTCGCCGCCGAGCAGGCCACGCCGCGGCTGACCGCCGGGGAGCTGAGCGGCCTGGCCGCGACCCTGGAGCAGATGGGCGGGCCCGAGAAGCCGCAGGATCTGCAGACCCTGGACGAGCGATTCCATGCCATCTACTACCAGGCCTCCGGCAATCAGCCGCTGGTGGACATGCTGCAGGGCATCACCCTCGAGCTGCGGCGCTTCGACCGGGCCGGATTCCGGGACCTCGCCATCATGGCCGCCGCCAACGACGAGCACGCGGCGATTCTCGCGGCGTTCCGGAACCGGGACGACACCGCGGCGGCGAGGATCGCCCGGCAGAACTGGGTGCGCAGCTGGGCCCGGCTGGAGCCGGTCTTCCGGGCCCGGGGCGGCTAGCTGGCCGCCGCGGCGGCCCGAGGCCCGGCCGGCTGCGTGGCGGTCCCGCCGGCGACGCGCGCCCGCCACCAGTCCTGGCCGGACTGCGGCAGCAGGTCGATCGGGTCGTAGTACTCGTACTGCCGCTCCAGGGCCAGCTCATCCTCGAGCTCCACGCCGGTGCGGTAGTTCTTGGTCCAGTACGAGATGCCGCGCTCGTGGTCGTAGCTGGCGACCTGGTGCACCCAGCGCTTGCCGACGTAGGGCACGTCGCAGACGAACCGCGGGGTGGCAAAGCCCGGCAGGTAGCCCATGATGTCGTGCTGCAGCTGCTGGGCCTCGGCCAGCGACAGCCGCCAGTGCTCGGCGTTGGGGATCATGTCGCACATGTAGAAGTAATACGGCATGATCTTCGCGTCATCGAGCAGGGCGAAGCACAGGTCCAGCAGCGCCCGCGCGCTGTCGTTGGTGCCGCGCAGCAGCACGCCCTGGTTGCGGACGTCGCGGATGCCGGTGTCCAGCATCGCCTTGGCCGCCTGCGCGACCAGCGGCGTGACCGACTGCGCGGCGTTGACGTGGGTGTGGATCGCGATGCTCACGTCGTGCTGCGCGGCCTTGGCGGCCAGCCGCTCCATCCCGGCCCGTACCTGGTCGGTGAGCCAGTACTGCGGCAGGCCCATCAGCGCCTTAGTGGCCAGCCGGATGTCCCGGACGCTGTCCACCTCGATCAGGCTGGACACGAACGACTCCAGCCGCGGCCAGGGCAGGTTGGCCACGTCGCCGCCGGACACCACGACGTCCCGCACGCCCGGCGTGCGCTGCAGGTAGCTGATCATCGCGCCCAGCCGGTCCTCGCGGGCCAGCCCGAACTTGAGCTTGTCGATCACCGGCGTCGGGTTGCCGACCAGGTCCATCCGGGTGCAGTGGCCGCAGTACTGCGGGCAGGTCGGCAGGACCTCGGCCAGCACCTTGGTCGGGTACCGGTGGGTCAGGCCCTCCACCGCCCACATCTCCGCCTCGTGCAGCGAGTCCCGCGACGACATCGGGTGCGAGGGCCAGTCGGCCCGGCGGTCGCTGAACACCGGGATCATGTACCGGCGCACCGGGTCGGCGTAGAGCGCGTCGGTGAACCCCGGCGCGTCCGCGGCCACCGCAGGCGCCATGGTGTTGATCATCTGCGGCGGCACCAGCATCGACATGGTGGCCCGCTCGGCCTGGTCACGTTCCAGGTCGGCGCAGAACTCCTCGCTCAGCCCGTCGCCCATCACCTGGCGCAGCTGGCGGATGTTCTTGATGCAGTGCGCGCGCTGCCACTGCGCCGAGGCCCATTCCTCCGGCGTCACGGCAGCCCAGCCGGGCAGCCGGCGCCAGTCCGGCTCCACCAGTTCGGCATGGCGGTAGACATATGGCTGGTCGATCATCGACGTGGCTGGCCCTTCCGCTCGGCGACCCTGCCCGGCGGCCCGCCCGGCCCGGCCTGCGAGCTATGAGCCAGCCCGTCGGCAGCCCGGACGAACACTTGCAGTTCCGGCACACTACGCAAGAACATGCTGTCGGTATAGTTCTGTACAGGAAATTCTACCGAATCAAGCCAGAAGAACTACCCTGGCCGCATCCCGGCCCGCGCCGCGGCTAGCACCGCCACCAGGAAGGACGGCTGAGGTGACCACACCGCTGCCCCGAACTGATCTCGCGCCCGCGGCCCGCGAGGGCTCGCCGCTGGGCCTGCACCGGGTGCTAGAGCCCGCGGGAGTGCTGCCCCAGGCCGCCCGGCGGCTGGACGCCCGCCCGCAGATCTGGCCTGATGAGGTACGGGTCGCGGTGCGCCGGCTGAACCTGGACGCCGCCTCGTTCCGCCAGCTCCGCGAGGCCACCGGGGGCGAAACCGGCAAAATGCGCGAAGCGGTGCTGGAGATCGTCGCCGACCGGGGCAAGATGCAGAACCCGGTGACCGGCTCGGGCGGCATGCTGACCGGCGTCGTCGACGAGGCCGGCCCGGCCTCGCCGCTCGGCCTGCAGCCCGGCGACCAGATCGCCACCCTCGTCTCGCTCAGCCTGACGCCGCTGGTCATCACCGACGGCCTGGCCAGCTGGGACGGCCGCTCGGAGCAGGTGCCGTGCGCCGGCCACGCGATCTTGTTCGGCCGCTCCATCGCCGCCGTGCTGCCCGCGGACCTGCCAGCCGAGCTGGCCCTGGCGGTGATGGACGTCTGCGGCGCGCCCGCGCTGACCCACCGGGTCGTGGCCGGGCACGCCGCCGGCGGCCATCCCGGCAGCTCCGGACCGGTCGTCGCCGTGCTCGGCGCGGCCGGCAAGAGCGGCTCGCTGTCGGCGGCCGCCGCGCGCCGGGCCGGCGCCGGCCCGGTGATCGGCGTCGTCCCGGTCCAGGCCGAGGCCGACCTGCTGGCCGGGACCGGGCTGGCCGACGAGATCGTCATCGCCGACGCGCGCGACCCGGTCGGCGTGTCCCGGGCCATCGAGGCGGCCGGCGGCCCGGCCGACGTCACCGTGGTGTGCGTGGACGTGCCCGGCTGCGAGGGCGGCGCGATCCTGGCCACCGCGCCCGGCGGCACCGTCATCTTCTTTTCCATGGCGACGTCGTTCACCGCCGCCGCGCTCGGTGCCGAGGGCGCGGCAGCCGACGTCACGATGCTGGTGGGCAACGGGTATGTTCCCGGACACGCCCAGCTCGCGCTCGACCTGATCCGGGCCGAGCCGGGGGTGCGGGGCCTGTTCGACCGCCGGATCGACGAAGCCGGGTCCCACGAGCCAAAGGAGTAATGGTGGAAGCAGCCAGCTCGCCCGCCGCGCACGCGACCACGGGCCCCGACCGGCCCGTCACCCGGCGGCTCAGCCTCGACCCGGCGCTGGTGCGCGAGGCCAGGGAGCTGGCCCGCCGCGCCGGGCGGCCGATCGTGGACATGGCCCGGACGCACACCACCGTCTCGGTCGAGCGAGCCGTGCTCCGGCTAGCCGGCCTGCAGGGTGCCGACCCCGACGGCATGCCCTGGGTCAACCGGCTCGCCGACGCGGTCCGCGACAGCGTCGGCCTGGAGCACGGCGTGGCCCTGCCCGCCTGGGACGCGCTGCGCGCCGGGAGCTACCCCGACCTGGGCGCGCTGGCCCGCGACGCCGCCGCCGGCAAGGTGAGCTTCCGGATTCCCGGCGGCGCGGACGCCCATGCCGCCCGCGCCGCGGCCGGCGCCGCGCTGGGCCAGGGCATCGCCCGGATCGACGCCCAGCGGGCCGCCCGCGACCAGATGATCGCGCAGACCTCGCAGCCGCGGATGCCGTGGATCTACCTGATCGTGGCCACCGGCGACATCTACGAGGACATCCCGCAGGCCCAGGCCGCGGCCCGGGAAGGCGCCGACATCATCGCGGTGATCCGGTCCACCGGCCAGTCGCTGCTGGACTACGTGCCCGAGGGCGCCACCCGCGAGGGCTTCGCCGGCACCTACGCCACCCAGGAGAACTTCCGGCTGATGCGGGCCGCGCTGGACGAGACCTCCCGCGAGCTGGGCCGCTACGTCCGGCTGACAAACTACGCCTCGGGCCTGTGCATGCCCGAGATCGCGTCGCTGGCCGGCCTCGAGCGCCTGGACATGATGCTCAACGACTGCATGTACGGGATCATCTTCCGCGACATCAACCCCCGCCGGACCTTCATCGACCAGCGGTTCTCCCGGCAGATCCACGCCCGCGCGGGGATCATCATCAACACCGGCGAGGACAACTACCTGACCACCGCCGACGCCGTGGACGCGGCCCACACCGTGGTGGTCAGCCAGCTGATGAACGAGTTCTTCGGCAAGGAGGCCGGCCTGGCCGACGGTCAGCTGGGCCTGGGGCACGCGTTCGAGATCAACCCGGCCGTGCCCGACTCGTTCCTGCTGGAACTGGCGCACGCCCAGCTGATCCGCGAGCTGTTCCCCGATGCCCCGCTGAAATACATGCCCCCGACCAAGCACATGACCGGGAACGTGTTCGCCGGCTACCTGCTGGACGCGTTCTTCAACCTGGCCGGGGTCATGACCGACCAGTCCATCCTGCTGATCGGCATGATGACCGAGGGCATCCACACCCCGTTCCTGGCCGACCGCGACCTGGCCCTGGAGAACGTCCGCTACGTCCGCGACGCGGCCGGGCGGCTCGGCGAGAGCTTCCAGCCCGTGCCGGGCGGGTTCATCGACCAGCGGGCCAGCCAGGTGCTGGCCGAGGCGGTCGCGCTGCTGCGCAAGATCACCGACGAGGGCCTGCTGACCGCGATCGCCGACGGCACCTTCGGCATCACCAAGCGCCCGGCCGACGGCGGCCGCGGCCTGGACGGCGTCATCGAGCAGGCTGACGGGTACTTCAACCCGGCCCGGAACATCCTGGAGAACCCGGAGTCAGCCGCGGGCAGCCCGGCCGCTGAGCTGAGCGAGATCGGAGCATCGTCATGAGCGACCAGCCCCAGTCCGGCCAGCAGCAGTCCGGCCAGCAGCAGCCGCAGATCGTCCGGCCCTACGGCGACACCACCGGCGACGGCCGGGTGCAGGTGTCGTTCACCCTGCCGGTGCCCTTCGGCAGCTCCTCCGAGCGGGCCCGGGCCGAGGGCGCCGCGCTCCAGCTGGCGGCCAAGATGGGCCTGGAGCCCGCCATGGTCGTGCACGCCAAGGGCATGGGCCCGGCGTTCACGTTCTTCATCGTCTACGGCCGCGTCGCGCACCTGGTTGACCTGTCGCAGGTCGTGGTGGCCGAGCGCGAGTTCCCGCTGCTGTCCCCGGCCGAGGTCAACCTGCGGATCCGCTCCGGCCTGGGCCGCAAGCTGGTGGTCGTCGGCGCCTGCATCGGCACCGACGCGCACACTGTCGGCATCGACGCGATCCTTAACGTCAAGGGGCACGCGGGGGAGAAGGGCCTGGAGTACTACCGGGAGATCCGTGTGGTCAACCTCGGCTCCCAGGTCGAGGTGGAGCGGCTGGTCGAGCGGTCCAGGGCCGAGGGCGCCGACGCCGTCCTGGTCAGCCAGGTCGTCACCCAGCGGGACGCGCACATCATCAACGTGAGGCAGATGTCGGCCGCCTTCGACGCGGCCGGCCCGGACCGCCCGCTGCTGGTCGCCGGCGGGCCCCGCTATGACCCGGCGAGCGCCGGCAGCCTGGGCGTGGACAAGGTCTTCGGCAAGGGCACCACGCCCGGTGAGGTGGCCAGCTACCTGGCCTACAGCCTGGCTCCCGCGCCGCCGCCGGCCGAGGACAACGGTAGCGCGCCCGGCGCGGCAGCGGGCAGCGGCGCGGAGTCGCAGCCCGAGCGAATCGGGACCAGCGCGTGAGCGCCGGCACCGGGACTGCCGCCGGGGCCGCTGACCCGCGGCTGGGGCTGACCGTCACCCACCGCCGGTACGTGCCCTACAGCCACGCCCACTACGGCGGCAACCTGGTCGACGGTGCCTA
>DASUBV010000228.1:0-7404 GCA_035763085.1 Streptosporangiaceae bacterium | reverse complement strand
GGCACCCCGTAGACTCTGGGTACGTCCCCGCTGCCAGATCTCGTGTGCGATCGACAGGGGGAGCATGGGCCCTGAGGAGGAATTCCCGGAAGCCGGGGAGCTGAGCCGGCTGATGCTGGGTTCGATCCTGAAGTACTCCGGCGTGGGCGTGGCCATGCTCGACCGCAACCTGGTCTACACCTGGTGCAACGACATGCTCACCTACGAAGGGCGGCTCCCGCGGGAGCGGCGGATCGGCCGGCGGCCGTCCGAGGTGCTGCCCGCCGAGCTGGCCGCGAAGGTCGAGGACAAGCTGCGGGAGGTGCTGGCGACCGGCGACTCGGTGCTCAACTTCGAGATAATCGGCCCGTCACCCGTCGGGCGGCGGCTGCTCTCCTGGTGGTTCAGCGCCTTCCGGATCGACGACGATCAGGGCGCGGCCGTGGGCACCTGGTACATGATCGCGGATCAGTCCAGGGAGCGGCGGGCGCGGACCCGGCTGCAGCTGCTCAACCGGGCCAGCGAGCGCATCGGCAGCACCCTCGATATCCCGCGCACGGCGCAGGAGCTCGCGGACGTCGCCGTACCCGACTTCGCCGACCTGGTGTCGGTCGAGCTGCTGGAGCCGGTGCTGCGCGGCGAGGAGCCGCCGCTGGTGCAGGCGGACGTCCCGGTGGTGCTGGTCCGGTCGGGACTGCGGGCGGCGTTCGGCTCCCCGGAGGTTCCCGGGCCGGGAGCCGTGCTCCCGCTGCCGGCCGGCACCGCGATCCGGCAGAGCCTGATCAGCGGAGATCCCCTCGTGGTCTCGGTGGCAGAGTCCCGCGCGGGCTGGCCCGCCGGCGACCCGGGCTGGGTAGCCCCGCTGCAGCACCTCGGGGTGACCTGGATGTGCGCGGTTCCGGTCCAGGCCCGCGGGACCACCCTGGGCATCGCGTTCTTCTGCCGCCGGGCCGGCGGCGAGCCGCACGATGCGGAGGACGTCAGCCTGGCGGTCGAGCTCGCCGCCAGGGCCGGGGTGTGCCTGGACAACGCCCGGCGCTTCCAGCGGGAGCGGCAGGCCACCCTCGCCCTGCAGCGCAGCCTGCTGCCGCGGGGCCTGCACAGCACGCCTGCCCTGGAAGTAGCCTCCCGGTACCTGCCGGCGAGCGGGCCGACTGGCCTGGGCGGCGACTGGGTTGACGTGATCCCGCTGTCCGGTGCCCGGGTGGCGCTGGTGGCCGGCGACGTGGTGGGACACGGAGCGACCGCGGTCGCCGCCATGGGCCAGCTGAGCACTGCGGTGCGCACGCTTGCCGGGCTTGACCTGTCTCCGGCGGAGCTGCTGGCGCATCTGGATGACCGCGTGCTCAAGCTCGCCGAGCAGGACGGGCCGGCCGCGCCCGGCGCCGCCGCCGACGAGCAGCCGCTGGCCGACCACGTGCTGGGCGCCACGTGCCTGTACGTGGTCTACGATCCCGTCACCCGGCGGTGCGCGGCCGCGAGGGCGGGCCACCTGGCCCCGGCCGTCCTGACCGCCAGCGGTGACGTCACCTTTGCTGCCCTGCCCGCCGGGCTGCCGCTGGGCGTGGGACTGCTGCCCTTCGAGTCCGCGGAGTTCCCCCTCGAGGACGGGGCGCTGCTCACCCTGTTCACCGACGGCCTGGTCGAGTCCCGTGGTCACGACATCGACGAGGGGCTGGCGCGGCTGGCCGGGGACCTGGCCCGGCCGGCGGGCTCGGCTGAGGAGGTGTGCGACCACATCATCGGGCCGGTGCTGGACACGCCGGCCGAGGACGACTCCGCGCTGGTCGTGGCCCGGGTGCACGGACTCGACGCCGATCATGTCGCGGCGTGGGACCTGCCATCCGACCCGGTGCACGTGCGTGATGCCCGCGAGATGGCGGGCCGCAAACTGGCCGACTGGGGCTGGGGGGATCTGGCGCTTACCTGCGAGCTCGTGGTCAGCGAGCTGGTGACGAACGCGATCCGCTACGGCCGCCCGCCTATCCGGCTGCTGCTGATCCGGCAGGAGCCGGACATGCTGATCTGCGAGGTGTCCGACGGCAGCAGCACCTCACCGCACCTGCGGATAGCCGGGGCCACGGATGAGGACGGGCGGGGCCTGTTCCTGATCTCGCAGGTCGCGCGTCGCTGGGGGACGCGCTACACCGAGTCGGGCAAGACCATCTGGGTCGAGCAGCAGATGGGCGCAGTCGCTGCCGACGGCACTGCTGCCTGAGGCGGGAGCCCGGCCTGCGCCGGCTCATCGCCTGATTCCAGCCGGCTCTGGCCGCCCGGTGCGGCGCAACGCGGCAGTTCAGGCCGCGGGCGAGCAGGCCGGCTGACAACCCCGGCGGCAGGTAGCGGCTGGCTGGTCACCTGATGAATGCGGGCTGCCTAGCCGGGCGTGCTCTCCGGGTTCGCGGCCGTGCCCGCCTGCCCGGCGGCCGTGCCCGCCTGGCCGGCCGGCGGGGCATGCGGCGGGCTGTGCTGAGCGATCTGGCCGGCCAGGAACGCGCGCTCGGCGTCATTAGCCGCCAGCTCGAACGCCCGCCGGTAGGCCTCGGCCGCCTCGGCCGGGCGGCCGGCCTGGCTCAGCAGGTCGGCCTTGACCGCGTGGAGGTACTGGTAACCCGCCAGCCGCCCGTCGCGCTCCAGGTTCTCGACATCCGCGAGCGCGGCCCCGGGACCGGCGACCCTCGCCAGCGGCACCGCCCGGTTGAGGGCGACAACCGGGGATGGCCACACCTCCAGGAGCTTGTCGTAGAGCACGAGGATCTGCGGCCAGTCCGTCTGGCCGGGATCCGGCGCCTCTGCGTACAGGGACGCGATCGCGGCCTGGAGGACATACCGGCCTGGCGGGCCCGCGCGCAGGCAGCCGACGATCAGGTCGTGGGCGGTGGCCAGCGCCGCATGGTCCCATCGCGACTGGTCCTGGTCCTTGAGCTGGACGAGGTGCCCGGATGCATCGACGCGGGCCGCCCGCCGCGCATCGGTGACCAGCAGCAGGGCGTGCAGGCCGGCCACCTCAGCCTCGGCCGGCATGAGAGCGCGGAGCATGCCGGTGAGCTGCAGCGCCCGGTCGACGAGGTCGGCGCGCACCAGCGACGGCCCGGACGGGGCGGTGTGGCCGGTGGTGAACAGCAGGTGGATCACGGCCAGCACGGCGCTCAGCCGCTCCGGCAGCTCGGCTGGCCGGGGTACCCGGAACGGGATCCGCGCCACCGAGATCTTTTTCTTCGCGCGGGTGATCCGGGCCGCCATGGTTGCCTCGGGCACGAGGAACGTCCGGGCGATGTCCGCGGTCGTGATCCCGCACACCAGGCGGAGCGTGAGTGCCACCTGGGCATCCTGGCCGAGGGCCGGATGACAGCAGGTGAAGATCAGCCGCAGCCGCTCGTCCGGGAGGACCCGGGCGGTCTCCTCCGCACCGTGCCCGGGTGGCGGTTCACCAGTGATCATGCCGACCTCCGCATCGCTGACCGCATCCGGCTCCACCAGTAGTGGCAGCCGGCTGCGGATGGCCTGCTCATGCCGCAGCGCGTCGATCGCGCGGCGCCTGGCCGTCGCGGTCAGCCAGGCTGCCGGCCGGGCCGGGATGCCGGTCTGCAGCCAGGCCTGCAGGCCGGCGGCGTAAGCCTCCTGCACGCATTCCTCGGCGAGGTCAAAATCTCGCGCGACGCGCACCGTGGCGGACAGGACCCTCGCCCACTCCTGGCGGTGCGCGTCCGCGATCGCCGACTCGACGGCCGCGCGGTCGGTCATCCGGTGGCCTGCTCGCCGTGCTCGATCATCCCGCCGCTGTGGACCGGCCTGACCTCCACGCCGCCCCCGCTGTGCACGACCGGGTTGGTGCGAGCGATCGCCAGGGCCGCATCCAGGTCAGGTGCCTCGATCACGTAGAAGCCGGCCACCACCTCCTTGGAGTCCAGGAACGGGCCGTCGGTGATCGTGCTGCCCCGGATGGATGTCGCCATGTCGCGTGGGGTCAGCGCGTAGGCCATGACCATCGAGCGGCTGGCGGTGAGCTCGTCGGCGTGGTCATTGCATTCCCGGATATCCTCAGGCGTGGCATCCGGTGCGTGTGCCGAGTCGGATGCGTAGATGAGGACTGCGTACTGAGCCATGACTGCTCTCCTTCGCCCTGGCTGACTCACCGTGGCTGGCTGAGTCCCTCTACCCGTTACGTCGGGCCGGGCCTGCCCAATCGACACCCCCGGCGAAAATAGCGCTCCGCTGGGGGAGCGGGCAGCGGTCGCCTGCCGCCGCCGGCCACGGCCGCCCCGCCGGCGCCTGGCAAATCTATTGAAATGGGCGCATCAGGGCGGTTCTCGCTAAGCTCGCCTGGTGGTCGCTGACACACCAGGTAACCAGGCTGAGCACACCCTGCTAACCCGTGAGGCCTACGACCGGCTGGCGGCGGTCTGGTCATCGACGACCGATGACGGGCCGTTCAACGGGCTCCTCGAGCGGCCTGCGCTGAGGTCACTGGTGCCCGGCGGCCTGCACGGCGCCGCGGTGCTCGATGCCGGCTGCGGATCGGGAGCGCAGGCACAGTGGCTGCTGGATCAGGGCGCCGACGTCGTCGCGGTTGACGTCAGCCCCCGGATGATCGAGGAAGCGGAGCGTCGCTGCGCGGGACGCGGCCGGTTCCTGGTTGCTGACCTGGCCAGGCCGCTGCCGCTGGAACCCGGCTCGCTCGATGGCATCACCTGCTCGCTGGCGCTGCACTACGTCGCCGACTGGAGCGTCCCGCTGCAGTCGTTCGCCGCCGCGCTGCGGCCTGGCGGCTGGGCCGTCATCTCCCTCGACCACCCGTTCGGGCCGGCCACCCCGCACCAGCGCGGCGGCTACTTCGACACCGAGCTGGTGTCCGATACCTGGCGCAAGGCCGACGTCGAAGTGACCCAGCACTTCTGGCGCCGGCCGCTGGGGGCGGTCCTCGGCGCGTTCGCCGATGCCGGGTTCCGGGTGGACCGCGTTGCGGAGCCGCAGCCCTCAGCGGAGGCACTGCGGCAGTTCCCGGACGATCTGAGCGCGGTCGCCGGAGTGCCCTTGTTTATCGTCTACCGGCTGTGGCGCCAGCCGTAAGGCGGCTGCAGCTCCGGTCGTAGGGCGGTTGCAGCTCCGGCCGTAGAGCCATCCCGCAGCGGCTCAGGCCGGCGATCCGGTCCGGCCGGCAGCCAGCTGCCCTGCCGCCCGCGCCCGCATCCCCTGCGCATCGTCGGTAATGGCGGCCTGCGCGCAGCTGAATGGCGGCTCCGGTGACCCGGCCCGCGGGCGTCGGCACGGCGGCGCCAGCGCGCCAGTTGTAAAGACTACTCGTCTGTAGGGCTCACAAAAGATCAAATTCATGCCAGGATCACGTTACGTGCGCGTGTTTCATCGCGAAGGGAGCCTTACATGAACGTGTGGGGGCGGAAACTGCGCCTCACGGCCATTGCCGGGGTGGCCGTGGCCGGGCTGGTCGCCGCGGGCTGCGGCTCGGGCGGCGGCAGTAGTTCGGGCGGCAGCAACGGTGTGCCGGTGAAGGGCGGGACGGCGACGATCGCACTGCCGGCGAACGTCACCTACAACTACATCTTCCCGTTCTACCCGGTCACCGAGGCGAGCGTCTACAACCTGCAGTTCCAGTACCTGTTCTTCCGGCCGCTGTACATGTTCGGCGGCAACTCCGACAGCGCGGTGGGCATCAACTACCCGCTGTCGACGGCCAACCCGCCGCAGTTCAGCGACGGCGGCAAGACCGTCGTGGTGAACATGAAGGGCTGGAAATGGTCAAACGGCGAGACCGTGAACGCCAAGGACCTGATCTTCTTCCTGAACATGGCCGAGGCCGAGAAGGCCAACTGGTATGGCTACGCGAAGGGACTGCTGCCGGACAACCTGGTGTCCTACAAGGCCACCGGGCCCGGCCAGGTGACCTTCCACCTCAACCGGTCCTATTCCAGCCTCTGGTTCACCTACAACCAGCTCGGCGAGCTCAAGCCAATGCCGATGGCCTGGGACGTCACCAGCCAGAGCGCCAAGGCGGGCAGCGGCGGCTGCACCACCGACAGCAGCGCCGACGGCTGGGCCAAGTGCAAGCAGGTGTTCGCCTTCCTGAGCGCGCAGGCCAAGCAGTCCGGAAACTACGCGACCAACAAGCTGTGGCAGGTGGTAGACGGACCGTGGCGGCTGACCAGCTTCAGCACGACCGGCAACGTGACGATCGTGCCGAACAAGTCGTATTCCGGCAGCCCCAAGCCGCAGGTCTCGGCCGTCAAGTTCCTGCCGTACACGGCGGACTCGAGCGAGTACACCGCGCTGAAGACCCGGCAGCTCGACGTCGGCTACATCCCGTCAGCTGACCTGCCGCCCAAGCCGGCCAACTCGACCTTGCCGGCCACCAACCCGCTGGGCAGCGGCTACGACCTGCAGCCGTTCTACTTCTTCGGCATCACCTACGCTCAGCCCAACTTCAACAACCCGCAGATCGGCTACATCGTCCGGCAGCTGTATGTCCGGCAGGCCCTGCAGAGCGCGTTTGACCAGCCGGGCGTCATCAAGGCGATCTACCGCGGTTACGCCGTCCCGGCCTCGGGCCCCGCGCCGAACGCGCCGCCCGGCAACCAGTGGATTCCCGACGCCCAGAAGGCGAACAACTACCAGGGCCCGTACCCGTTCAGCATCAGTAAGGCCAAGTCGCTGCTGACCAGCCACGGCTGGGTGATGAAAGGCGGCGTGATGACCTGCCAGACCCCGTCCCGGTGCGGCACGGGGATCAAGCAGGGCCAGCAGCTGAAGCTGACCTTCGTCTACTCGACCGGCCAGGCCGCGACCACTCAGATGTGGCAGACCTACAAGTCCGATGCCAGCAAGGCGGGCATCGACATCACCCTGGTCGGGCAGTCGTTCAACACGATTGTCGGCGAGGCGGCGCCGTGCGCGCCGATGGGCCCGAAGTGCAACATCCAGGTGTTCGCCTACGGCGGGTGGGTCTTCGACGGCCCGGGTTTCGAGCCGACCGGCGAGTCGCTGTTCGCGACCGGCGCCGGGTCGAACGCCGGGAACTACTCCGACTCGCAGATGGACCAGCTGATCAACGCGACGCACACCAGTAACAGCCTGGCCGTCTCGCACGAGTACTCCAGCTACGGAGCGCAGCAGCTCCCGTTCATCTGGAACCCGAACGCGTACACGATCCAGGCGGTCAGCAGCAAGCTGCACGGTGTCACGTTCGGCCCGCTGTTCAGCCTGTTCCCCGAGTACTGGTACTTCACCAAGTAGCCGCGGAGCGATCCGGGTGCGGTCCCGCCCAGCGGCGGGACCGCACCCGGTCCACCGGATTCGCTCCGGCGAGGGCAGCGGCGCGCCAGCACGCCCGCGAACTGCCGGATGCCACCCGGCACATCAGCGGCTCGTCAGATCACGATGCCGGCACCAGGCGGCCATCGGTCACGCACG
>DASUBV010000227.1:0-4146 GCA_035763085.1 Streptosporangiaceae bacterium | reverse complement strand
GGCCTCCTCCAGGGCGGCGCGGACGGCGGGATCCAGCTCGGCCAGCGCGCTGGCCAGGGCCTGCGCCGGGACGCGCGTCGTCTCCAGATCAACGCCATCAAACCGGGCGGTATGCTCGCGGACCGCCTCGGCACCGCGCTGGCGCACGTCGTCGCAGACCGGCCGCACGGCGGCCAGGGCGGCTTCGACGTCGAGCTCAGCGCGCGGCAGCACCCCGGCGAGCTCGCCGGGGCTCAGGTCAGCAGCGGGCTTGCCACGCAGGTCGACTCGGATCAGCACTCGTTAAGCCTACTGGGAGCGCGCCGGGCGGGCCGCTGCCTGGCACCAGTGCGGTTTATCCGAGCTCACTGCACTCCTCGGTTGGCCGCGACGAGACGTATTCTCGGCTCATGGGGGCACGATTTGCCCGGTTGATGGGCATTGCGGGGCTATCGATTCCGGTGGTGCTGCTGGGTTTAATCCCGATGGCACAGGCAGCGCAAGCGAGCAGCACGAGCCGGGCGGGCGGGGCCGCCAGGGCTGGCGCGGCGACTCGGGCTAGCGGGGCGGACCGCGACGGTGGCGGCGAGCGGGTCACCTCGTATCAGATCAGCGTGACGATCCGGCCGGACGACGTGACCCACGTCCGCGAGGTCATCGGCTACGACTTCGGCGCCAGCCGGCGGCATGGCATTTACCGCTACATCCCGGACCGGCAGCCGGCGGGCGACGGGCACGTCCGCGAGTACCCGGTCAGCCATGTCACCGTGTCCAGCCCGGACGGGACGCCGTCGCAGACGCTGGTGACTCCCGGGGATGCGAACGTGATGGTCCGAATCGGGGACCCCGCGCGGACCGTCACCGGACAGCACACGTACGTGATCAGCTACGACATCGCGCGCGCGATCACGACGACGGCCGGCCACGAGCGGCTGCGGCTGAACCTGGTCGGCACCGGGTGGACGGTTCCGATCGCGCATGTCGCGGCCACGGTGAGCGCGCCGGGCGCCGTCACGTCCGCGGCCTGCTACGCCGGGGCGACGGGCAGCCGCAACGACTGCGAGAGCTCGGCCGCCTCCGGGCGGCAGGCGCGGTTCACGCAGGCCGTCCTGGCTCCCGGCCAGGGCATGACGGTGACAGTTGCGCTGCCCGCCGGGAGCGTGCGGGCGCTGCCGCCGCTACTGGTCAGCACGGGCGGCAGGCTGCAGCGGTTCGGGCCCCTGGCGGGCCTGGTGCTGGCCATCGTGGTGGTGGCGCTGCTGTTCACCTGGCCGCTGCTGCTGGCCGCTGCGCTGCGCCGGCGCGCGGCCGCGGTGACGCTGCCGCCGGGCTTCGCAGTGGACGTGCGGCCGGGCGACGGGCTCGGCCCGGCGCGGGTACTCCGGCCTGCCGAGGCCGGTGCCGTCCTGTCCCGAGGGGCCCGGCCCCGGCACATCGCGGCCACTGTCGTCGACCTGGCCATCCGCGGCTACCTGCGCATCGAGGACGTGTCGCGGGCCGGCGACGCCGCCGGGCTCACGGATGGCGACGAGCTCACGGCCCGGGCGCTGACATCCGAGGGCTCCGACGCGGCCGACCTGGCGGTGCTCAGCCCGGTCGACTGGCGGCTCATCCGGCTCAAGCGGATCCCGGCCGGGACGGCCAGCACGGCGGGATCGCGCAGCCGGCTGCTGCCGTACGAGGAAACCTTGCTGCGTGAGCTGTTCCGCGGCCGCGACCAGGTACGAGTCTCCGAACTGCACGGTACGTTCTGGGACTCGATGACGCGGGTCGCCGCCGCGCTCGCCTGGCACCTGCAGCGCGAGGGCAGGCTTCGCCTCAAGATGAGCCAGCTCCGCAGCTGGAACATCAGCTGCTGGGTGGTGGCGGTGATCGGGGCTGGCGTGGCAGCGGCCGGGTTCACGCTGCACCAGCCGCCGGGCGCCGAGTTCTCCGGCCTGGTCCTCGGCGGCGCCGCCCTGCTGGCCCTGATCACCACGGCGAGAATGCGGCGGGAGCCCTATCAGCTCAGCACCAGGGGAATGCGGCTGGTGGCCCAGCTGCGGCCGCTGCGCGACGAGGTCGCCGCCAAGCAGCCAGCGGCGGCGTCGGCGGACTCGTGGACGGAGTTCACCGACCTGCTCCCGTACGCCATTGCCCTGGATGAGGCAGCCAGCTGGGCCGAGCGGTTCGACGGCCTCGCCGCGCCCGTCCAGGCCGCGCCGTGGCTGGAATCCAGCGTGACGGGACCCGGGCCCCTGCCGGGCTGGTACTTCACCACCTTCTCGTACCAGGTCTGCGGCCTCGCCCCGCCCGCCCACCTCCTCCGGGCTGGCGCGGGGTGGGCACCGGCGGGCGTCGCCTCGCCTTTCACCCGCGCCGGGGCCAACGGCTGGGCGGGCGGCTTCGGAGGCGGCGGCTTCGGCGGGAGCGGGGTTGGCGGCGGGGCCGGCGGTGGCGGCGGCGGGAGCTGGTGATCAGCGTCCGCGGCAGCGGCCGTGAAATGGCGGCAAAATGGTCGGGCAGGCGGCGAGCTGGCCGGGCCGTTACGACTTATGCTCGGCTCATGTGGGCGCGGTTTGCCCGGTTGGCGGGCATAGCCGGGCTATCAGTACCGGTGGTGCTGGTGGCTCTGGCACCAGCCGCCCGCGCCAGCGGCGCGGGCGCAGCGAGAATGCCGGCGCGGTCCGCCGGCGCCGCCAGCGGTGAGCAGATCACCTCGTATGACATCGGCGTGGCCATCCGGCCGGACGGCGTGACACACGTCCGGGAGGTCATCGCCTACGACTTCGGGGCCAGCCGGCGGCACGGCATCTACCGCTACATCCTGGACCGGCTGCCGGCCAGCGGCGGGCGCGTCCAGGAGTTCCCGATCCGGCACATCACCGTGTTCAGCCCGGACGGCGCGCCGTCCGGGACCACAGTGACCCAGAACCACTACGAGCTCATGATCCGCATCGGAGACCCGGACCGGACGATCACCGGGCAGCACCGGTACGTGCTCAGCTACGACATCGGGCGGGCGCTCGCCCCGGTCGCCGATACGGACATGCTGGACTGGAACCTGATCGGCACCGACTGGACGGTGCCGATCCGCCACGTGCTCGCCACCGTGCGCGGGCCGGGCACCCTGAGCGACGTCAGCTGCTACGCCGGAGTCGAGGGCAGCCACGCCCGCTGCGACACCACCACGGTGACCGGGCAGCGGGCTCGCTTCACGCAGGCGTCGCTGCCGCCCGGGCAGGGCATGACGATCGCGGTCCTGGTACCGCCGGGCAGCGTTCAGGCCGGACCGCCACTCCTGGTGAACGAGAACGGGCCCCTGGCCCCGCTGAAGCCCACGCCGCTCAGCGCGGCCCTGGCCGTCGCGGCGGTGGCCCTGCTGTGGGGCTGGCCCTGGCTCGCGGTGGCCGGCTGGCGGCGCCGGGCAGCGAAAGCCGAGCTGCCGGCGGAACTGGCCAGGCACGCCCGTCGCGGCGGCCATCCCGGCCACACCGGCCTGGCTCCGCGGCTGCCCGGGCGGGTCATCCGCCCGGCCGAGGCCGACCTTGTCCGGTCCGGCCAGGTCAAGCCGCGGCACATCGCGGCCACCGTCGTCGACCTGGCCATCCGCGGCTACCTCCGGATCGAGGACCTGCCCGGCACGCCTCGGGTCCGCCCCGGCACCGCCGGTCAGCCCGCGGCGCACGACGCCGCCAGCCACGAGGACAACCACGGAGCCGCCAACCACGGAGCCGCCAACCACGAGGCCGACCATAAGGCCGCTGACCACGAAGCCCGCGACTGGCGGCTCATCCGGCAGGCGCCGCTCCCCTCCGCCTCAGCCGGGCTGGCCGGGTCGCGCGGCGGACTCCTGCCGTATGAGCAGACGCTGCTGCAGGAGCTGTTCCGCGACGGGGACCAGGTGCGGGTGTCCGAGCTGAAGGACAGGTTCCGGGCGCCAGTGGGGCGGATCTGCGCGCAGCTCACCCGCGATGTCCAGCGCCAGGGCTGGCTGAAGCTCAAGAGCTGTGAGGCCCGCGGCTGGCTGCTCGTCGCGCGGGCGGCGGTCGTGATCGGGGTGGCCGGGGTGGCGGTCGGGCTGGAGGTGCCCGCGCTGCCCGGCGCCGGGTTCTTCGGGGTCGTCGTCGGCGTGGCCGGGCTTCTGACCGTGTTCGGCACGCCGAGCCTGCGCAAGATGCCCTACCG
>DASUBV010000226.1:0-31046 GCA_035763085.1 Streptosporangiaceae bacterium | reverse complement strand
GCGGGCAGCTCATCTCGGTGGCTGGCACCTGGATGCAGACCGTGGCTCAGTCCTTCCTGGTCCTGGGCATGACGCACAGCGGAACCCAGCTGGGCCTGACCACGGCGGCCCGACCGGCGCGGGGCCCGGCCGCCGGACAGCGCCGTGCGTGACTCGCCGGCGGCCTGACAGGCCGGCTTAGGGCCGCATCGCGCCCGGCAGCCAGAAGTAGTACAGGCAGCCGATCGCGATCAGGTAGGCCAGCAGCACCAGGGTCCAGCCCATGTTGTAGCGGATCACCTGGCCCTCGTTGCGCACGAACCGGGTCGTGGAGACCCCGACGCTGGCCGTCTGCGGCGCGACCGGCTTGCCGACCTCGGCACCGACCGAGTTCAGCGACGGGAACAACAGGAGCGGGGCGTGCAGCAGCTGGGCCACCGACAGCTGGAACTGCCCGAACAGGGCGTTAGATGAGGTGTTGCTGCCCGACAGCGCGACGGCGATCCAGCCCAGGATGGCGGCCAGCACGATATAGCTGGTGCCGACCTTGGAGAAGCCGTTGGCCATCGAGTTGGCCATCCCGGAGTAGCTGAACACGTAGGCCAGCCCGAAGATGAACGGCCCGACCAGCAGCGCGCCCCACATCTGGTGGGCCGTGTCCCGCAGCACCGTGGCCAGCTGACTCCGGCTGGGCCGCAGGAAGGCCAGGATCAGGATCCAGGAGGCCAGGATCGCGGTGCCGGCCACGAAGGGCGCGAACTTCCACGCCGACTCGACCGTGCCGCCGCCCAGCGACCCGGCCGCCGTCACCGAGGGCTCGTACGGGACATAGCCGGGCAGCGGCGACCACGGGCCGGTCCAGGCCACCACCACGCCGATGAGGATGACGAACGGCACCAGCGCGCGGGCCACCCGCCAGCCCCCGGCAGGCCCGTTTTCCGGATTACTCGCCGCCGTTGCGGCCTCCTCGGCGGTCAGCTCGCGCCCGCCGAAGCCGAGCACGGTCTTCGGCCGCCACACCCGCAGCAGCCCGAGCAGGGCGGCGAAGCAGACCAGCGAGCCGACGATGTCGGGCAGGTACGGGCCGACGAACTCGGCGATGGGGAACTGGCCGGCAATGTAGCCCAGCGACCCGACGATCGCCAGCGGCCAGCCGTCGCGCAGCCCGCGCCGGCCGCTGACCAGGTAGATCAGTACCCAGGGCGGCAGCAGGGCGAGAATCGCGACGATCTTGCCGATCGACGCCGACAGGGACAGCAGCGGCAGCCCGGTCACCGCGGCCAGCCCGATGATGGGGGCGCCGAGGGCGCCGAACGAGACCGGGGCGTTGTTGGCGATCGCGGCGACCCGGATCGCGGCCAGGTCAGCGACCCCGAGCGCGATCAGGATCGGGGCGACGACCGCCCACGGGTAGCCGAAGCCGACCAGGCCTTCCATGAGCGCCCCGAAGGCCCAGGCCATCAGCAGCGTCTGGACCCGGATGTCGGCGGTGGCCTGGCGGATCAGCCAGCGCTTGAAGTCCTCGAAGGCGCCGGTGACCACCAGGGTGTTGTAGATGATCACCCCCCACAAGACGATCCAGTCGACCGACCAGACTCCGGTCGCCGCCCCGAGGCCGTAGGAGCCCAGGGCATTGCTGACCGGGGCGTCCCATACGGTGACGCCCAGGATGAGGGTGACGGCCGAGCCTGCGATCACCGCCTGCCAGGCGCTGACCCGGAAGACGGCCAGCAACAGCAGCAGGACGGCCACCGGGACCAGGGCGAGCAGCGTCGATCCGGCGACCGAGTGCAGGGGATCCAGGACCTGGGTAAAGGGCTCCATGCGGGTGCTCCTTCTCGGCGGGGCACCGGAATGGCCGACGGCGGAACCTGACCAGGAGCCGTCCAGCCCTTCAGTCAGCCATTAGTCCGGCTTGCCAGGAATAAATCCTATTTTCCACTTTTCGGCATTCCTGGCAAGGTCTGTGTTTGTTGCTCCCGGCCGCCTTGACCGGCGCCGGCTGACTCGCGTGCTTCTGGCAGACTGAGGTCGTGCACCTGCTGCCCGCCGATCGAGCGGATCACCGGATCATTGACGAGGAGCGCGTCTGCCAGGCCATCGCGGCCCTGGGTGACCCCGAGGCGGTCCGGACCCGCGCGCAGCATTTCGCCGTGCTCGCCGACCCGACCCGGCTTGCGCTGCTGACCTGCATCAGCGCCGCCGGCCCGATCAGCGTCTCGGACCTGGCCGCGGCCACCGGGCTGAACGACACCACCGTCTCGCAGGCGCTGCGCTACCTGCGCGCGACCCAGATCGTGACCGCTGAGCGCGATGGCCGGGTCATGCGGTACCTGCTCGCCGATACCCCGGTCGCCGCGCTGCTGGCCGGGGCAGCCGCCACGGTCCGCCAGCCGGCCTGACGTGCCGGTCCTGCTGCGCGGCGGGCTGGTCGCCGACGGGATCGCCGCGACGACGTTCCCGGCCGACATCCTGACCGACGGGCCGCTGATCGCCGCGGTGGGGCGGGGCCTGGCCGCTCCGGCCGGGTGCCAGGTGACCGACCTCGCGCCGGGCAGCGTGATCTGCCCGGGCTTCATCGACGCGCATGCGCACGCCGAGGGCCCGCTGCTGTCGGCCGGGCGGGTCGACGGCGCGCTGGCCCAGGGCGTCACCACGCTGGTCGTCGGCCAGGACGGGCAGTCGTGGATCGGGGCCAGCCGGGCTACTGCCGATTACCTGAGCCAGTACTTCGGGCCAGTGAACGGCGCGCTGGAGCCGCCGCGCGACTTCTCGGTCGCGGACTTCGGCGCGGCGGTGTCCGGGCGGCTGGCCCAGAACGTCGCCGTGCTGGCCTCGCAGGGCACCATCCGGCATAACGTGGCGGGCCCGGCCGCGGGCCCGCTCGCGCCGGCCGAGCTGACAGCGGCCCGGCGGCAGGTCGAGGCCGCGCTGGCCGACGGCGCGGTCGGGCTGTCCAGCGGGCTGGACTACCTGCCCAGCCGGCTGGCCGGGGTCGAGGAGATGGCCGCCGTGGCGGCGCCGCTGGCGGCCGCCGGCCGGCCCTACGTCTCGCACCTGCGCGGCTACGGTCCCGAGGTCGGCGCCGGCCTGGCCGAGCTGGTCGCCGTCGGCCGCCGCGCCGGGACCGGCGTGCACGCCAGCCACCTGTGGGGCACGCAGGCCGACATCACCGCCGCGTTCGATGCCGCGGACGCGGCCCGCGTGCCGCTGACCTACGACAGCTACCCCTACCGCCGGTCCAGTTCCATCCTGGCCATGCTCGTGCTCCCGGCCGGGCTGCAGGCCGGCGGGACGGCCAGCACGCTGGCCGCGCTGGCAGACCCGCGGCAGCGGGCCGCGCTGCTGGCCACCAGGCAGCTGAGCGAGGATGCCCTCAGCCACGTTTACCTGGGCTGCCTGCCCGACTCCGCGGCCGGCTGCGCCGGGCTGACGGTGGCCGAGGCGGCGCGCCGCGCCGGGCGCGGCGCCGGGGAGTGGGCGCTGGACCTGCTGGCCAGTTCGCAGCTCGGCGTCGGCGCGCACCTGGACCGGCCCGGCCTGTCCGGCGCGGACATCGCCTGGCTGGCGTCCGGCGCCCGGCAGTGCGCAGGCTCGGACGGCATCTACGCCGGCCAGCACCCGCACCCGCGCGGCTACGGCGCGTTCGCCCGGCTGGCCGCGCACTACCTGGCCGCCGGCCCGGAGGCCGGCTACCAGCAGGCCGCCCGGCACCTGGCCGCGCACGCCGCCGACGTCTACGGGCTGCGCCAGCGCGGCCGGATCGCGCCCGGCCTCGCCGCGGACCTGTGCGTGATCGGCCCCGGCGGCCTGGCCGAGCGCGCCACCTATGCCAGCCCGCGCGAGCCCGCTGCCGGCGTCGACCTGGTCCTGGTCGCCGGCGAGCCGGTGTGGCGCGCGGGCGCCCCGGTCCCCGGCCGCCTGCCGGGCCGGCTCATCAGCACCTAGCGCCGGCCGTCTGGATCTTCGCGGCCGGGATTTCCTGCCGCTCTCGTGCCGCGCGTCTACGATCGCCCCGACAACGCTGTCAAGATGACAGCGGACGACCGGCAATCGGCCGTTACCAGGTACTGTGACCGCTTTCCGGCTTTTGCTGAACGGCCGGGATGCTGCCAAGCTGACCCCCAAAGAGGGGGAGTGACACATGCCGAGCCAGCTGCCCCGCGGCCGGGGCCGCCCGACCATGAAAGACGTCGCCGCGCACGCGGGCGTGGCGCTGAAGACGGTGTCCCGCGTCGTCAATGACGAGCCCGGGGTGGCGCCGGACAAGGCGGCCAGGGTCCGGACGTCCATCGAGGAGCTCGGCTTCCGCCGCAACGACGGCGCCCGGCTGCTGCGCACCGGGCAGACGGCCTCGGTCGGGCTGGTCCTGGAGGACATCGGGGACCCGTTTTACTCCGCCTTGTCCCGCGCGGTCGAGGACGTGGCGCACCAGCACGGGTCACTGCTGTTCACCGGGTCGAGCGACGAGCGGCCGGGCCGGGAGCAGCAGCTGTCCCTGGCGTTCTGCGCGCGGCGGGTGGACGGGCTGATCATCATCCCGGCCGCGTCCGACCATCGTTACCTGCTGCCGGAGATGGACGCGGGCATGGCGGCAGTGTTCGTCGACCGGCCGGCCGGCATGATCGAAGCCGACGCGGTGCTGACCGACAACATCACCGGCGCCCGCTCGGGCGTCGCGCACCTGATCAGCGCGGGGCACCGCCGGATCGGGTACATCGGTGACGCGGCCGGCATCTACACCGCGCGGCTGCGCTACCGCGGCTACCTGGACTCCATGACTGAGGCGGGCCTGCCGGTCAGCGAGCCCTGGGTCGTGCAGGCCCCGCCCGAGCCGGCCGGGATCGCCCGCGCGCTGGCCGGGATGCTCGGCGGCCCGGCGCCGGTCACCGCCGTGTTCTGCGGCAACAACCGGGCCACGGTGCTGACGCTGCGTGAGCTGGCCCGCGCCGGGGCCCGGCCCGCGGTGGTCGGCTTTGACGACTTCGAGCTGGCCGACCTGCTGACCCCGGCCATCACGGTGGTCGCGCAGGACCCGGCGCAGATGGGCCGGGTCGCCGCCGAGCTGCTGTTCCGCCGGCTGGCCGGCGAGCACGGCCCGGCCCGGCGGGTCGAGCTGCCCACCCAGCTGATCGTCCGCGGCTCGGGCGAGATCCCGCCCGGCGGGTAAGCCCGCCTGCGGCTCAGCCCGGCGAGCCCGCCCGGCCCGGACCGCAGCGCTTGCGGGTATCAGGCAGTGACGCCCACCACGCGCAGATCGTCCACCTGGGCCGACAGCGCCTCGCGGCCCTCGGCGGCGATCGCCTCGTCGGTGATGACGGTGTCGACGGCTGACAGCGGCCCGATAATATGCAGCCCCACGGTCCGCCACTTGGTGTGGTCAGCTAGCACCACCACCCGGCGGGCGTGCGCGATGAACGTCCGGTTGGTCTCCGCCTCGGAGATGTTCGGCGTGGTCAGGCCCGCTACCGGATCCATGCCGTGCACGCCGAGGAAGAGCATGTCCACATACATCGTCCGCAGCGTCGCGTCGGCGGTCGGGCCGACCAGCGCGTCGGACGGGGTCCGGTAGTCGCCGCCGGTCAGGATGACGGGGGACCGGCCGTCGCCGGCCCGCTGCAGCTCGGTCCACGCCTGCACCGAGTTCGTGACCACTGTCACGCCCCGGACCTGGGCCAGCCTGCGGGCCAGCATGCAGGTCGTGGTGCCCGCGGACAGTCCGATGGCCGAGCCCGGCTTGATCATGGCCGCGGCGGCGTGGGCGATCGCGGTCTTCTCCGGCTGCTGGCACAAGACCTTCTTGTCGAAGCCGGGCTCCTCGACGCCGCGCTGGGCCAGCACCGCGCCGCCGTGCACCCGCTCCAGCAGCCCCTCGCTCTCCAGGCCGGCCAGGTCACGGCGGATGGTCATCTCAGACACGGACAGCAGCTCGGCCAGTCCCGAGATCAGCGCCGAGCCGTTGCGCTGCAGCTCATCCAGGATGCGCTGCCGGCGGAGCACTGCAAGCATGCGGCTAAACCTGCCTGGTGTTGTGAGCTTATGTTCAGGAATGATCCTAGCCCGGGCAGCCGGACGGGCCGGGAGACCTCCGCCGGGCCTCGCATAGGCTGCTGGAGTGCAACTACGTGCCCTGCTGCTGGAGAACATCCATCCCGATGCCGCTGCCCGGCTGTCCAAGGACGGCTACCAGGTTGAGACGGCTGCCCGGGCGCTGGACGAGGACGAGCTGATCGCTGCGGTCGACGGCGTCCACCTGCTCGGCATCCGCTCCCGCACCCAGGTGACCCAGCGGGTCCTGGACGCCGCGCCCGGCCTGCTGGTCGTCGGCGCCTTCTGCATCGGCGTCAACCAGATCGACCTGACCGCGGCCTCGGCCAGGGGCGTGGCGGTGTTCAACGCCCCGTTCTCCAACACCCGCAGCGTGGTCGAGCTGGCCGTGGCCGAGATCATCGCGCTGACCCGGCGGCTGACGGACAAGAACGCGCAGATGCACGCGGGGGTATGGGACAAGTCGGCGGCCGGCAGCCACGAGGTGCGCGGCCGGCGGCTCGGGATCGTCGGCTACGGCAACATCGGCGGGCAGCTGTCGGTCCTGGCCGAGGCGCTGGGCATGACGGTGTTCTTCTACGACACCGCCGACAAGCTGGCCCTGGGCAACGCCCGCCGGTGCGGCACCCTGGAGGAGCTGCTGGAGATCTCCGACGTCGTCACCCTGCACGTGGACGGCCGGCCGGGCAACAGCGGCCTGTTCGGCGAGGCGGAGTTCGCGGGTATGCGGCCGGGCAGCATCTTCCTCAACCTGTCCCGCGGGTTCGTCGTCGACCACGGCGCGCTGCGCCGCCACGTCGAGTCCGGGCACCTGGCGGGCGCGGCCGTGGACGTGTTCCCGGCCGAGCCGCGCGGCCGCGGCGAGGAGTTCGCCTCCGAGCTGCGCGGACTGCCCAACGTCATCCTCACCCCGCACGTCGGCGGGTCGACCGAGGAGGCGCAGCAGGATATCGGCGAGTTCGTGGCCGGCAAGCTGCACGACTACCTGACCGCGGGAACCACCGCGCTGAGCGTCAACCTGCCGGTGGTGGCGCTGCCCCGCACGCCGGGCACGCACCGCCTGGCCCACCTGCACCGCAATGTTCCGGGCGTGCTGGCGACGATCAACCAGGTGCTCGCCGAGCACAAGGTCAACATCGAGGGCCAGTTGCTGGGCACCCGCGACGAGCTGGGCTACGTGCTCACCGACATCGGCACCGAGTACACCGACGACATGCTGGCCAGCCTGCGCGACCTGGACGTCACCATCTGCCTGCGCACCACCCAGCCGGCCTGACGGCCCGCACCGGGGGCTGACCCCCGGGCCTGCCCGGACGGTCCTGGCCGGGGGTTCCAGGGGCGGCCCCACTGGCCTGCCCGGACCGCTCTGGCGCGGATTCCAGGAGCGGCTCCCTGGTCAGCACCGCTCAGCTGCTGCCAGGGGCAGTGACGAAGTCGATCAGCTCCTCGACGCGGCCCAGGAAAGCGGGCTCCAGGTCGGTGAAGCTGCGTACCGCGGCCAGGATGCGCTGCCAGGCGGCACCAGTGTTGTCCGGCCAGCCCAGGGCGCGCAGCACGCCCTCCTTCCACGGCTGGCCCGGCGGGACGTGCGGCCAGCGGGGGATGCCCAGCACCGACGGCTTCACCGCCGCCCAGACGTCGATGTAGGGGTGCCCGACGATCAGCACGTGCGGCGAGGTCACCTGCGCCGCGATCCGGCTCTCCTTGGAGCCGTCCACCAGGTGATCGACCAGGACGCCGAGCCGCCGGCCGGGCCCCGGCCCGAACTCGGCGGTGATCGCGGGCAGGTCGTCGACGCCGCCGAGGTACTCCACGACCACCCCGGCATCACGCAGGTCGTCGCCCCAGATCTTCTCGACCAGCTCGGCGTCGTGGCGGCCCTCGACGTAGATCCGGCTGGCCCGCGCCACCTTGGCCCGGCTCACTGGCGCGGCGACCGAGCCAGAGGCGGTCCGGCCGTGGCCGGCCGGGCGGGCCGGGCCCGGCCGCACCAGCCGGACTCGCTGGCCCTCGAGCAGGAAGACGCCGTCCAGCGGGAAGACCCGCAGCTTTCCGTGCCGGTCCTCCAGGGTGACGGCGTCCTTCTCGCAGAACATCACGGCGCCGCAGAACTGCCCGGCGGCGTCCTCCACGACCAGGCCGCGCTCGGCGGCCACGCGCGGCAGCTCCGCCGGGCGGCGCGGCTGCGGGGCCAGCACATCCGGCCCGTAGGACATGCTCCGCGCCGGCGGCCGGCCTCCGGGCCGGGCCACGTCAGCAGGCCGCCCGGTCAGCTGGCCAGGGTCGCGTCGAGGGTGATCTCCGGCACGCCGGCCAGCGCCTTGCTCACCGGGCACCCGGTCTTGGCGGCCGCGGCGCTCTCCTGGAACTCGGCGTCGGCGAGGCCGGGCACCCGGCCGGTAGTGACCAGCTCGATCTTGGTGATGGTCGGGGCCCCGTCCACCATCTTCAGCGTGACGGTGGCGTTGGTCTGCACCGAGTTCGCCGGGTGACCGCCCTGGGCCAGGATGTTGGACAGCGCCATCGAGAAGCACGAGGCGTGGGCGGCGGCGATCAGCTGCTCGGGATTGGCGCCGGGGCCGTCCTCGAAGCGGGACTTGAACGTGTACTCCCCGCTGATGGTGTCGCCGGCGGTGAAGGTGCCGGCCCCGGACGGCAGGTCACCCTTCCACTCCGCGCTTCCCTTGGCCGGCATCATGACCTCCTGGCTCATTGCGGTGATGGCTGAGTGCGGCGTCGGCGCGCATCCGCGGTGATGCCCGCGCTGCGCGGCAGCCGTGCGGAAAACTCTACCGGCCGCCCGGCGCGAGGACCGCGACCAGGCGGGCGATGGCCGTCGTGAACGCGCTCGCGGCGGGCCCGGCGAATCCGACGACCAGCGCCGGGGCGGCCCGCGGGGCGGTCATGCCGCCCGTGGCGGCGAACTCACTCAGCCCGGACACGGCCAGGCCGCGAGCTGCGGCCGCCGCAACGACCTCGTCCTCCTCGCGCCCGGCCGGGAGCTCGACGACGGCGTGCAGTCCGGCCGCCATGCCGGCCAGCCGCGCGCCCGGCACGTGCTGGCGAAGCGCCCCGGCCAGGTACTCGCGCCGGCGCCGGTAGCTCAGCCGGCACCGCCGCACATGCCGGTCATATCCGCCCGAGCGCAGCAGCTCGGCGAGCGTGAGCTGGTCGAGCACCGGGCCGTGCCGGTCGGCCAGTTCCCTGGCCGCGGTCAGCTCGGCGGTCAGGCCGGGCGGGACGGCGAGCCAGGCCAGCCGCAGCGCCGGCGCCAGTGTCTTGCTGGCGGTCCCCGAATAGACGACGCTGCCGGGGGCCAGCGCCTGCATGGCCCCGATGGCCTGGCGGTCGTAGCGGAACTCCCCGTCGTAGTCGTCCTCGATGATGGTCGCCCCGGCCGCGGCCGCCCAGCTCACCGCGCGGGTGCGACGGGCGGCGGCCAGCGGCACCCCGGCCGGGAACTGGTGGGCCGGGGTGAGCAGCGCGGCCTGCGCGCCGTCCAGGCCGGTCAGCACGGCGCCGCCCGCGTCCACCGGGACGGGCCGGACCGCCAGCCCGGCCGCGGCGATCACCTCACGGTGGTGGCGGTGGCCGTACTCCTCGATGGCCATGGTCGTCGCGCCGCGCGCGGCCAGCACCTTGGTCAGCAGCGCCAGCGCCTGGGTGAAGCCCGCGCAGACGAGGATGTGCTCGGGGTCGGCGCGCACGCCGCGGGCCCGGGCCAGGTACTCGGCCAGCGCCTGGCGCAGCTCGGGCCGCCCGCGCGGATCGGCATAGCCGAGGGCCGCGTCCGGCGACGCGGCGAGCGCCCGGCGGGCGGCGGCCAGCCAGGCGCTGCGCGGGAAGGCGGACAGGTCCGGCGTGCCCGGCACCAGGCTGTGCCGCAGCGCGGCAGCCGGGTCCGCTGCGCGCGGCGGGCTGGCCGGCCGGGTGACCACCCGCTCAGCGACCCGGGTGCCCGACCCGCGCTCGGCGACCAGCCAGCCCTCGGCGATGAGCTGGCCGTAGGCGTCGGCGACCGTATTGCGGGCCAGGCTCAGGTCGGCGGCCAGTGCCCGCGAGGACGGCAGCCGCGCGCCGGGCTGCAGCCGCCCGGCCTGAATGGCCGCGCGCAGCGCGTCCTCCAGGCCCCGGCGGACCCTGGTGCGGCCCAGCTCCAGGTGCAGGTCAGCGCCGGCGCCGCGGCGGTCGGCACCGTCGGCCTGATCAGAAGTGGCCCATATCTCTTGCATCAGAGTGGACCTTATCAGTGGGCCATGGCGAGGCTAGCGTAGTCGGCATGAGCACTACTGAGACCGCCACCCAGATCCCCGTCCGACTCGACTTCGATGCCCGCGCCGCGGCTTTCTCGCGGGCCATGGGCCACCTCGACGGCGCCGCCACCAAGGAACTCGACCGGGCCGGCATCGACCCGAAGCTGCGCGAGCTGATCCGGGTCCGCGCCTCGCAGATCAACGGCTGCGCGTACTGCATCGACATGCACACCAAGGACGCCCGGGCCATCGGCGAGACCGAGCAGCGTCTGTACGCGCTGCCGGCCTGGGCCGAGACGCCGTACTTCACCGCGCGGGAGCGCGCCGCGCTGGCCTTCACCGAGGCCGTGACCCTGCTGGCCGGCGAGCACGTCCCGGCCGCCAGCTACGCCGCCGTGGCCGCCGAGTTCACCGAGGATGAGGTGGCCGCGCTGGTCGCGCTGATCGTCACGATTAACGCCTGGAATGCGATCTCGGTGACCACCCGGGCCTGGGTTCCGGGTTCCTACCAGCCCTGAGGCCGTCGGTCCGGAGGCCCCAGCCGGGTCCAGCTGATTCCCGTCCGCTCGCTGCGAGCGGACGGGAATCTGTCGTTGGCCGCCAGGCCGCCGCGCGGTCATATCGCGGGAAAAACAGGCTCTTGCCCGTTACATGCGGTACGCGCATACTGTGCAGATGAACAATCGCGCGGCTGGCGAGCAAATGCTCGTAATGATGCGGATCGCCTGCTCGCGCCGGATGCTTCGGTCGGTCTGCGGCACCTGCCGCGACCCGCGATGGTCCCCGCTCAGCTACCCCTAGCCCGGCACTGCACTGACTTCGGAGGCGGACCCATGAATCTGAATGAGCGTGAGCAGCAGGCTGAAACAAGACCGCAGCGCCCGATCCTCGCGGCCCGGCCAGGCGCCCTGGCGGTGGGCGGGCCGTTGTCCCGCCGGCGGTTCCTGGGCGGGGCGGGCATCACCGCCGGGCTAGCGATCGGGGCCCCGGTACTGGCCGCCTGCGGCACGACCAAGTCGGCTTCCGGCGGCTCTTCCTCCTCGGGCAACCGCAAGAAGATCGGCTTCAGCCAGCCCGACACCAGCGCGTCGATCTGGGCGCCGCTGATGGCCGGAGCGCAGCAGGCGTGCAAGGCGCGCGGCTACGAGCTGCTGGAGAGCCACGCGAACTCCAAGCTCGACGCGCAGCTGTCGGAGATCCAGACCTGGATCGGCGAGGGCGTCGGTGCCATCGTGGCGCTGCCCCTGGACAACAACGCGATCATCCCGCTGATCAAGAAGGCGCACTCTGCGGGCACTAAGTTCCTCGACTACTCCGACAACGCGCTGCCCGGCGTCGACGGCTGGGTCATCTTCGACAACCTGCAGGGCGCCAAGCTGGTCGGCACCTACGCCGGCCAGTGGGTCAACAAGAACCTGGGGGGCAAGGCCCAGGTCGCGCTGCTCACCCATCAGATCCAGCTAACTGGGCGGCAGCGCATCGACGGCTGCGTCAAGGCGCTGCAGGCGCTTGCTCCCGGTGCCAAGGTCGTGGCGCAGCACGAGGGCGTGCTGTCGCCAGACACCTTCCCGGCCTTCCAGTCGATGCTCCAGGCACACCCCGGCATCAACGTGGCCATCTGCATCGCTGACGAGGGTTGCGACGGCGTGCTGCGCGCGTTCATGGGCACGCACCCCTCGCAGAAGCAGATCAGCGACATGTTCATCTGCGGCTTCGACGGCTCCGCGCCGGTCATCAAGGCGGTCGGCTCGGGCGGCCCGATCCGCGCCACCGGGGCACTGGATGCGATCGGCATCGGCAAGGCGGTTATCCAGGCGGCCGCCGACTGCATCGAGGGCAAGTCGCCCACCAAGATCAACTTCCCGTACAACCTGTGCACGGTGGATACCAAGGCGCTGAACCAGCGGCTGCTGGCCGAGGTCAGCTAGTGCCGCGCCCCCGCCTGACGCACGGATCGCTGCACCGGCTCGGCTCGGCGCAGGGGGGCGGGCTGTTTGTCGCGCTGATCCTGCTGTCGCTGTACTTCAGCGCGGCCACCGGCAGCTTCTTCACTCAGAGCAACCTGCTGGTGGTGCTGGAGCAGGTATCGGTCCTGGGCATGGTGGCCGTGCCCGGTGCGATGCTGCTGGTCTCGGGCAACCTGGACCTGTCGGTGGGCTCGGTGGCGGGCCTGTCGGCGGCCGTGTTCGGGGAGTTCGCCAAGGTCCTCGGCTGGCCGGTGCTCCTGGCGGCAGTCGGCGCGGTCGCCGTCGGCGCCGCCTGGGGCGTGATGAACGGCGTGCTGATCTCCTACCTCGGCTTCTCGCCGGTGATCGTCACCCTCGGCGGCTTCGCGGGCGCCGCGGGCCTGGCCCAGACCATCACCAGCGACGTCACCCGGTCGGGCTTCGGGGCCGCCTTCGATCAGCTGGGCGATGGCACACTGGCCGGGATCCCGGTGCCGGTCATCATCTTCTTCGCGGTTTTCGCCGTAGGCCTCTACATCTGGTACGAAACCCGGGTTGGCCGGCATCTCACCGCCATCGGCGCCAACCGGGACGCGGCCCAGGCGCTCGGGGTGGCCTCCAAGCGGCTGCCGTGCACCATCTACATCCTGTCCGGGATGGCCGCCGCCCTCGGCGGCCTCATCATCACCGCCCAGCTGGACGGGGCCTCGGTGCAGATCGGTGTCGGCCTGGAACTGCAGGTGCTGACCGCCATCCTGCTCGGCGGGGTCGCATTCAACGGCGGCCGCGGCTCGCTGTGGGGCACGCTGGCGGGCATCTTGTTCATCGGGGTGCTCGACGACGGCCTGATCCTGATCAACGTCGGTCCCTACGTCGCCGACCTCGCCGTCGGCGGGGCGCTGGTGGTAGCTGCCGCGCTGGATGTCCTGTACCAGCGGCTGGAGAAGATGCCGGTGGCCGAGTCGGCGGAGGCCGAGGCACTGGAGACCGACCGGCCGGGCGGCCGGCCCGCGGCGCTTGCCCCGCCGGGCCGCGAGGGGCCGGCCGTGTCCGGCGTGAAGGAGGCTGGCCGTGGCTGACTCACCAGGCGGCGGCCCGGCCGCCCCGGCCCTGGAAGTCACCGATATCACCAAGCGCTTCGGCCCGGTGGTGGCGCTGCGCGGCGTGTCGCTGTCGCTCAGCCCTGGTGAGACCCTGGGCCTGGTTGGTGACAACGGAGCAGGCAAGAGCACGCTGATCTCGGTTATCTCCGGGGTGACCCGGCCCGACTCCGGTGAAATCAGGATCGGCGGCCAGCGCTGGGACGAGGGCGGCGCGCGCACGACCCGCGAGGCCGGCATCGAGACGGTGTTCCAGAATCTGGCCCTGGTCCCGACGCTCAGCATCGTGGAGAACATGTACCTGGGCCGCGAGCTGTACGGGCCCGGCGCACTGGCCGTGGCGCTGCGCCGCATTGATAAGCGGCGGATGCGCCGCGAGGTCGCCGCCGCCTTCGAGCGGCTGGACTTGCGGATGCCGCCGCTGACGGCCAAGGCGGGCGCGCTGTCGGGCGGCCAGCGCCAGGCGGTCGCCGTCGCCCGCGCGGTGCTGTGGGGCAGCAGAGTGGTGATCATGGACGAGCCGGCTGCCGCGCTCGGTGTTCAGCAGACCGAGGCCGTGCTGTCGCTGATCGGCCGGCTCAAGGCTGAGGGCGTCGCCACGCTCCTGGTCAGCCACAACATGGAGCATGTGCTCCGGGTGGCGGACCGGGTGGCGGTGCTGCGGCTGGGCCGCAAGGTGGCCGACCTGGACATGCGGGCCACGCAGGTCACGGGGATGGACATGGTGGGGCTCATCACCGGCGCCACGACGGCGGTGCCATGACCGCCCCCGGCGCGCCGCGGCCGCAGGTGGTGATGATCACGGGCGGGGCCAGCGGCATCGGCCGGGCCTGTGCGCTCGCGTGCGGGCGCACCGGCGCCGAGGTGGTGGTCGCCGGGCTGCCCGAGCCCGCCCTGGACACGACGGTGGCCGAATTGCGCGCCGCCGGCGTGCGCGCCCGGCCGGCCGCGGCCGACGTCCGTGACTATGCCGCGGTGGACAGCGCGGTCAGCGCGGTCTCCGCCGAACTCGGCGGGATCGACGTGCTGATCGCCAGCGCGGGTGTCGCTGACCAGTCCAGCGTCACCAGCGGCTCGCCCGGCCGCTGGCGGGACGTGGTCGAGACCAACCTGCTGGGCGCGGCCCATGCCATCCGGGCGGTCGCACCGCTGATGGTGGCGGCCGGCCGCGGTGACATCGTGGTGATCGCATCGGCGTCCGGCCGGGACACCTACGTCGGCGAGCCGCTCTACATCGCCAGCAAGTGGGGAGTGGTGGGCCTGGGCCACGCGGTGCGCAAGGAACTGCAGTCGGCGGGTATCCGGGTCGCGCTGGTCGAGCCGGGCCTGGTCGACACTCCGCTGACCCGGGGCAGCCCGGTCGTCCGGCCGCTGGTGGAGGCGGGTGGCGCCCTGGAACCCGGCGACATCGCGGGCGCGGTGGCCTGGCTGATCTCCCGGCCGCGCCGCATGTCAGTGACCGAGATCGTGATCCGGCCGTCGGCCGTCGCGGACATCGAGCAGCTCTAGTGGCGGGACAGCCGACCGGGATCACCATTCCGCTGGCCGACGGGACCGTGCTGGCAGGCAATCTGCGCCGCCCGGACGGCCCGGCCGCGGGCCCGGTGCTCGTCAGCTATTACCCCTACCGCGCGGACGACATCATCGGCAGCCTCTTCGAGGGCACCCGGATCGCGCTGGCCCGGCGGGGCTACGCCACCCTGTTTGCTGACCTGGCCGGCACCGGGGCGTCTGCTGGCCGGGGGGAGAGCTTCGACCTGCCCCGCGAAGGAAGCGACCTGGCCGAGGTCATCGAGTGGGCCGCCGCGCAGGACTGGTGCGACGGCCAGGTCGGGGCCTGGGGTGTCTCCTACGGCGGGATGACCGCGCTGGCCGCCGCCGCGCACCGGCCTCCGCACCTGCGGGCCATCGTCGCGGTCTATGCCGGGACCGACGTGTACGCCGACACCATCGCGCCGGGCGGCTGCCCCTCGATGCTCGGCCGGTACGCGTGGGCCGCGCACATGTCCGCCCTCGGCCTGTGCCCGCCCACCCGCCAGGATCCCGGCGGGCGCTGGCGCGAGATCTGGGACGCCCGGCTGCGCCGCCTGGCCGCGGGCCCGGCGCACGCGATCACCTGGCAGGCTCACCCGGACCGGGACGACTACTGGAACTCGCGTGTCGTGGACGCCACGGCCATCGAGGTGCCCGCGCTGCTCATCGCCGGCTGGGCCGACGCCTACTCCGAGGCCATCATCCGGACCTTCGGCGAGGTGACCGGTCCGAAGCGGCTGGTGGTCGGGCCATGGATGCATGTCCTGCCGCACCTGTCCGCGGCTGAGCCATGGGACTGGGCGGAGGCGATGGCCAGCTGGTGGGACGCGCACCTGCGCCCGCCTGCTGCTGCGCTGCGGCAGCAGGCCGCAGATCCGGTGCTGTTCTTCGCCCGCCGTGCTGGCCACGGCCGTGCTGGCCCGGGCGAGGCTGATCTGGGCGCGGCCGCCCCGGAGGCCGGTGATGGCGGCCCCGGTCCCGGCTGGCGCTCGGCACGGGCGTGGCCGCCGCCGGGCGGGACCGAGCTGCGGCTGTTCCTGGCCGGCCCGCGGCTGGCCGCCAGGCCTGCCGCTGAGCCGCAGCGCCGGGCATACCCCGCCGATCCCGGCGTGGGCATCGCGGCCGGCATCTGGGATCCCTTCGGAACCGGGCGCGGCTGGCCCGAGGAGCAAAGCGGCGACGACGCCAGGAGCCTGACCTTCACCAGCGACGAGCTCACCGCGCCGGTGCTGATCGCCGGCCGTCCGGAGGCGCGGCTGCGGGCCGGGCTGGCCGCGGGCAGCCCGGCGATGCAAGGTGCCTTCGTCGTGGCGCGGCTGGCCGCCGTCGACCCGGGCGGGCGCTCGACGCTGATCACCACGGGCTGGGCGCAGCTGCCCGCCGGAGCCGTGCCGGGAACCCTGGAACAGCTGGTGGTCTGGCTCCGGCCGGCCGCGTGCGTGGTGCCGGCCGGGTGCCGGCTGCGGCTGAGCCTGGCGTGCGCGAACTTCCCGCACCTGTGGCCCGCTCCGGCGAACCCCGTCCTGCTGGTGGGGTGCGGCCCCGGCCAGGAGTCCGTGCTGCGGGTTCCCGTCGGCGGCGACAGCTCGCCGGCCGTGATCGAGGCCCCGCCGCCCGGGCCCGATGCTGGCTGGGCCACCGGCGGCGAGCCGGTGTACCGGGTCGTCCGGGACAAGGCGGCGGGCGAGGTGGAGGTGACATTCGGCATTCGGTCGGAGCTGGCCCCGCCATCCGGGGCCCGGCTGAGCCTGACCGAGACCTTCACCGCGCGGCTGCGGCACAGCCGTCCGGACGGGGCCGCGGTGCTCGCGCGGGCGGACATCAGCGTCCGGCTGCCGGCGGGCGAGCGCGTCGAGGTCGCCGTGCGAGCGTCCGCCCGGCGGCAGTCATCAGTAACGGAGGCCCGCGTCACTCTCGACGGGACACAGCTCCTGCATGCCTGCTGGACCGGTGACGCGCCCGGCGCTGATCCGCAGGCGCCGGCCGGCCTGGATCCGGCCGGCCAGCACGCCAGACCGGGCGGACGGTAGCAGAGGGAGGGTCAGAACGTGGAGCTTGTCGGCTACGCCCAGCCGTGGGTCGTCCGTCCGGGCCAGACCGTGGCGGTCAAGGTCAGCACTACGCTGCCGGAGTTCACTGCCGAGATGGTGCGGCTGGACGGCGCGGGTCAGCCGGCCAGTCCGGCTGGCTTCACGCCCGGCGCCCGGTATCCAGGCCGCCGCCAGGAGCTAGTCAGGGGCTCGTACCTGATCGCCGAGCTCGGCCAGGAGCCGGATCCGGGCACCGGCGGGACGGCTCAGCTGTGGCTGTGGCCGACGCTGCTGCGCGGACGGCAGTGCCTGATGGCCGGCCGCGGCCCGGAGGGCGGCTGGGAGCTGGCGATCGGAGCCGACGGCCGGGTGCGCTTCGCGCGCCTGACCGAGGACGGCGAGATCGCGGCCGAGGTGGCGGCCGGGCCATCGCTGACCGCGCGGACCTGGTACTTCGCGGCTGCCGCGTGGGATGCGGCGGGCTCGGTCGCGGTGGTGGTCACGCGCCGCGGCCAGGGTGCTCCGCACGGTATCTCGGGGGCGGGCCGGGTGGCCGGGGCCAGCCTGGCGGGTCCCGTGCCCGCGGTGTGCGTGGTGACGGCTGGCGCGGCCCTGGCCGGGTCCGGCATCCGGCGGGTCTGCGACTGCTTCAACGGGAAGATCGACTCGCCGCGACTGTTCGGCGTGCCGCTGACAGCGGCCGGGCTGGCGGCGCTCGCGGCGGACGCGCCCGCTGATCGCATCGGCGGGCTGCGCCATGAGTGGCGGCTGGGCCCGGCGGCCGCACTGCCGCCGAGCCGGGTGCCCGATGCCGGACCGGGGCGCTGTGACGGCTTCCTGGTCAATCAGCCGACGCTGGGCGTGACCGGCCGGAACTGGACGCCAGGCACGGATGGCTTCACCGCCGCGCCGGATGAGTACCGCGCGGCGCACTTCCACTCCGATGACCTTGGTGACGCGGGCTGGGACACCGACCTGTCGTTCGAGGTGCCCGGCTCGTGGGGCAGCGGGGTCTACGGCGTCCGGCTGCGCGGTGCTGAGGGCGCCGAGGACACCGTGCCGCTGATCGTGACGGCGGCCGGAGCCGCCGGCCCGCGGCCGGCTGCGGCGGTCCTGCTGCCCACCTTCAGCTACCTGGCCTATGCCAACGAGCATGCCTCCTGGGAGCACCCGATCAAGTCGTCGGAGGAGGAGGCGGCCGCGCTGCCGGTGACCCGGCGGGACCGGTTCATGGCCGAGCAGCGGCTGCTCAGCCTCTACGAGCAGCATGCCGACGGCAGCGGGACCTGCCTGTCCTCGTGGCGGCGCCCGGTGCTCAACCTGCGTCCCGGCTACCACCTGCCGCTGGTCCGCGGACCGCACCAGTTCAGCGCGGACCTGGAACTGCTGCACTGGCTGGCCAGCCTGGCGGCGGACGTCGACGTGATCACCGACGACGATCTGCACCGGCGTGGTGCCGCCGCGCTCGCCCCGTACCGCGTCGTGCTGACCGGCAGTCATCCCGAGTACACCAGCGCCCGGATGCTGGACGGCCTGGACAGCTACCTGCAGTCCGGGGGGCGGCTGATGTACCTGGGCGGCAACGGCTTCTACTGGGTCACCTCCGCACCCGCCGATGACCCGTGGATCATCGAGGTCCGCCGCGGGATGGCCGGCACCCGGGTCTGGCAGTCGCCGCCGGGGGAGTGCCATCAGGCCATGACCGGGGAGCGGGGCGGGCTGTGGCGGCTGCGCGGTCGCAGCCCGCAGGCGCTGACCGGGGTCGGCTTCACTGCGCAGGGGTTCGACGTCTCGCTGCCCTACCGCATCGACGCCAGCGTGGCAAGTGACGGCGCGCGGGCCGGCTTCATCGTCGGCGGGATCGCCGCCGGCGAGCCGCTGACCGGGAACGGGTCGGTGCTGGGCGGCCCGGCCGGCTTTGAGATCGACCGGGCCGACCCGGCCCTGGGCACGCCGCCGCACGCGGTGGTGGTGGCTACTGCGCGCGGCTTCAGCGACCGGTACCAGGGCGCCGTCGAGGACATCATGACCGCCGACTCCCAGCAGGGCGGCACCGTCAGCGGGCTGGTCCGCTCGGACATCGTCTTCTTCGAGACGCCGGCCGGCGGCGCGGTGTTCTCGACCGGGTCGATCGCCTGGTGCGGCGCGCTGCGCGACCCGGACGGGAGCGAGACTCCGGTCGGGCGGCTGACCGGGAATGTGCTGGCCCGCTTCACCGACCCGGCACCGTTTGACGGCAGCCTGTGCGAAAGGTAACTATCCCGCATTACCGGCCCGCCGTTTTGCCGCCTGGCTTCGCGTCGGCCGCCGATCTGGGTCATGATGACGACGCGCTCTGCCTGGCCCGGCCCCGCGCGGGACCCTGGCCGCATGTCCGATCCCGCCCGGCCGCCGGGCCCGGCCGGGGTCACACTGGTAGTAACCCGGCGCTCAGGGGGTTGGCGTGAAGCAGGACAGGAGCCCGGACACGGGCCGCTCAGATGCCGAGGAACTGCTGCTGCGGGTCGCGTGGTTCTACTACAAGGACGAGCTCACCCAGGATGAGATCGCCAAGCGACTGTCGGTATCGCGGGCCTCGGTCGGCCGGATGCTAGACCGCGCCCGGCGGGTCGGCCTGGTGTCGATCAACCTGAACGCCGACCACCTGGACGCATTCGAGGTGAGCAGCCGGCTGCGTCAGACCTTCGGCCTGGCCGAGGCCCTGGTCGTTCCCGACCACAAGATCGAGCCCGCCGACCACCATGCCCTGAACGCCCGGCTCGGCGTGGGCGGCGCCCAGTTCATGAGCACCCACCTGCGGCCCGGCGGCTCGCTGGGCGTGGGCTGGGGGGAGACGGTGTCGCGGGTCATCGGGGCGACCAACTTCGGCGCGGTCGGCCCCGTGCACATGGTCACCCTGACCGGCGGTGTCGACGGGTACCTGCAGACCATCCTGTCCTCTAAGACCGAGAGCGTCACCGAGCAGGAGGCCACCACCGCGACGATCATCCCCTCGCCGATCGTGGCCTCGACCGCGCTGCTGGCCGCCGCGCTCAAGACCGAGCCGACCATCCAGCAGGTGCTCAAGGAAGCCTGTGCCGTGGAGCAGGCCATCGTGGGCGTCGGCGCGCCCACCGCCGACGCCAGCCTGGTGCAGATCGGCTACCTGGCCGCTGACGAGATGCGCGAACTGCGGGAGCGCGGCGTGGTGGGGGACATCCTGGGTCAGTTCTACGATGCGGCGGGGCAGGTGGTGGACCTGCCCATTCACGAGCGGCGGATCGGGGTGGAGCTGTCGGACCTGGCCACGATCCCCAAGGTGGTGGGCGTGGCGGGCGGCCTGCACAAGCTCGAGGCGATCCTCGGCGCGCTGCGCGGCGGCTACCTCGACGTGCTGGTGACCAACGAACTGGTCGCCCTGCGGCTGCTGAAGTCCGGGCGCGGCTAGCCGCGTCAGGCCGGCTTCGCCGGACCGCCGTTTGGCTGCCTGACCGAAATTCCCTGATCAGGGGGTCTTGTCACGACCGCCTGTGCCGGCCGATACTCAGCTAACGAGCGAATGCGCACTAGTTGAGCGAATGCTCCCCTCGCGGAGCAGGGCGGTAGCGGGAGGCTGGCGGTGGGAAGCCCGTGGTGACCCTGTGGGGCCGGCAGTGGACCAGGGCCGAGCTGCTGGCCCGGCTCGGCCGGCTGGAGCAGGTCGCCGGCGTCCAGCTCATCGAGGGCGGGGACGGCGCCGAGCGCGGTGTGCGGATGCTGCGCTGCGCCACCGGCGCCGGCTTTGACTTCGAGATCCTCGTCGACCGCGGCTTCGATATCGGCCGAGCGTGGTTCGGCGGGCGGCCGCTGTCCTGGCTCGCGCCGGCCGGCGTCGTCGGCCCCTGGTACTGCGACCCGGGCGGGATCGAGTGGTTCCGCGGCTTCCCCGGCGGCCTGGTGTCCACCTGCGGGCTGGATCACACGCTGCTGGGCGGCACCGACGACGCGACCGTCTTCAACTACCCGCACCGCCCGGTGGAGCGGTACGGCCTGCACGGCCGCTACACCACGCTGCCCGCCCGGCTGGCCGGCTACGGCGCAGACTGGGACGCCGACGACTGCGTGCTGTGGGCCGAGGGCGAGGTCATCCAGGCCGCGCTGTTCGGCGAGCAGCTGGTGCTGCGCCGCCGGGTCGAGGCTGACCTCGGCGGACTCAGCCTGCGGATCACCGACACGGTGACCAACACCGGGCCCACGCCCTGCCCGCACATGATGCTCTACCACTGCAACGTCGGCTTCCCGGTCGTCGACGCGGGTGCCGAGCTGGCCTACCCCGCGGCCGCGGGCACCTGCGTCAGCGCGGCGCAGAGCCCCGGGTACAAGACCCTGGCGGCACCGCGGGCCGACTTCGTCGAGGAGTGCTACGAGCACGCCATGCAACCGGGACCAGACGGCCTGGTCACCGCCGCAGTGCTGAACCGGGCAGCCGGCCTCGGGGTCTTCCAGCGCTACCGGCCCAGCGCGCTGCCGCACCACATCACCTGGCGTCAGCTCGGCAGCACCGCCTACGTGGTGGCCATGGAGCCGAGCACTAACCGGGACGCGGGCCGCCTGGACGCCCGGGCCCGCGGCGAGCTGCAGCACCTGGCGCCCGGCGAGGTCCGCCGGTACGAGCTGGAGGTCGGCGTCGTGGCCGGCGCCGCGGCCATCGACAAGCTGGCCGCCGCCATAGCCCGGCTGGCCAGCCCGGTCGATGCGGCATGACCGGCGTGCCGCGGCTGAGCGCGGGGGTGCTCACCGCCGATCTGACCCGGCTCGGCGCCGAGCTGGAGCTCCTGCGCGGTAAAGCCGGGTGGGCGCACGTCGATGTGATGGATGGCGCGTTCTGCCCGCAGCTGACCGTCGGCCCGGCCTTCATCGCGGCGGTGGCCGCCACGGGCATCCCGGTCGACGCGCATCTCCTGGTGACCGAGCCGCGGCGGCTGGTGCCCGAGGTCGCGGCGGCCGGCGCGGCAGTCATCACGGTGCACACCGAGGCCACCCGGCACCTGCACCGGACCCTGCAGGAGATGACCGAGCTGGCCGCCGCCGGCCCCGGCTTCCTGCGCGGCGTCGCGATCAACCCGGGCACCCCGGTACAGGCCGTAGAGCCTGTACTGGAGATGGCTGACCTGATCCTGGTACTCGCTGTCAGCCCGGGGTGGCCGGGCCAGGCTCCGGCGGCGGGCACCCGGCGACGCGTCGAGGCTGTACGCGAGCTGGCTCGCTCCGCCGGGACGCCGGTCATGGTCGGGGTGGACGGCGGCGTCACCATCGGCAATGCCGCCCAGATCGCCGCCTGGGATATCGACCTGATCGTCAGCGGCAGCGCGATCTTCGACCGGACCGACCCGGCCGGCAACCTCGACCGCATCCTGCAGCGGCTCAGCGACTCAGCCCGGTCACCCGGCCCGGAGCAGACCCCCGTCCCCCAGGAGGAAGCAGATGGCAGGCAGTAACGACGCGCGCATCATCGCGCCCCCCGTCCCGATGTCGATCACCCAGATCGCGATCGTGGTCGCCAATATCGAGTCCGCGATGCGCTCCTACACCGAGAACCTCGGCTGGGGCCCGTGGAAGGTGTTCGACTACAAGCCGCCGCTGCTGCACGACACGGTGGTGCGCGGCGAGCCGGCCGAGTTCCGGATGATCGGGGCCGAGACCTCGGTCGACGGCCTGGGATTCGAGCTGATCCAGCCGGTCAGCGGCCCCAGCATCTACCAGGAGTTCCTGGACACCCACGGTGAGGGCGTCCAGCACATCGCCTGCATGAAGCACACCGTGCAGGAGAGCGAAGCGCTGAAGAAGCACTGGCGTGAGCGGGGCGCCGAGGTCCTGATGGGCGGCCGGATCGGGGAGAGCATCGAGTTCTACTACCTGGACACCGGGCCGCTGGTGAAGTTCGTCCTGGAGTCCGGCAGCGGGCACGCGATCGACCTCGAGCCGACCTACGTCTTCCCGTGAGCCATCCGGGTCCGGTGCGCGTCCTGGTGGTCGGCGACCCGTACATGCCGGTGCCGGCCTTTGCCTCGGCCCTGGCCGGCCTCGGCCCGGCCGTCACGGTGTCGGAGCTGCAGATCGACAGCGCGGCGGTGCCGTCGCCGCGCACCGAATCCGAGCGCGCGCTGCGCGAGTACGCGGGTGACCCGGCCGACATCGCCCGCGCGGTGGCCGGCCATGACGTGCTCATCGTGCACGGCGCCCCGGTCAGCGCCGAGGTTCTCGACGCCGCCCCGCTGCGGCTGGTCTGCTGCGCCCGCGGCGGCCCGGTCAACGTCGACGTGGCCGCCGCCACGCAGCGCGGCATCCCGGTGGTGAATACGCCGGGTAAGAACGCCGAGGCGGTCGCGGAGCTGACCATCGCCTTCGCGCTGCTGCTGATCCGGGCGGTGCCGCGGGCCAGCCGCCACCTGGCTGACGGGGGCGGGTTCGCCGAGTCAGTCTTCGAGGGCGGGGAGTTCTTCGGCCGCGAGGCGCCGGGGACAACCCTGGGCCTCGTCGGCTTCGGGAACGTCGGTCGCGAGGTGGCGGTACGCGCTCGCGGCCTCGGCTTCACCCCGCTCGCCTATGACCCGCAGCCGCCGGCCGGCGGTACCGGCGGGGTCGAGCTGGTCTCCCTGCCCGACCTGCTCAGCCGGTCCGACATCGTGTCGCTGCACGCCCGGGCCACGCCTGCCAACCGGCACATGTTCTCGGCGCAGCTGTTCGCCCAGATGCGGCCGGGCGCGTTCTTCATCAACACCGCCCGCGAGTCGCTGGTCGACGAGGCGGCGCTGGGCGCGGCCCTGGAGCGCGGCCAGCTGGGCGGCGCGGCGCTGGACGTGATGGAGGCTCCGCCCGCCGGGCACCGGCATCCGCTGCTGAGCCAGCCCAACGTATTCGTCACCCCGCACATTGGCGGTGCCACCGCCGAGACGCTCCGCCGGGGCGCCGAGCTGGCCGCCGCGGGCATCGCCGACCTGCTGGCCGGCCGGGTGCCGGCCAACCTGGTCAACCCGCAGGTCCTCGGGGCGCAGGTTGCGCCGCCGGCCCTGCCCACCGGAAGGGGCTCGTCATGACCCGATACCTGCTGGCCATCGACGCCGGTACCGGGAGCTGCCGGGCTCTGCTGTTCACCCCGGACGGCCAGCAGGCCGCCGCCGCCACCCGGGAGTGGACCCACCACGAGCCGCCCGGAGTGCCGGGCGGCCAGGACTTCGACGTGCGGGCTGGCTGGGCGGCCATCGGCGCCTGCATCGGTGAGGCGCTGCACGCCGTGGGCGCCGGCGGCGCCGACGTCGCGGCGGTGTCGGCGACCTCTATGCGCGAGGGCGTGGTCCTGTACGACGCGGCCGGCCAGGAGATCTGGGCCTGCCCCAACGTCGACAGCCGGTCCGCGGCGGAGGCGGCCGAGCTGATCGCCGAGGGCGCGGCGGAGAAAATCTACGCGGAAGCCGGCGACTGGGTGTCGATCACCACCCCGGCCCGGCTGCGCTGGCTGGCCCGGCACCGCCCCGCCATCCTGGCCGCGGTGGCCGGCCTGGGCCTGCTCAGCGACTGGATCTTGTACCGGCTGTCCGGAGTCCAGGTCACCGAGCCGTCCTGCGGGTCCAGCTCGGGAATGTTCACCCTGTCCCGCCGGACCTGGTCGGAGCAGATCGCGCGGACCTGCGGGCTGCCTCCTGAAGTGCTGCCGCCCGTCGTCGATCCCGGCACCGTGATCGGGCAGGTCACCGCGGCCGCCGCGGAGCAGACCGGGCTGCGGGCCGGCACCCCGGTGGTGGCAGGCGGCGCCGACACCCAGCTCGGCCTGCTCGGCTGCGGCGCGAAGCCCGGCGAGTACACCGTCGTGGGCGGCACCTTCTGGCAGAGCACCGTGCTGCTCGGGGAGCCGCTCATCGACCCGGAGGCACGGCTGCGCACGCTATGCCACGTCGAGCCGGGCACCTGGATGCTGGAGGGCATCGGCTTCTACTGCGGCATGGCCATGCGCTGGTTCCGCGACGGGTTCTGCGCGGCCGAGGTGGCAGCGGCGGAGCGCCGCGGCATCGACCCCTACGAGCTGATGGAAGACCTCGCGGCGGACGTCCCGGCCCGCCCGGACGGGGTGCTGGCGATCATGTCGAATCTCATGAACGCAGGCCGCTGGGTGCATGCCAGTCCGTCGTTCCTCCAGTTCGACCTCGGCGATCCCGCCGCCAGCGGCAAGGGGGCGTGCGTGCGCGCGCTGGAAGAGGCGGCCGCTTTCGTGGCGCGCGGCCACCGGGACATCATCACCGAGCTCACCGGCTGCCAGTTCGGTGAGCTGGTGTTCACCGGCGGCGCGGCCCGCGGGCGGCTCTGGCCGCAGATCATGGCCGACGTGCTGGGCGTCCCCGTGCACGTGCCGGCCGTCACCGAGAGCAGCGCGCTGGGCGCCGCCCTGTGCGCGGGCACCGGGGCCGGGATCTACGCCAGCGTGACCGAGTTGCGCGACGGCCTGCGCACCCGCGCCGCGACGTTCGAGCCCATCCCGGCCGCCGCGGCCATCGCCGACGAGCGCTACCCGGCCTGGCAGGAGATCTACCACCGGATGCTGGTCATGTCCGAGAACAGCCTGCTCAGCCCGCTGTGGCGGGCCGCGGGAGCCTAGCTGGCCAGCTGCTCACCCCGAGCCCGCCACCCCCACCCGACCCCTACGCAGCACCAGGAGAGACAACATCATGGCTGACAACGAGGACCTCACCAGCGGCAGCCGCTTCCAGCCAGCGGTGCCCGCGCACCAGGAGGCCTTCGGGCTCAAGGGCAGCGCCAGCCTGGACTGGGGCATGCAGAGCCGGCTGGCACGCATCTTCCGGCCAGCGACCGGCCGGACCGTGATGCTCGCCATCGATCACGGCTACTTCCAGGGCGCGACCACCGGCCTGGAGCGCGTCGACCTGTCGATCGTCCCGCTGCTGCCGGGCGCCGACGCGCTGATGACCACCCGCGGCATGGTCCGGTCGAGCATCCCGGCCGCCTGCGGAACTCCCATCGTGCTGCGGGCCAGCGGCGGGCCGAGCATCCTCAAGGAGCTGTCCAACGAGCAGGTCGCGGTCAGCATGGAGGACGCGGCCCGGCTGAACGCCTGCGCAGTCGCCGTCCAGGTGTTCATCGGCGGGGAGTTCGAGACCCAGTCGGTGGCCAATATGACCGCTCTGGTTGACGCCGGCCAGCGTTATGGCATCCCGGTGCTGGCCGTGACCGCGGTGGGCAAGCAGCTGACCCGCGATGCCCGCTACCTGCGGCTGGCCACCCGGATCTGCGCCGAGCTCGGCGCGCACGCAGTCAAGACCTACTACTGCGCCGAGGACTTCGGCACCGTGGCGGCCGCCTGCCCGGTGCCGCTGGTGATGGCGGGCGGCAAGAAGCTGCCCGAGCTGGACGCGCTGACCATGGCCTACCAGGCCATTCAGGAGGGCGCCGCGGGGGTCGACATGGGCCGCAACATCTTCCAGAGCAGTGCTCCGCAGGCGATGCTCGCCGCCGTCGGAGCCGTCGTGCATGAATCCGCCAAGCCGCAGGAGGCGTACGAGCAGCTCGTGCGCCCGCATCTTCCGACCTAAGCACTGAGAGGCAGCCGACGATGACTCACACCGCAGGCAGTACGCCCGGAAGCACTCAGGCCGCCGCGCCGGACAGCGGCGCGCTCAAGGCGGGAGCCATCTCCCTGCCTGGCGTGCTCATGCAGAGCGTCACTTCCATCGCCCCGGCGATCGCCGGCATGTTCACCGTCCCGTTCATCGTGCTGAACGCTGGCGTCGGAGCGCCGCTGGCCTACCTCGGCGCGTTCATCATCGCCCTGTTCCTGGGCTACGTGCTGGCCCAGTTCAGCCGGCACCTGTCCTCGACCGGCAGCTATTACACCTACGTGTCCCGGTCCCTGGGCGGCCGGGCCGGGTTCCTCGTGGCCTGGGTGTACCTGCTGTTCTACCCCGTGGTCATCGCCCAGGTCGGCTCGTTCATGGGCTCCACCCTGCAATCGGTGCTCAAGGCCGAGTACGGGGTCACCTTCGAGTGGTGGTGGTTCATGATCTTCCTCATCGCGCTGGTCGCCTACACGGCCTGGCGCGGCGTGGAGCTGTCGGTCAACCTGATCATCGCGCTAGGCATCATCGAAGGAGTCATCGTGCTCGCGCTCGGCCTGTGGGGCCTGGCCAGCCCCGGCGCGGGCGGGGTGAACTTCCAGTGGCTCACGACGATCAGCCACTCCGGCAACCTGCACGGCCTCTTCCTCGGCGTGGTGTTCGCGATCTTCGCCATCACCGGGTGGGACGCGGCCGCGCCGCTGGCCGAGGAGAGCCGCGACCCCAAGCGCACTATCCCGCGGGCCGTCATGGGGTCGATCATCATCCTCGGCGTTTTCCTGGTCGTGGTGTCCTGGGGCCAGACCACCGGCTGGGGTACTGCCCGGCTCGGCTCGTTCGCCAGCTCTTCGGAGCTGCCCGCGTTCGTGCTCGGCAAGCAGTACTGGGGCGATGGCTGGCTGGTCGTGCTGTTCGCGCTGTTCAACTCGGCCATCGCGGTGTCCATCGCGTGCACGAACGCCTCGACTCGGTTCCTGTACGGGATGGCGCGGGCCAAGGCGCTGCCGGCCGCGCTGACGAAGGTCCACCCGAAGTTCGAGACGCCGACCAACGCCATCATCACCCAGACTGGCGTCAACATCGCGCTGGGCCTGATCCTGCCGCTGATCATCGGGGTGACCAACGTCTACAACGTGACCGGCACCTGGTTCACCTTCGCGCTGGCCTTCGTCTACATCATGGCCAACATCGGCCTGTTCGTGTTCTACCGGCGCGAGCACATCAGTGAGTTCAGCTGGGCCAAGCACCTGCTCATCCCGGCCATCGGGTCCATCGCCCTGGCTGTTGTCGTGTACTACTCGGTGGTTCCGCTGCCGGCCTGGCCGGTCTCCCTGGCGCCATTCATCGTGCTGGGCTGGCTGGTGGTCGGCGTGGCCGTGGTCGCTGTCATCTACCGCGGCAGCCGGGCGCAGAACCTGGCCATGGCCGGCGCGGCGATGGGCGAGTCGGTGGAGAAGGCGCAGGCCGAGCGGCTGTCGGTCACCGACCCGCTGCCGCCGCCGGACGCTATCCGCTGACGCTCTGCTAACCCGGGGGGCGTTTCGGGGTCAGGTGGCCAGGCGGGCCGGGAAGCCGCCTGTGGCCACCGGGCCCCAGCGCCGCGGGGTGACCCGGATCAGCGACTTGCCCTGGCGGTGCATCGCGGCCCGGTACTCGTCCCAGTCCGGGTGCTCGCCGGAGATGCTGCGGAAGTACTCCACCAGCGGCTCCACCGACTCCGGCAGGTCCAGCACCTCCGCGTCGCCGTCCACCTGCACCCACGGGCCGCCGAAGTCATCCGACAGCACCAGGACCGACGCGCGGCCGGCGCGGCGCGCGTTGACGGCCTTGGCCCGCTCGGGGTAAGTCGACACGACAATACGGCCCGCGGTGTCAACGCCGCAGGTCACCGGCGAGGCCTGGGGGGCGCCGTCGGCGCGCGAGGTGAGCAGCACGGCCTGGTGGCGGGGGCGGATGAACTCCAGCAGGCCGTCAAGGCCGACGCGGGTGCTGGTGGCGATCTGCGGCATGCCCGCGAGTCTACGGGGCACCCTGGCTGAGCTGCTGATAGGTGGCGCGGGCGCCGTGCCGGCGGAACGACTCCCGGGCGGCCAGGTACGGCCCGGTGAACGCGGGCTGGCCGGCCAGGTCGCCGAACAGCTGCTCGTCGCGCACGAAGGCCAGCGGGTCCTGGCGCTGCGCGGCGGCGCGGGCCAGCACCGCGTCCCGGCGCTGGTCGACGACGTCGATGGGCTGGCCCTGCTCGTCGGTGCCCTCGGCGTACCGGGCCCAGCTGGCCACGATCGCGGCCGACCGCGCGACCTGTCCGCCGGCCGCGATGTTGTGCCGGATCACCGGGACCAGCCAGTTCGGGATCCGGTCGGAGCTGAAGGCCGCCAGCCGGGCCAGGGTGTCGCGGATGGCGGGGTTGGCGAATCGCTCCAGCAGCGTGGTGATGTAGGCGTCCAGGTCGGTGCCGGGGACCTCCGGCAGGGTGGGACGGCCCTCGGCCTGCATGTAGCTGCGCAGGAACGCGGCAAAGACCGGGTCGGCCGCGGCGTCGTGCGCGTAGCGGTAGCCGGCCAGGTACCCGGCGTAGGCCAGGGCCTGGTGGCCGACATTCAGCAGCCGCAGCTTCATCAGCTCATACGGCGTCACGTCGGCGACGAGCTGCACCCCGCAGCGCTCCCAGGGCGGCCGGCCACCGGGAAAGGTGTCCTGCAGCACCCACTGAGTGAACGGCTCGCAGACGACCGGCAGCGCGTCGCGGATGCCGTGCTCTGCGCGCAGCTGCTCGATGTCGGCGGCCGTGGTCACCGGAGTGATGCGGTCGACCATGGAGTTGGGGAAGGCCACCTCGGCCTGGAGCCAGGCGCCGAAGGCGGGGTCGCGCAGGCTCGCGAACGCGGCGAACATCCGCCGGGCCATGTCTCCGTTACCGGGAATGTTGTCGCAGGACATCACGGTGAACGGGGGCGTGCCAGCGGCCCGCCGGCGGCGCAGCGCCTCGACGATGAAGCCGAACACGGTGCGCGGCACGGCATCAGGAACCAGGTCGGCGGCGACTGCCGGGTTCGCCGCGTCAAACTCGCCGGTGACGTGGCTGACGTTGTAGCCGCCCTCGGTGATGGTCAGCGACACGATCCGGGTGCGCGGGTCGGTCAGCACCTCCAGGACCCGGCCGGGCTCATCGGGTGCGAACAGGTATCCGGTCAGCGACCCGATCACCCGCGGCTCGGTGCTGCCGTCCGGAGCCTTGAGCACGAGGGTGTACAGGCTGTGCTGCGCGGTGAGGGCCTGCTTCTTGGGCCGGTCGGCGGGCAGCACGTCCACGCCGCAGATGCCCCATTCCGAAGCGGCGGCCCGGCCGCTCTCGTCGCCGAGCAGGCGGTCCAGGTACATCGCCTGGTGGGCGCGGTGAAAGCCGCCGACCCCGAAGTGGACGATGCCAGTACGCAGCCGGGACCGGTCGTAGCCGGGGGCGGCGACCCGGCCGCCGACGGCCGCCCGGCCGTCCGGGGTGGACAGGTCCAGCTCGCTGGCGGGGGTGCTGCGCGCGGGGTTCATGGGCGTCCTTCCCGCCGCCGCGACGGGTTCGCCGCGGGCGGCCTGGCTGCGGCCGGCCCCTCGACCATACGACGGCGCCGGCCCGGGCAGGCGGGCCGGACGGCACGGGCCGGGCGGGGGAGCCTGCTGGCTGGCGGCGGGGCTGCGAGACAATGGGGCCAGCCGTGCTTGGCCCGCCCCCGGGCTCCTGCGGTGACCTGGCAGACGAGTTAGCGGAGCCCGATGCGCACGTTCGTGTCCCGGCCGCGGGCCGGCCGCGTATACACCACCCGGCGGCTGGTCCGCAATACCGACGTCACTCCGTCGGGCCGGCTGCGGTTCGACGCGCTGGCCCGCTACCTCCAGCAGGCCGCCGAGGACGACCTGCACGACGCGGGCTGGGACGAGCCGTACGGGTGGCTGGTCCGCAAGACGGCGGTGACCATCCGTCAGTTCCCGCGCTTCAGCAGCCGGGTCTGGCTGCACACCTTCTGCTCGGCAACCGGGCCGCGGTGGGCGGAGCGGACGACGATCATCTCCGGCCCGGACGGCGACCTGCTGCAGGCCACCGCGGTGTGGGCGGCGGTGGCCAGGGCCGACGGCCGCCCCGCCCCGCTCGGCCCGCAGTTCCACCGCCTGTACGACGGGGCCGCGCAGGGCCGCAGCGTGTCGGTCCGGCTGTCGCACCCGCGCCCGCCCGCCGCGCCCGCGGGCGGCGCCTGGCCGCTGCGGGCCAGCGACTTCGACACCGCCGGGCACGTGAACAACGCGGTCCACTGGGCCGCCGTCGAGGACGTCCTGGCCGGGCTCGACTGGCTGCCGGACGGGGCCGAGCTGGAGTATCACCGGCCGGTGCTGCCGGGCTGCGACCCGTACCTGGCCGCCAGCCGGGCCGCCAACGAGGTGAGCATCTGGCTGCTGGACGGCGGGCAGCGGCTGGCCTCGGCGCGGCTGTCGCGCCGGGGCGGCGGGCGCGACGCGCGTGACGCCGCGAACGGCAGCCGCGACGCGGAGCGAGTACGGCTGTCTGACAGGTGACAGATGCCTGTTC
>DASUBV010000225.1:0-35281 GCA_035763085.1 Streptosporangiaceae bacterium | reverse complement strand
TCCAGCGGGGCGGGCCGGCCCGGGGCCGCCGGCGCGTCCAGTCCAGCCGGTGCGGCCAGCACGTCCGGCGCGTCCAGCGCCGCGGGGGCGCGCTCGCCGGAGGTGGCGAATTCCTCGATGCCGCGGGCCGCCATCGGCCGGGCCACCAGGTAGCCCTGGCCGAGGCCGCAGCCCATCGCGCGCAGCAGCTCCAGCTGCTCGGGCCGCTCGATACCCTCGGCCACGACCTCGATGCCCAGGTCGTGGCCGACCTGAACGATGGTGCGGGTCAGCAGGGCCAGGGTGCCGTCGGTGCCCAGGCCGGCCACGAACGACGGGTCGATCTTGATGATGTCGACCGGCAGCTCCCGCAGGTAGGCCAGCGACGCGTAGCCCGTTCCGAAGTCGTCGATGGCCAGCCGGATGCCGCGCTGGCGCAGCCGGGCCAGCTCGTCGACCATCGGGCTCGCACCCTCGACGAGCACCTGCTCGGTGACCTCGAGGGTCAGCGCCTCATAGGCCAGCCCGCTGTCGTCCAGGGCAGCCAGCACCGACTCGGCGAACCGGGCCGCGCTGACCTGGCGCAGCGAGAAGTTGACCGACAGGCCGATGTCCCAGCCCGATGCCCGCCAGGCGGCGACCTGGGCGCAGGCCTCGCGCAGCACCCAGCCGCCGAGCGGGATGATCAGGCCGGAGTCCTCGGCGACGCCCAGGAACTCGCCGGGCGGGACCGGCTCGCCGTGCGGTGACCAGCGGACCAGCGCCTCGACGCCGGTAACGCGGGAGGTCGCCAGCTCGACCTGCGGCAGGTAGTCGATGCCCAGGGCGGTGTCGGTGATCGCCTGGCGCAGCTCGGCGGCCAGTTCCAGGCGGCGCACCGCATCGGCGTGCATGTGCGCGGCGAATACCTCGACGCGGCCGCCGCCGGCCTCCTTGGCGCGGGACATGGCGACGTCGGCGTTGCGCAGCAGGTGCCCGGTCTCGTCGCGCACGGCGAGCGCGACGCCCACGCTGGCGCTCAGCGGGATGTCCCGGCCCGCTACCCGGAATGGCTCCGCGGCGATGCCGGTGGCCAGCCGCTCGGCGATGTCGATGGCCTCCTCCGGGCTGGCGGTGTCGGCGATGAGGACGGCGAACTCATCACCGCCCCAGCGCGCCACCATCTCGTGCGAGGGAATCGCGGCCCGCAGCCGCCGCGCCGCCTGCGCCAGCAGCAGGTCGCCCGCGCCGTGACCGACCGTGTCGTTCACCGCGGTGAAGCCGTCCAGGTCCAGGAAGATGGCCGCCACCGGCGACTCGTCGCTGGCCGCGGCCAGCAGTTCCTTGGCCCGCTCCTCCAGGTAGGCGCGGTTGGGCAGCCCGGTCACGCCGTCGTGGAAGGTCAGGTGGGTGACCTGGCGGCGCAGCGCGACCTGGTCGCTGACGTCGCGGGCGGTGATGAGCAGCTTGTCGCCTGCGCCGGGCTCGGCGTACCGGGTGATGGTGGACTCGACGTGCCGCCAGGTGCCGTCCGCGGCGCGGACCCGGCAGGCGAACCGGGCGACCGCCGCCGAGCCGTCACCCGCGGCCAGTGCGACCCGGGTGCCGCTGCTGCGGTCCTCGGGGTGCACCAGGTCCGCCAGCGAGGCCCCGGCCAGCTGCGCCGGCGCGTACCCGAAGTGGACCACCGCCGGGCTGGCGTAGTCGATCGTGCCGCGCAGCTCGCACACCAGCACCGCATCGCTGGTCCGGTCGGCCAGCTCGCTGAACTGGCGGCTCGCCTCCCGCGACAGCGCCGACGCCGACGCAGCATCGCGGACCAGGCCGGTCAGCCGGGCGGTCAGCGCGAGCACCATGACGCCCGCCGCGACCGGCACGACCGGCTCGGTCAGGCTGCCGCTCACCGCGCGGGCCAGCGTGACCAGCGCGGCGACGGCGGCGGCGGCCATGGCGGCATAGGCCGGCAGCAGCGACCCGGACTGGGCGGCCTGGCTGCCCTGGGCCTGCTGGCCGCGCGCCCGGCGGAACGCCGCCGCCCGGCCCAGCGCGGCCGGGGTGGCGCCGAGCAGGCAGGTCCCGGCCAGCCAGGTCAGCTGCGCGCCCCAGCCGGGATAGCTGCCGGTCAGCCGCGCGCCGACGGCCAGGAAGTCACCCGCGGTGGCGAGCAGCAGGGCCAGCCAGGGAGCCAGGCCGCGGTAGCCGGCCCGGGCCGCCAGCCACAGCACCACCGCCAGGACCAGCAGGTCAGCAAGCGGGTTGATCAGGGCGATGGCAAAGGTGCCGGCGCCGACCCCGGAGCGGGCGAACGCGGGGGCGAGTGTCGTGCTCCAGCCCAGCAGGAACAGCGCGGCGGCCAGCAGGCAGCCGTCGGCCAGCCGGGCGGCCCCGGCCCCGGCCAGCCGCAGCTGCAGCAGGCTGGCGATGCCCAGCCGGCCAGCAGCACGCGGCGAGGCCAGCCCGGCCAGGCCCAGCGCGAAGGCGGGCAGCGCGATGAGGGACAGCAGCCCGGCCAGCGTGAGCGGCACGCCATCGGCGATCGGGTTGCCGGCGACGTTCTGGGCGATGGCGGCGCCGCCCCACAGCGCGGTAGTGGCCGCGAGCCAGCGGCAGGCGGCCCGGTCTGACTCGGGTCGCTGCGGGCAGCGCAGCAGCAGTACCGTCGCCGCGGCGCCGGCCGCGGAGCCCGCCGCGGTCCACACGGACATGGACAGGCTCATGCCGCGCTCCTGGCTGAGTCAGCGCGCACCAAGCCTCCTAATCGGCTGCGTCCGGACCGGACGGGCGAGCCCGGCAGCCGACGCTGGCCACCTGCCGCCCTATGTCGCGCTGGATGCCTGCTCGCCATTGAGCCATGCCGGCTCGTCCTTGAGCCTTAGCGGCACGCGATCGCCAGGAACGTTCTTCCCGTATTACCAGGCAAAGCTCTGAACCTGCCGGCGGCACCGAACGCGATCTCGCAAATCTGCGATACGCCATAACTCTAAGTGCCGGAGGTCACGCTTCGATTGAGGAAGGGTGTACATCCGGGAGGCCACAGGCGTCGCCTGGCGTCCCTCGCGCCACCCCAGGTCAGGCCGGCCGGCATCGGTTGCGCGGTCGCCATATGCGGAGGTCACGGCCCGTGTCCGGGCCATTTTCAGAATATCGGGAGCGCGGATTCCAGATGGCCGGATCTTGCAGTGCCCGCGCCTATCGCGCGCTCAGCCGCGGAAACACTGACGCGCTGCCGGCATCTGGCCGGCAGACGGTGTCGATCCGGGCGGCCAGGCCGGGCACGAACGGGGTGAGCTCGCTGGCCAGCGCCCGGCAGGCGTGCAGCAGGATGCCGAGGAACGTGTCCAGCTGCGCCGCCGCCTGGTGATCTCCGGTGCGCGCGGCACGGGCCAGGTGCCAGGGCGCGGTCGCCTCGAGGTAGGAGTTCGCCAGGTCAACGATCGGCCAGATGGCGGCCAGGGCGGACCGGAAGTCGGCGATCGCCAGCGCCGCTGTCACTTCCGCGCGAGCCCCGCTGGCCGCGGCCAGCAGCCTGCCTGCCCCGCCTGCGGCGGCGCCGCCCGCCAGGTCCGCTCCCCGCCCCGCCGGGCCGACGGCCGCGCTGTCACCGATGTCACGACCGCGGGCCAGCGTCGTCACCCGGCTCACCAGGTTGCCCACCCCGTTGGCCAGGTCCTGGTTGGCCCGCTCGACCAGCCGGCCGGCGGTGAAGTCGGCATCGCCCACCCGCGGCACCTCGCGCAGCAGCCACCAGCGGACCGCATCAGTGCCGTACCGCTCAGCCAGCGCTACCGGGTCAGCCTGCGCCGCCGCCCCGCCCGGCGCCGACTTCGAGATCTTGCGCCCGCCGGCGGTCAGGTAGTCGTGCACGACGATCTGGGTCGGCAGCGGCTCGCCGGCCGACAGCAGGATGGCCGGCCAGCAGACGGCGTGGAACCGCAGCACGCCCTTGCCCGCCAGGTGGATGCGCTGGCTGGCGCCGCCCCACCAGCGCCGGTAGTCAGCCGAGCCCGCACCATAGCCGAGCGCGGAGATGTAGTTGCACAGCGCGTCCCACCACACGTAGATGACCTGCTGCGGGTCGCCGGGGACGCCGATGCCCCAGCCGCGGGCCCGCGCCGCCGGCCGCGAGATGCTGAAGTCCTCCAGCCCGCCGGCGATGAACCCCAGCACCTCGTGGCGCCGGGCGGCCGGCTCGATCTCCAGCTCGCCCGACCTGATCAGCTCCGCCAGCCGGCCCGCATACCGGGACAGCCGGAAGAACCAGTTCTGCTCGGCGACTTGCTCGGGCACGGTGCCGTGCTCCGGGCACCGGCCGCCGGGCAGCTCACCCGGCTTGTAGAACTGCTCGCAGCCCGCGCAGTACAGCCCGGAGTAGTCGCGCAGGTACAGGTCGCCGCGGTCAGCGCAGGCCCGCCACAGCCGCTCGACGCCCGGCTGGTGACGCAGGTCGGTGCTGGTGTGGATGAAGTCGTCGAACGACAGCGCCAGCGGGCCGCTCAGCTGCGCGAACGCGCGGCCGTTGGCCGTGACCAGCTCCTGGACCGGGCGGCCGGCCGCCTGCGCGGCCAGCACGTTCTTCAGCGAGTGGTCGTCGGTGCCGCTCTGGAACCGGACCTGGTGCCCGAGCCGGCGGTGATGGCGGGCCAGCACGTCGGCCTGGACGAGCTCGAGCGCGTGCCCGAGGTGGGGACGCGCGTTGACATAGGGAATGGTCGTGCTGAGATACACGCGCGCTGGCGTCATGGCGGCCTCCTGGCGATCGGCGCCGGGCAGGCCCGCAGACGGGCCGCGTGCTCGCAGGAACCCGGCCCCTCCGGGGGCCTCCTGCGGACGGAATGCGTCCTGGCAGCTGTGGATGACCCCGCTAGCGGGGCATCATCACCGTGCACAGAACGAAGGTCATGGTTCCAGAGTAACGAGGCTGGCGCCGGCCCGCCGCTGCATTACCGGCCGGCCGCACGGCAAGCCAGGGACAAGGCCGGCTTAGCCCAGGCGCTCCAGGATCAGCTCACGGGCCCGGCCTGCGTCCGCCTGGCCCCTGGTCGCCTTCATGACCGCGCCGACCAGCGCGCCCGCCGCCGCGACCTTGCCGTCCCGGATCTTGGCCGCCACGTCCGGGTTCGCCGCGATCGCCTCGTCCACCGCCGCTGCCAGCGCACCGTCGTCACTGACCACGGCCAGGCCGCGGGCGGCGACGATCTGGTCCGGCTCGCCCTCCCCGGCCAGCACCAGGGCCAGCACCTGCCGGGCCAGCTTGTCGTTGAGCGTGCCCTCGGTCACCAGCGCCGCGACGCGGGCGACCTGCGCCGGGGTGACCGGGAGGGCGGCCAGCTCGGTGCCGTCGGTGTTGGCCCGCCGGGCCAGCTCGCCCAGCCACCACTTGCGGGCGTCGGCGGGCGCCGCCCCGGCCGCGACGGTCTGCTCCACCAGGTCCAGCGCGCCGGCGTTCCGCAGCGCCGCCATGTCCAGGTCCGACAGCCCCCAGCCGGCCTGCAGCCGGGCGCGGCGGGCGGCAGGCAGCTCGGGCAGCGCGGCCCGCAGCTCCTCGACCCACTCCCGCGACGGCGCCACCGGCACCAGGTCAGGCTCGGGGAAGTAGCGGTAGTCCTGCGCCTCTTCCTTGCTCCGGCCAGAGGTGGTGCTGCCGCTGTCCTCCTGGAAGTGCCGGGTCTCCTGGACGATCCGGCCGCCGGAGTCCAGGACCGCCGCCTGGCGCTGGATCTCGAATCGCACCGCGCGCTCCACCGAGCGCAGTGAGTTGACGTTCTTGGTCTCGGTCCTGGTGCCCCACGGCGACCCGGCGGGCGCGATGGAGGTGTTGACGTCGCAGCGCAGCGACCCCTCCTCCATGCGGACGTCGGACACGCCCAGCGCGCGCAGCAGCTCGCGCAGCTCCGTCACGTAGGCGCGGGCGACCTCCGGCGCCAGCGCCCCGGTGCCGGGGACCGGCTTGGTGACCACCTCGACCAGCGGGATCCCGGCGCGGTTGTAGTCGACCAGCGAGTAGTCGGCTCCGTGGATCCGGCCGGTGGCGCCGCCGACGTGCAGCGACTTGCCGGTGTCCTCCTCCAGGTGGACGCGCTCGATGCCGACCCGGACCGTCTGGCCATCGACCGTGACATCCAGCCAGCCGTCGGTGCACAGCGGCTCGTCGTACTGCGAGATCTGGAAGTCCTTGGGCATGTCCGGGTAGAAGTAGTTCTTCCGCGCGAACCGGCACCACTCGGCGATCGAGCAGTTCAGCGCCAGCCCGATGCGGATGGTGTACTCGATGGCCGCCCGGCTGGCGACCGGCAGCGAGCCCGGCAGCCCCAGGCACACCGGGCAGACGGCCGAGTTCGGCTCGGCGCCGAACACGGTCGGGCAGCCGCAGAACATCTTGGTCCGGGTGCCGAGCTCGACGTGCGTCTCCAGGCCCAGCACCGGCTCATACCGGGCCACGGCCTCGTCGTAGGACACCAGCGTCGCTGTCATCGCCCGTTCCCTCCGTCTGCCGCCGGGCCTCCTGCCGCCGGGCCGCCTGGCGCGGCACCGGTCAGGGCCGGCGCCCGGGCCAGCAGCGGCCCGCCCCAGCGCTCCTGCAGCGCCGCCTCGACGGCCGCGCCCACCCGGTACATCCGGTCATCGCCCAGCACCGGCGCCATCACCTGCAGCCCGACCGGGAGCCCGTCCTCCGGCGCGAGGCCGCACGGCACCGACAGCGCCGCGTTGCCGGCCAGGTCGGAGGGGATCGTGCACAGGTCGGCCAGGTACATCGCCATCGGGTCGTCGGCGCGCTCGCCGATCCGGAACGCGGTCGTCGGCGTGGTCGGCGAGACCAGCACGTCCACCTGCTCGAAGGCCGCGTCGAAGTCCCGGCAGATCAGCGTCCGGACCTGCTGCGCCTTGCCGTAGTAGGCGTCGTAGTAGCCGCTGGACAGCGCGTAGGTGCCCAGCATGATCCGGCGCTTGACCTCGGCGCCGAAGCCCGCCTCCCGGGTCAGCGCCATAACCTCCTCGGCGCTGCGCGTGCCGTCGTCGCCGACTCGCAGCCCGTACCGCATCGCGTCGAAGCGGGCCAGGTTGGACGAGCACTCGCTGGGCGCGATCAGGTAGTAGGCGGGCAGCGCGTAGGTGAAGTGCGGGCAGGACACCTCGACGACCTTGGCGCCCAGCGACTCCAGCAGCTCCACCGCCTCGCCGAACCGGGCCAGCACGCCCGGCTGGTAGCCGTCGCCGCTCAGCTCGCTGACCACGCCGACCCGCAGGCCCGCCACGTCCGCCTGCCGGGCCGCGGCCACCACCGGCGGCACCGGGGCGTCCACCGAGGTCGAGTCGCACGGGTCGTGCCCGGAGATGACCTCGTGCAGCAGGGCCGCGTCCAGCACGGTGCGCGCCAGCGGGCCGGGAGTGTCCAGCGACGAGGCGAACGCGATCAGCCCGTACCGCGAGTTCCCGCCGTAGGTCGGCTTGGACCCGACGATGCCGCAGACCGCCCCTGGCTGGCGGATCGACCCGCCGGTGTCGGTGCCGATGGCCAGCGGCGCCTCGTAGGCGGTGACCGCCGCCGAGGAGCCCCCGGACGACCCGCCCGGCACGCGGCCCAGGTCCCACGGGTTACGCGACGGGCCGAACGCCGAGTTCTCGGTGGACGAGCCCATCGCGAACTCGTCCATGTTGGTCTTGCCCAGCAGCACCACGCCCGCCTCGCGCAGCCGCCGGGTGATCGTGGCGTCATACGGCGGGCGCCAGCCCTCCAGGATCCGCGACCCGCAGGTGGTGGGCATGTCGGTGGTGGTGAACACGTCCTTGAGGGCCAGCGGCACCCCGGCCAGCGGGCCTAGCGGCTCGCCCGCGGCCCGCCGCTCGTCCACCGCGCGCGCGGCGGCCAGCGCCTGCTCGGCGGCCACGTGCAGGAAGGCATGGACCTGGGGGTCGACCGCCGCGACCCGGTCCAGGTGAGCCGTGGCGACCTCGACCGCCGATACCTCGCCGGCCGCGACCGCCGCCGCGATCTGAGCCGCGGTCAGCCCGATGAGTCCGTCCGGAGTCCCGTTCGGCGCCATGTCAGTCCTCCGCCAGGATGCGCGGAACCCGGAACCGGCCCTGCTCTGCCGCGGGCGCCTGGGACAGCACTGCCTGCTGGGGCAGGCAGGGCAGCTCGACGTCGTCGCGGAAGACGTTCACCACGGGGACCGCGTGGGTCATCGGCGGAATCCCCTCGGCGGCGACTTCCTGGACCCTGGCAACGGCCGAGATGATGACGTCAAGCTGCCCGGCAAAGTGGCTGAGCTCGTCCTCGGACAGCGCCAGCCGCGACAGCCGGGCCAGGTGGGCTACCTCGTCACGGGTAATGGACATGGAGGCCATCCTATTGGCCCGCTGCCGGCGGGCCGACCCGGTTAACTGGCGGGTAACGCCTGCCATGTGCCGGACCGGCCTGCGGTCGGCCCGGCCGGCCGGGGCTGGCGGCGCCGGCGTGCAGCCGGGCCCGGCAGGCGATCAGGAACTGGCCGCGGTGGCGGCCAGCGGGGCGGAGCTGCGCGGTTCCTAAGAAGGCCAGCCGGCCGGCGGGGTCACCGCGCTGGTGGCCTGCGGCACCGGGCCGGTGGCCTGCGGCCCCGCCGCGGCCGCCGCGCCGGGCGCGACCCGCGGGCGCGGAGCCGGCCGGGCGGTCTCCGCCGTCGTCTCCCGCTCCGCCAGCCAGGCAGTCGCCGAGGCGGGGTTGAGCGGCCTGCTGAAGTGCCAGCCCTGGGCCGCCTGGCAGCCCATCGCCACCAGTTCCCTGGCCACCTCGGCCGACTCCACCCCCTCCGCCACCGAGCGGATGCCCAGCGCGCTGACCAGGTCGATGATCGACTTCACGATCACCTGGTCGTCGGCCGAGTGCAGCAGCCGCCCGATGAAGGAGGAATCGATCTTCACCTCACTGACCGGCAGCCGCTTGAGCCGCACCAGCGAGGAGTAGCCGGTGCCGAAGTCGTCCAGGCTGAGGGACACGCCCAGGGCCGCCAGCGCCTCCGCAGTGGCCACCGCGTGCACGGGCTCGCTGGTCAGCACCCGCTCGTCGATCTCCAGCAGCAGTGCCTCCGCGGGCAGCCCGTGCCGCTTCAGCCCGCGCTCGACAACGTCGGTCAGGCCGTTGTCCAGCAGGTCGCGGGCGGCCAGGTTGAGCGAGACCTGCACGCTCATGCCGTCCTGCCACCACAGCGCGGCCTGAGCCAGCGCCATGTCGATGACCCGCGCGGTCAGCTCGCGCATGAGGTAGGACTGCTCGATGAGCGGGATGAACTCCTCGGGCGTCATCAGGCCGCGGACCGGGTGCTGCCAGCGGACCAGCGCCTCCAGGCCGGCCGTTCGCCGGTCGGCCAGGAACACCTTCGGCTGGTAGTGCAGTTCCAGCTCACCGCGGTCCAGACCGCGGCGCAGGTCGCCGAGCAGCGCCAGCCGGGCCGGGGAGTTGCGGTCGGAGTCGGCGACGTACCGCTCGACCCCTGTACGCCGCTCCTTGGCCAGGTACATGGCCACGTCGGCGTGCTGCATCAGCACCTCGAAGCCGCTGGCGTCGTCGGGGTACAGGGCGATGCCGACGCTGGCCTCGATGTCGAACGACATCCCGTCCATCCGGATCGGCTCCGACAGCGCGGCGCGCAGCCGGGCGGCCACCTCGCGGGCGGCGGCCGCCTCCTTCACCGACGGGAGCAGCACGGCGAACTCGTCGCCGCCCAGCCGGGCCACCACATCGCCGGGCCGCACGCTGTGGGTGAGACGGTGCGCCACGAACCGGAGCAGCCGGTCGCCGACCGGGTGCCCGAGCGTGTCGTTGACTTCCTTGAAGCGGTCCAGGTCCAGCAGCAGGAAGCCGACCATGGTGTCGGTGCGCGCCGCCTGGGCCAGCGCGTCGGTGGTCCGGCGGATCAGCAGCTTACGGTTGGACAGGCCGGTCAGCTCGTCATGCAGGGCCTGGTGCTCGCGCTGCACCGACATGGCGGCGTTGACGTAGATGGCGGCCAGCGGGAAGGCGAACAGCAGCACCAGCAGCGCCGAGCCGGTGTTCATCACCACCGCGACCAGCGGCGCGGTGGCCAGCAGCACCAAGTTGACGAACGCCTGGTAGGGCAGCGCCTTGCGCAGTGTCTTGAGGACCGGCGCCCGCGAGTGCAGCGCGATCGCCGTGCCCACCAGGATGAAGTTGACCGCGAAGTAGGCGGCCGCGGCGGGCAGCACCACGAACAGCTCGTGGCCGTTGGGATTCCACGGGCTCTCCGGCGTCGGGTGCAGGCCGAACGCCAGCATGACCAGCCAGGCGGCCGACAGGCTCAGCGTGACCTGCGCCGAGTTGAACGCCGAGCGCTTGAACGCCTTGCGCTCGGCCAGGCCCACGGCCAGCGTCGAGGTGGCCCGCAGCAGCAGGGCGACCGGCAGGCCCCAGAAGATCAGCACCGCGAAGCTGAAGGTGACCGACGCGATCGGGGACTCCTGGCCCGACCGGCCGGGTGTGATGATCGGCCAGATCTCGCCGACCAGGACCAGCATCACCAGCAGCCAGAACATCGGCTGCTGGACCAGCGGCTCCGGCCGGCCCGGCGCGCTGTGGCCCACCAGCCCGTGCAGCCCCAGCATGGCCAGCGCCAAGGCAACCGCGCCCGCTGCAGTCACCGTGACCAGGTGAATCCACAGAGGCGAGCCGACCCGGGGACCGATGTCCCTGGTGTCGTTCGGATCCTTCATAGGCGAACCTCAACGCTGCAACCGATTGCGCCGCGAATGCACAGGCCTGCGAGCAAGCCTACGGCCGAGAGGGTACTTCTCGAAGCCGTTTGCATACTATCCGTTACTACATGTCTGTACGTAGCTATCTGGCTACAATAAGTTCTACCAGTGCTGCTCCTGATCGTCGCTGTTCCCGGCCGCGTGTCAGTCGCCCTCCCCGGCCGGGCTCTCGCCCGCCGGGCGCGACTCGGCCGGGCCCTCCGCAGCCGGGGCAGCCGCCTGCGCCGCCGCCGCTCCCTCTGAGAGCAGCACGTCCAGGCCGCTCTCGTCCAGTACCGGCACGCCGAGGGTGGCAGCCTTGTCCAGCTTTGAGCCGGCATTCTCGCCCGCGACGACGAACCTGGTCCGCCTGGACACCGACCCGGATACCTTGCCGCCGAGCGCCTGGATCGCCTCGGCCGCCTCCTCCCGGGTCCGCCCGGTCAGCGTGCCGGTGAGCACGACCGTGACGCCCGACAGCGGGGCCGCCGAGCTGTCGGGCGCCGGGGGCGGCGGCGTCCAGCCCGCCTGGGCCAGCTGCACGCCCGCCGCGCGCCACTTGTCCACGATGGCCGCGTGCCAGTCCACGCCGAACCACTCCCGCACCGACCCCGCGATGGTCGGCCCGACGTCGTCGACCGCGGTCAGCGCCTCGGCGGAGGCCGCGGCGACGGCATCGACCGACCCGAACGCGGCGGCCAGGGCGCGGGCCGCGGTCGGGCCCACGTGCCGGATAGACAGCGCGACCAGGATCCGCCACAGCGGCCGGGCCCGCGCCTCCTCCAGGTTGTGCAGCAGCTTGACCGCGTTGACCGTCAGCGTGCCCTGCTTGCTGACGAAGAACGGGCAGCTGGCCAGCGCGTCAGCGGTCAGCCCGAACAGGTCCCCCTCGTCGGTCACCAGCCCGGAGTCCAGCAGGGCCACGGCCGCCTCGTAGCCGAGCACCTCGATGTCGAAGGCACCGCGCCCGGCCAGGTGGAACAGCCGTTCGCGCAGCTGCGCCGGGCAGGACCGGGTGTTCGGGCAGCGCCAGTCGACCTCGCCCTCCTCGCGGGCCAGCCGCGTCCCGCAGACCGGGCAGTGGTCGGGGAACTCGAACGCCCGCTCGTCCCCGGTGCGCAGGTCGGCCACCGGGCCCACCACCTCGGGAATCACGTCGCCCGCCTTGCGCAGCACCACCATGTCCCCGATCAGCACGCCCTTGCGGACGACCTCGTCGGAGTTGTGCAGTGTCGCCCGGTCCACTGTGGACCCGCTGACCTTGACCGGCTCCATGACCGCGAACGGCGTCACCCGGCCGGTCCGGCCGACATTGACCTGGATGTCCAGCAGCCGGGTGGTGACCTCCTCGGGCGGGTACTTGTAGGCGATCGCCCAGCGCGGCGCGCGGCTGGTGGCGCCCAGCTGGCGCTGCAGGTCGAGCCGGTCGATCTTGACGACCACACCGTCGATCTCATACGGCGTGTCGTGCCGGTGCTCGGCGTAGCGGGCGATGAACTCGCGCACCGCGTCGAGGTCATCGACCACCCGGAACAGGTCGCTGACCGGCAGTCCCCACTCCCGCAGCCGGGCGTACCAGCCCGACTGAGTGGCCGGGATCTCGCCGCCCACCGCCTGCGCCGCGGCGGTGTCCTCCGGTGCCGGCGCGCCGGCCTCGGCCGACCCGCCCGGCACGTACAGCCCGTGCACCAGCATGCTGAGCGGCCGGGTCGCGGTGATCCGCGGGTCCTTCTGCCGCAGCGAGCCGGCCGCCGAGTTGCGCGGGTTGGCGAACGGCGGCTTCCCGGCGCTGGTCAGCTGCTCATTCAGCTCCTCGAACGCGGCCACCGGCAGGAAGACCTCGCCGCGCACCTCCAGCGTCGGCGGCCAGCCCGAGCCCGCCAGCTTCGTCGGCACCGCGCCGATGGTCATGATGTTCGGCGTCACGTCCTCGCCGGTCACGCCGTCGCCGCGGGTGGCCGCCCGGGTCAGCCGGCCGCCTGAGTACACCAGCGCGATGGCCAGGCCGTCGATCTTCAGCTCGCACAGGTACGGGCCGGCGCCGCCCAGCTTCTGCGCCCGCGCCGCCCAGGCGTCCAGCTCCTCGGCCGAGAACGCGTTATCGAGGCTGAGCAGCCGCTCCAGGTGGTCGACCGCGGTGAAGTCAGTCGAGATCGCGCCGCCGACCTTCTGCGAGGCCGAGTCGGGGGTGCGCAGCTGCGGGTAGCGGTCCTCGATCTCGCGCAGCTCGCGCATCAGCTGGTCGTACTCGGCGTCGGAGATCAGCGGCGAGTCCAGCACGTGGTACCGGTAGATGTGCGTGTTGAGGTCGTCGGACAGCTCCGCGTGGCGGCGCCGCACCTCGGGGGGCGCATCCTCCTGCTCGGCAGCGGCCGTCCCGGTGATGACTGCCTCTGGATCGCTCACCGCGCCCCTTCCTCGATCATCTCCGCCGCGATCCGCGCCGCGTCCCGGCAGTGCGCCAGCGTCGCGCGGGCCGCGGCCGGGGTCATCCCCGCCAGCCCGCACGCCGGCGTGATCACCACCTGCCCGGCGAACTGCCGCGGGTCCAGCGACGTACGGCGCCACATCTCCGCGACCGCCTCGGCCGTCTGCCGCGGTGGCCGCGGCTGCGCGCCGGCATCCCCGCCCCCGGCCGGCACCGCGCCGGCCAGCAGTCCCGCTCCCGCGTCGGCGGCCTCGGCGACCGCGTCCAGGTCCTCGCGCCGCAGCAGGCTGAGGTCGAAGCTGACGGCCCCGGCCCCGGCACCTGTCACGAAGCCAAACGGGAAGCCCGGGGCGCAGCTATGCACGATCGTGAACTGCGCCGTCGCCTCCAGCACCGAGCGCAGCGCGGCGCTGGCCACCATCTCATCGAGCGGCGGCACGAAGTTCAGGCCGCTGGCCGTGCGCACCCGCCCGGCCAGCGCGGCCGGCAGCGACGGCTCGTCGACCTGGACCACGACCCGGGCGCCCGGAACCCGCTCGCCGACCTCGCGCACGTGCGCGGCCAGGCCCTCGGCCAGCGACGCGGTCAGGTCGGCCAGCGCGCCCGGATCGGCCAGCGCCGGGTTGACGCTGCGGCTCAGCTCGATCCCGGCGGCCAGCGTCACCGGCCCGCACACCGATATCTTCAGCGGCCCCGCGTAGCCGTCGGCGGCCCCGGCGATCGCGTCCAGGTCATAAGAAAGGAAGCCCGCCGCCCGCCGCTGGTCGCGGCCCGGGTGCGTGGCCAGCTTCCAGCCGCGCGCCGTCGTCTCGGCCGGCAGGTCCACCAGCATGGCTGTCGCACGGCCGATCATGTCCGCGCCCGCTCCCCGGCCGGGCAGCTCCGGCAGGAACGGGAAGTCAGGCAGTTCCCCCAGCACGACAGCGCACGCCCCGGCCGGATCGGTACCGGGCATCGACCCGATCCCGGTGGCGGACGCCGCCGGCCAGGGCAGGGAGCGGGTCTTCGGGTGCGCAGCCTGCTGCGCGGCGGGTGTCTCCTGCACGGTCCCGAGCTTAATGTCCAGCACAGACACCGCGCTGACAGCGCGCAGGCCGGGCCGCACCCCGCCCCCGCGGGGGTGCGGCCCGGCAGCTGTGGTGCGCCGGCGGTGACCGGGAGCGTCATGACGGCGGCATCCTGGCGGCCTACTGGCCCCGGGGGCCGACCGGCCTGGTGGGCGGCGACGGACGCTCGAACCACGGCGGCTCTTCTCCGGGGTCCTCCCCGATGCCGGGCCGCTCTTCCGGGATGAGGTAGAAGTGAGCGCCCAGGATCCGGCGAGCCAGCAGCGCGCAGGCCGTCGGCGGCACGTGCCCGCCGAGGATCGTCTTGCGCCGCTCCTCCTGGCGAATCCCGATGATCACCAGGATGGTTGCGACGACGATGACGGCGAATCCGGCGGCGACGGCAAACAGCATCGCCTCGATGGCTGCCATGGCGAATCCCCTTCCGCCTTCTGGGGCCAGCAGCTGGCTCCGGTCAGTTGCTCCTCTCGGCGTGTGATGCGCCGGTCCAGGGCATGGGCCGGCAGGACGGGCCATGAGGTACTAACCCAAGGGCATGGACTGCCAGGATCAGACCTACCGACCCTTCCGTTGGATCCATCCCAACGTTTGGTACTGTTTTGAGGGTGGCATCGAACAAGATCGAACACAAGGGGCTCAGGCCGATAATCTGGTCAATCAGTACCATTCTTGCAGGTCCATCCATCCGATCCGTTGGTATGTTTGGGCATAGTTCAGCCTCCCGGCCCGCGAGTTATCCGGGGCGGGGAGTCGGTGCCGGCGGGGCCCGGAAAGCCAGCAGCCCGGCCGGCGGCGGTGCCGCGGGCCGGGCTGGCGAGAGAACCCTGGCGAGTGCGAGGCAGCGGCGCGAAGTCGTCGTGACCGCGCAAAACCGCAGGTAGTTAGCGACTAACGGGATACGAGGTCGTCAGCGCGGCCGGCGCCGATCAGGTCATCGGCCGGCGGGCGGTCCAGCCAGCCGGCGGGATAGCTGGTACCGAGCACCCGCCGGGCCAGCATGGCCGGTGCCGTCGGGGCCGGGCGGCCCAGCGTCCAGCGGCGCTCCTCCTGGTGGACTCCGACGATCACGAGAATGGTCAGCAGTCCGACGAGGCCGAATCCGACGGCGGCGAGTAGCGCGAACACCTCAATGGCTGCCATGGCGATCCCCTTTCTCCCTGGCCAGCCGCCGGATCCGGAACTGTGTGCCCGTCCGGGTCCCGGCTGCCCACTGGTACTGGCAACACGCGGACGAGTTTGAAGAGGACCTTGCGAACCCAAGGGCCTGGACTGCTAGGATCACACCTATCGACCCATCCGTTGGAGCCATACCAATGTTTGGTATACAGTCATACTGACAGCGGACAAGATCCAACGCAATGGGTTAACCCAACCATCCGCACAAGCGGCCTGGTTCCGGTCAACCCATATGATCCCGCTGTTGGGCTCGTTGGCACCTCTGGAGGTCCCATGCCTGATCCGATGTGGCGGCGCATCGCCGAAGACCTGCGCCACAAGATCGAGTCGGGCGAGCTCGGCAAGGACGGCCGGCCGCTGCCCTCCGAGATCGAGCTCCGCGATCGCTACAACGCATCCCGCAACACCATCCGGGACGCGGTCAAGTGGCTGACGACGCGTGGCATGGTTGTCACCCGGCCGGGTCAGGGCACGTTCGTGCGGCAGAGCATCGACCCGTTCGTCACGCAGCTGTCCAGCGACGTGACGGGGGTGCAGGGCGGCGAGGGCGCGGCATACGCCTCCGAGGTCAAGGCCGGCAAGCGCGAGCCTGATGCCTCCGACCCGCGGATTGAGATCCAGCGGGCCTCGGGCCTGGTCGCCAGCGAGCTCGGGCTGAAGCACGCCGACACGATCGTCAGCCGGCACCAGGAGCGCTTCATCGACAGCACGCCCTGGTCGCTGCAGACCACGTTCTACCCGATGCGGCTGATCGAGCAGGGGGCGACGCGCCTGCTGCAGGCCGACACGATCCTCCCCGGAGCGGTCCAGTACATCGAGACGACGCTGTCCATCAAGCGGGCCGGGCGGCGGGACCGGTTCGTCATCCGCACCCCGGACCGCCGCGAGACGGAGTTCTTCGCGCTCCCCGATGACGGCCGGGTGGCCGTCGTCGAGGTCACGCAGACGCTCTACGACAAGTCCGGTACCCCGTTTGCCGTCACGGTGACGACCTACCCGGCCGACCGGAACCAGTTCGTCATGACCATCGGCACGGCTCCGCCGGAGCCGCCTGGAGCAGCCTGAGAACGCCCGCGGCGGGGCTGCCCGGGCCGGGCAGCGAAACGGGCCTAGTCGTATTTCCGATTATCAAGCATCCGGAGTCGCGCAGTAACGGCATCCGGACCATAGATGTCACGGCAAATAGCTGCCGTGCTGTACAGGAAGGGGTAGGTACGATGGTGAAGTATCACGCACGGCCATCTCTGCAGTACCGGTATGAGCACTACGACCCACGCTGGATGGCCACCGACTCGCAGCGCCCCTGAATTCCGGCCTGCAACCACGTAAGGCACCGGCGCTGTCAAGCCCTTGATGACACCGACAGCGCCGGCACAGCGCAGACGGTACTGCAGCGCTGTGCGCCGGGTGGCGTAAAGCAACGATTGAAACCGCAAACTCGAGAGGCCGCGCAGAAAACACCGGCAGGAAGCGACTGCGCGGCAAGTTGATTGCGACAATTGTGCAGGGGCGTTCTTCATCCCCCGTAATTAACGGATGGCGGCACCTGCCCGGGCCGCACCGCATATGGGATTGATGACCGGCTGGTACCCCTCCCGCTCCGGGTGCGGGGCGGGAGGGGTACCCGGCTGGTCGAACGGCCCGGCGAGCCCGGCCGCGCCGCGGGCGGACAGCGCAGGAGCTCGCCCGGGAATAGCGCTTCCCGGTAATAGGCAAATTTCTCCCCCGCCCCTTCGGGCGTCTTTTTCATCAGGGATCTGCGACTGACTCATTGCTCCCGGGCTCAGGGTCCCGGGATGGTCGGCTGGCTGGAGACCAGCTAGCATTGATGGCTGCGACCGAGTAAGAGCGGATCTGATGAAGCCACACATCTTCCCGGCCCCGGGATATGGCGGGAATTCTCAGGCCAGAGATCTCCGGCAGCGGCCTCCATTCGTGCGTCGCATAAGCCGTGCCGGCCTCTGTCATCGCACGGGTCGGCCGGCCATTTCGCGCGCTTACTCCAGCCGGCCCGGCCAGCGTCCTGCCGGCCTGCCCTGTCGCGGGATTGGAGCGCTGCCCAGATTATGTTTCAAGTTCGTCTCGCCACCCCTGCTGACCTGCCCCTTATCCTGAGGATGATTGATGAGGCCGCCGAATGGCTGAGAACCCAGGATACCGATCAATGGGCGACACCATGGCCCAGCCGGGAGGAGCGAGACGCCCGTATCGTGCGCGGCCTGCTATCCGCGCGCACCTGGATTGCCGAGGATTATCAGGTTCCGGTAGGGACCGTTACCTGCAGCCCGGAGGGCGACGCGGAGTTGTGGACGCCGGCCGAGCTGCGCGAGCCCGCTGCCTACATGTCGCGGTTAATCGTCAGCCGGAAATTCGCGGGCACCGGAGCGGGATCGCAGCTGACGGACTGGGCCGGGGCCCGCGCCCGGGCTGAGTACGGCGCCCAGTCGCTGCGGATCGACGTGTGGACGACCAATGAGCGCCTGCACTCGTACTACGCCCGGCACGGGTTCCGCTTCCTGCGGGTCTGCCCGGACCCGGACTACCCGTCAGGCGCGCTGTTCAGCAAGCCCACGATCAGCATCCCCGGCACGGCCGGCTCGCTGTTGTGGGAGATCCGGCCGCTGGCCGCGGTCGCCGCCTGACCCCGCCAGGGCGCCGCCGGCTCGTGACCGCGCGACCGTGCCGGGCACGCCCGCCGGCCATGTCACGGCCTAGCGGGTGCCGGTGATGGTGGCGCTGCCGAGGACCAGCTCACCGTCATAGAACACGGCCGCCTGGCCGCGCGCGACGCCGCGGGCCGGCTCGCTGAGGGTGATCCGCACTCCGCCGGCGGCGGGCTGGCAGGTGGCGGCGATGGCCGCCCCGTGCGCCCGGAGCTGGACGCGGCACTCCAGCGGGCCGTCTGGCGCCGCGCGGCCCGACCAGACCGGCCGGGTCGCCTCGATCTCGCGCACGTCCAGGCCCTCGGCCGGGCCGACGGTGACGGTGCGGGTTGCCGGCTCGATGCCCAGCACGTAGCGGGGCCGGCCGTCGGGCGCGGGCCGGTCCAGGCCCAGGCCCCGGCGCTGGCCGATCGTGAAGCCGTAGCTGCCGTCATGGCCGCCCAGGATGGTGCCGTCGGCGTCGACGATCTGGCCGGGTGCGCTGCCGAGCTGGCCGCTCAGGAACCGGCGGGTGTCGCCGTCGGCGATAAAGCAGATGTCATGGCTGTCGGGCTTGGCGGCCACGCCCAGGCCCCGGTCGGCGGCCTCCTTGCGGACCTGCTCCTTGGTGGTGTCCCCGAGCGGGAACATGGCGCGCTCCAGCTGGGCGCTGGTCAGCACGCCCAGCACGTAGGACTGGTCCTTGGCCGGGTCCACGCTGCGGGCCAGGCGGCGCGGGCCGGGCGCCGGCAGGGCCGGGTCCAGCCGGGCGTGATGGCCGGTGCAGACGGCATCGAAGCCGAGCGCGACGGCGCGGTCCAGGACCGCGGTGAACTTGATCTTCTCGTTGCAGCGCAGGCACGGGTTGGGCGTGTTGCCGCGGGCGTACTCCTCGACGAAATCGCGCACGACGTCGTCGTGGAAGCGGTCGGCGAGGTCCCACACGTAGAACGGGATGCCGATCACGTCGGCGGCGCGCCGGGCATCACGGGCGTCCTCGAGGGTGCAGCAGCCGCGGGCACCAGTCCGGTAGGAGCTGGGGTTCCGGGACAGGGCCAGGTGCACGCCGGTGACGTCGTGGCCCGCCTCGGCGGCCCGGGCGGCAGCGACGGCGGAGTCCACGCCGCCCGACATGGCGGCCAGCACGCGCAGCTTTCTCATAGCGCTACCAGGGTATGCGGGGACGGATCGGGGGGTGCCAGCCCCCTGGCACCCCCGGTGCGGGAGTTACCGCGCGCCAGCCCGGCGGGCGCGCTCGACCACCTCGCCGATCACGGCGCCGAGGGCGTCGACATCGGCCTGGGTGCTGGAGTGACCCAGCGAGAAGCGCAGCGAGCTGCGCGCCCGTGCCTCCTCGGCGCCCATGGCCAGCAGGACGTGGCTGGGCTGGGCCACGCCCGCGGTGCAGGCCGAGCCGGTGGAGCAGGCGATGTCCCGGGTGTCCAGCAGCATCAGCAGGGCATCTCCCTCGCAGCCGGGAAAGGAGAAGTGCGCGTTGCCCGGCAGCCGCCCCGGCCCGGGCGGCTCGCCGTTCAGCGTGGCGCCGGGCACCGCCGTGACGACCTGGGCGATCAGGTCATCGCGCAGCGCCGCCAGCCGCTTGGCCTCGTCGGCCTGCCGCTCGCCCACCGTCGCGACGGCCGTGGCGAAGGCCCGGATGGCCGGCGCGTCCAGGGTGCCCGAGCGCACGTCGCGCTCCTGGCCGCCGCCGTGCAGGACGGGCACCGGGTCGGTGCCGCGGGCCAGCAGCAGGGCGCCGGCGCCGACCGGCCCGCCCATCTTGTGCCCGGTGATGGTCAGGGCGGTGGCGCCGCTGGCCGCCAGCCCGACCGGCAGCTGCCCGGCGGCCTGCACCGCGTCGCTGTGGAACGGGATCTGGTACTCCGCCGCGATCCGGGCCAGCTCGGCGACCGGCTGCACGGTACCGACCTCGTTGTTGGCCCACATGATGCTGACCAGCGCCACGCTGGCCGGATCCCGCTCGATGGCCGCGCGCAGATCCCCGGGGTCGAGGCGGCCGGTCGGGGAGACCGGCAGCCAGTCGGCCTCGGCGCCGTCGTGGCTGGCCAGCCACTGCGCGCTGTCCAGCACGGCATGGTGCTCGGTTCCGGGCACGAGGATCCGGTTGCGGGCCGGGTCGGCGGCGCGTCGCGCCCAGAAAAGCCCCTTAACAGCGAGATTGTCGGCCTCGGTGCCGCCGCTGGTGAAGACCACCTCGCTGGGCCGGGCCTGGTAGACCTCGGCGATCTGCTCCCTGGCCTCCTCGACCACCCGGCGCGCCCGGCGACCCGCGTTGTGCAGCGAGGAGGGGTTGCCCAGCTGGGCGAGCTCCTCTGTCATGGCCGCCACGGCCTCGGGCAGCATGGGGCTGGTCGCCGCGTGATCGAGGTACACCGGCCCGCGCGGCGTATTGCTGGAATTTCCCATGGTGAGACCAGCCTAGCCGGGAACCGGCCGCCCGCGCCGGAGCGGGCGGGGCCGCCGCGAGCACGCCGGAACCGGGGCAGAGCCCGGCCCCTGGATCAGCCCTGAGCGCGCTTCTCGATCTCCTCGATCAGCTGCGGGACGACCTTGAACAGGTCCCCGACCACGCCGAAGTCGGCCAGCTCGAAGATGGGCGCCTCGGGGTCCTTGTTGACAACCATGATCGTCTTGGAGGTCTGCATGCCGGCCCGGTGCTGGATGGCCCCGGAGATGCCGCAGGCCAGGTAGAGCTGCGGGGAGACGGTCTTGCCGGTCTGGCCGACCTGGAACTGGTGCGGGTACCAGCCGGCATCGGTGGCCGCCCGGGACGCGCCGACCGCCGCGCCGAGCGAGTCGGCCAGCTTCTCGATCAGCGCGAAGTTCTCCGCCGCGCCGACGCCGCGCCCGCCGGACACCACGATGGAGGCCTCGGTGAGCTCGGGCCGCTCGCCGCGCTCCTGCTCGACCCGCCCGGTGATCCGGGCGCCCTTGGCCCCGTCGCTGACGGTGATCGTGACCGCCTCGGCCACGGCGTCGCCGGGCGCAGGCTCGGGGGTGATGGCGTTCGGCCGCACCGCGATGATCGGCGTGCCCGCGGCAACCTTGGACTGCACGGTGATGGCGCCGCCGAAGATCGACTGCTCGCCCCCCAGCTCGTCGCCCAGCGCGGTGACATCGGTCAGGACGCCCGAGCCGGTCTTGATGGCCAGCCGGGCGGCCACCTCCCGCCCCTCGGCCGTCGCGGCCACCAGCACGGCGGCCGGCGACTTCTGCGCGACCAGCTCGGCCAGCAGTTCCGCCTTCGGCGCCACGACGTAGTCGTCAAAATCCGGGCTGGCGGCGACGTACACCTTCGCGGCGCCCAGCTCGGCCAGCCGGGCCCGGCCCGCCTCGGCGCCAGCGCCGGCCCACACGGCGGCAGGCTCGCCGTAGCGGCGCGCCGCCGTCAGCAGCTCGCCGGTGACCTTCTTGACCGTCTCGCCCGCGTGCTCGACAAGTACCAGGATCTCTGCCATGTCGGGGCAGTCCTCCGTCTCTTTCCGAACTCAGATGAACTTGCGGGCGGCGAGGAACTCGGCGGCCTTGGTGCCGCCGTCGCCCTCGTCGGTCACGATCGTCCCGGCCTGACGCGGCGGGCGGGCGGCGAAGCTGACCACCTCGGTGGCGCTGCCGGCCAGGCCGGCCGCGGCGGCGTCCAGCTCGAGGTCGGCCAGGCTGAGGGTCTCCACCGGCTTCTTCTTGGCGGCCATGATCCCCTTGAACGAGGGATACCGCGGCTCGTTGATCTTCTCCACGACGCTCACCACGGCGGGCAGGCTCCCGGCGACGGTGTCATAGCCGTAGTCGGCCAGACGGTTGATCGTGATAGCGCTGCCGTCGATCTCGACCTTGCTCGCGTAAGACAGCTGCGCCACGCCGAGCCGCTCGGCGAGCATGGCGGCGAGCACGCCCATCCGGGCGTCGGTGGATTCCGAGCCGAGGATGACCAGGTCGAAGCCGATCCGGCCGAGCACCTTGGCGATGACCGCCGAGGTGACCAGGGCGTCCGAGCCGTGCAGCGCCGGGTCGGTCACGTGCACTGCCTTGTCGGCGCCCATGGACAGCGCCTTGCGGATGGACTCGCTGGCCTTCTCCGGGCCGACGGTCAGGATGGTCACCTCACCGCCGTGCGCCTCGGTCAGCCGCAGGCCCTCCTCGATCGCGTACTCGTCGAGCTCGTTGATGAGGGCGTCGGCGGCCTCCCGGTCCAGCGTGCTGTCGCTGTCGCGGAGCTTGCGCTCGGACCAGGTGTCAGGGACCTGCTTGACACACACCACGATGTTCATGAACGGCGGCCGTCCTCCCTCTGCGAACCTGCGCCTGACAAGCCTGCCAAACGGTCCGGGCTGCGGGTACCCCGGGTCCGGACAGCATGCCAGGCTCCTATGTTACCCGCTAGTAGCATTCTGTCTTGCGCCGGGCCGCGCCCGCCGCTCGTGTGCACTGCCGCGGTCAGGCGGCGCGGCGCTCGGCGGTCTCGACCACGTTGGCCAGCAGCATGGCCCGGGTCATCGGGCCGACCCCGCCCGGCATCGGCGCCAGGAAGCCGGCGACCTCGGCCACGCCGGGGTGCACATCGCCGGTCAGGCCCGCATCGGTCCGGGTGATGCCCACGTCGAGCACGGCGGCGCCGGGCCGGATCATGTCCGCGGTCAGCAGGCCGGGGCGGCCGGCGGCCACGACGACGATGTCGGCGCGGCGGATGTGCGCGGCCAGGTCGCGGGTGCCGGTGTGGCACATCGTCACCGTCGCGTTCTCGCTGCGCCGGGTCAGCAGCAGGCCCAGCGAGCGCCCGACGGTGATCCCGCGGCCCACCACGGTCACCTCGGCGCCGGCGACCGGCACGTCGAACCGGCGCAGCAGCTCGACGATCCCGCGCGGGGTGCACGGCAGCGGCGCGGGCTCGCCGAGCACCAGCCGGCCCAGGTTCATCGGGTGCAGCCCGTCGGCGTCCTTGGCCGGGTCGACCAGTTCCAGCACCGGCTGGGCGGTCAGCCCGGCGGGCAGCGGCAGCTGGACGATGAAGCCGGTGCAGGCCGGGTCGGCGTTGAGCTCGGCGACTGCGTCCTCGACCTGCTGCTGCGTAGCGTCGGCGGGCAGGTCACGGCGGATGGACACGATGCCGACCTGCGCGCAGTCGCGGTGCTTGCCGTTGACGTAGGACCGGCTGCCGGGGTCGTCGCCGACCAGGATGGTGCCCAGCCCGGGGGTGAGGCCGGCCTGCGCCAGCCGGGCGACCCGGCGGGTCAGGTCCTCGCGTATCGCGGCAGCGGTTGCCTTGCCGTCCAGAATCGTCGCAGTCATCGCGCGCCATTGTGCCTGATGGCAGGCACGGCCACTGATGGCAGGCCACCCGGCGAGCCGGGAGAGGGCCATGGCCGGACCGGGTCCTGGCCTGCCGTTGACACATTAGTTTTAACTAATATGATGTGGTCATGGGCCCGAAGGCACAAACCCGGCCGGCCCGGTCCCGGCCAGTGCAGCCCCGGCCGGCGCCGGCGGCGCGGGCGCTGCCCGGCCGGCCGCGGCGGGCCGGAGCCGAGCCCGCTGACCGCTTCGCGGCCCTGGCCGACCCGACCCGGCGGTACCTGCTCGAGGAGCTGGCGGCCGGGGACCGGACGGTCTCGCAGCTGATGGCCGGGCTGCAGATCAGCCAGGCGGCGGTCTCCCAGCACCTGCGGGTGCTGCGCGAGGCCGGGCTGGCCGAGGCCGAGCGGGACGGCCGGCACCAGCGGTACCGGCTGCGCCCGGCGGGCCTGACAGAGCTGCGGGACTGGCTGGACGAGCTGGAGCGGTTCTGGCAGGCCCGGCTGGCCGCGCTGGGCGAGTTCCTGAACGAGCCGGAGCCCGAAGCGCCGCGCCGGCGCGCAGGTGAACACAGCGAGCCGGAGCGACGCGGCGCCGTCTGGACTGAGGAGCCTGCGACGAGGGAAGACGGCGCGGCCAGAGCGCCGGGCCGGCGCGCAGATGAACACAGCGAGCCGGGGGAAGGACGGCCATGAAGACCGATATCGACGCCACGGTGGTGTACCCGCATCCGCCCAGCCAGGTCTGGGCGGCGCTGACCTCCAGCGATGGGCTGGCCGCCTGGCTGATGCCCAACGACTTCGCCCCGGAGGTCGGCCGGCCGTTCACCCTCCGCACCAAGCCGGCGCCGGGCTTTGACGGCATCGTGCGCTGCCAGGTCCTGGAGCTGGATCCGCCGTCACGGATGGTGTGGTCCTGGCGGGGCGGCAACATCGACACCACGGTCACCTTCACCCTGACCCCGGCCGGATCGGGCACCCGGCTGCGGATGCACCAGGTGGGCTTCCACGGGCTCGGCGCCCAGCTGACCCGGCGGATCCTGGCCGGGGGCTACCCGCGGATCCTCGGTGAGCGGCTGCCCGCCTACCTCGATCAGCAGGCCGGCGCCTCGACCGGGCCGACCAGCGTCATCTGCGCCGAGGGCTGGCGCGCCTACTTCAACATCGTCCGCCGCTGGCGGCCGACCCGGTAACCGGTAAGGAGAGCCGGAGCCCAGAGCGCGGCTCCGGCTCGCGGGAGGCAAGGAGAGCGGAGCCCAGAGCGCCGCTCCGGCTCGCGGAATTAAAGGAGAGCACTCATGGCACTGAACAACCTGGAGGTCATCTCGGTCCCGGTCAGCGACCAGGACCGGGCCAAGAAGTTCTACACCGAGCAGCTCGGCTTCGCCGTCGAGATGGACTCCAGTTTCGCCGATGACACCATGCGCTGGGTGATGCTGCGCCCGCCCGGCAGCGGCACCGCGATCACGCTGGTGACCTGGTTCGACACGATGCCCGCCGGATCGCTGCGGGGCGCCGTGCTGGGCTGCGACGACCTCGAGCAGACGCTGGCCGAGCTGACCGGCCGCGGGGTGAGCTTCCACGAGGAGGAGATCCAGGACGCGCCGTGGGGCCGCTGGAAGACCTTCGCCGACCCCGACGGGAACGGCTGGGTACTGCAGCAGGACAAGCCACGGCCCGGCCCCGGCCAGGCCTGACCGTAGCCCCGCCCCGCAGCGGTCCGGCCGCCAGCAACGGCCGGGCCGCAGGGGCGGCCCGGCAGCGTGGCGGTCAGTGGTAGAAGTGCCGGACCCCGGTCAGGTACATGGTCACCCCGGCCGCGCGAGCCGCCTCGATCGACAGCTTGTCGCGGATGGACCCGCCCGGCTGGGCGATGGCCGACACTCCGGCCCCGATCAGCACCTCCAGGGCGTCCGGGAACGGGAAGTAGGCGTCGCTGGCCGCCACCGAGCCCCGTGCCCGGTCGCCGGCCCGCTCGACCGCCAGCCGGGCCGCGTCGACCCGGTTGACCTGGCCCATCCCGATGCCGACGCTGGCCTGGCCGGCGGCCAGCAGGATGGCGTTGGACTTCACCGCGCGGCAGGCCTTCCAGGCAAAGGCCAGGTCGGCCAGCACCTCGTCGCTGGCCGGCTCGCCGGTGACCAGCTGCCACCCGGCCGGCTCGTCGCCGGGCTCGGCTACCCGGTCGGCGGTCTGCATCAGCAGGCCGCCGCTGACCGGCCGCGACTCGATCCCGGCCGCGCCCGGGGGCGTGCACCGCAGCAGCCGCACGTTCTTGGCCGCGGCCAGGATGTCCAGGGCCGCAGGCTCGAAGTCCGGCGCGATGATCACCTCGGTGAAGATCTCGGCCACCTGGGCCGCCATCTCGGCGGTGACCACGCCGTTGGCCGCGATGACGCCGCCGAACGCCGAGACCGGGTCGCAGGCGTGCGCCCGGCGGTGCGCCTCCGCGAGGTCGGCGCCCAGGGCGATGCCGCACGGGTTGGCGTGCTTCATGATCGCGACGCACGGCCCGGCGAAGTCGAACGCCGCCCGCCGGGCCGCGTCGGCATCGACGTAGTTGTTGTAGGACATCGCCTTGCCGTGCAGCTGCTCGGCGGTGGCGATGCCGGGCCCGCCGCCTGGCCGCACGTACAGCGCCGCGCGCTGGTGCGGGTTCTCGCCGTAGCGCAGCACGTCCTGGCGCTGCCACAGGGCGGCGGTCACGTCCGGCCAGCCGCTCTGCGCGGCGGTCTCGTCGGGCGCGTAGGCCGAGGCGAACCAGGACGCGACGGCCGCGTCGTAGGCCGCGGTGTGCGCATAGGCCCGGGCCGCCAGCCGGCGGCGCTGGTCCAGGGTGAACCCCTCACCGGCGGCGGCGGTCATCACGTCGGGGTACAGATCCGGGCTGGTGATCACCGCGACGGTGGCGTGGTTCTTGGCCGCGGCGCGGACCATGGCCGGCCCGCCGATGTCGATCTGCTCGACGCACTCGGCCGGGCTGGCGCCGCTGGCCACCGTCTGCTCGAACGGGTAGAGGTTCGACACCAGCAGCTCGAACGGAGCGATGGCGAGCTGCTCCAGCTGCTCCCGATGGCTGTCCTGGCTCAGGTCGGCCAGCAGCCCCGCGTGCACCTTGGGATGCAGCGTCTTGACCCGGCCGTCCAGGCACTCGGGAAACCCGGTCAGCTGCTCGACCGGCGTGACCGGGACGCCGGCCGCCGAGATCGTCGCGGCGGTGCTGCCGGTGGACACGATCTCCACTCCGGCCGCGTGCAGCGCGCCGGCCAGCTCGGCCAGCCCGGTTTTGTCATAGACGCTGATCAGCGCCCGCCTGATGGCCACGTTCGTCAACGCCCGATCCTCACCTTCCGGCCCTGCGCGGACCATCCCTGCGCGGCCATCTGTGCCACGGTCTCCACCAGCAGCGAGCGCTCCGCCGCCTTGATCCGCTCGTGCAGCGCCCGCTGGTCATCGTCGTCGTGCACCGGGACCGCCGCCTGGGCGATGACCGGGCCGGTATCGGTCCCCGCGTCGACCAGGAAGATGGTGCAGCCCGACACCTTGACCCCCGCGGCCAGCGCATCCCGCACGGCATGCATGCCCGGAAACGACGGTAGCAACGCGGGATGGGTGTTGATCAGGCGCCCGCCGAAGCGGTCCAGGAAGGCCGGGCCGACGAGCTTCATGAACCCGGCCATCACGATCAGGTCAGGCTTGAAGGCGGCGCAGTCCTCGGCGAGGGCCTGATCCCAGGCGGCACGGTCGGGGGCGTCGGCGACGCTGCGGACGAAGACGGGGAGCCCGGCGGCCCGGGCACGGTCCAGGGCGATGATCTTGTCCCGGTCCGCGCCGACCGCCACCACCTGAGCGCCCAGGCGCCCGTCGGCCGCGGCGTCCAGCAGGGCCTGCAGGTTGCTGCCCGTCCCCGACACCAGCACGACCAGGCGGAAGGACATGTGCTCATGCTAGGCGAGGGCCTGGTGACGGCAGCGGGCACCCGCGCAGAATGACAAGCGCGGACACCGGCCCGATGGCCGCCGGATCAGCGTGCCTGAGCCACGTTCTGGCAACAAGGAACGCCGTGCTGCGGCTCATTTACGTCTCGGGGAACAGAATGCCTGCGGATAGAAAAGAATGACTTCAAGACAGCTTTTCGAACACCCGGGTCCGGTTGCCGGCGCGCCGTGCGCCGCCTGCGGGAGCCCTCCCGCTGCCATCTGGAAATAGCCGCCTCAGCGCCGCCGAATACCTATGACCAGTACGTCGTATGGCCATTGCCCGGCAATTGTTCACTAGCTGCACGGGGCCGTCCGGCGGGTAAATCACAACCGGATTCCAGATGTCGGCGCCCGGCCAGGATGGCACTAGCCTGTGGGATAGTTTTCGGTTAGGTAACGAGGACGAGCGCCTGAGGGAGGTCCCAGCTGTCCGCCGACCAGACTCCGTCGACCACGGCGAGCCCGCCGGGCTCCGGCGGCCCGGAGGAGAGCCAGCTACCCCGGATGTTCTTCCCTGACCAGCCGGCGGTGCCCCCGCCGCCGCCCGGAGCCGTCCCGCCCCCGGCGCCGCGCCCGCCCGCGCCGGCTGCCGCACGGCCCAAGCCGGCCGGCGTGCCGCGCCGCGAGCTGCGCCAGCGGGCGCTGGCGGCCGCGATCTTCGGCCTGCTGAGCCTGCTCGCCCTGACCGCGGCCAACCAGGCCGGGCATGCCATCTACCTCGTGGTGTTCGCGCTGGTCGTCGGCCTGGGCGCCACCGTGCTGGGGATCACGGCCGGAGCCCGGGCACACCGCGAGGGCGCGGTCCGGCCGCGCGGCTCGGTGGCCGGCATCGTGCTGGGCGTGATCTCGGTCGTGCTGTCCCTGATGGCCCTGGTGGTGCTCGCGATCCCGCACCAGGTCCAGAACTACGAGCAGTGCATGAACAACGCCTCGACCTCAGCTCAGGCGCAGACCTGCATGAACCATCTGCTGCAGGCCGTGCAGTCGCACTACGGCCGGCACTCGTAACAAGGGCTACGGCAGCGACGCCGGGCCGCGCGGGACCGGCGGCGGCTCGCTGGGCTCATCGCCTGCCCACGGGTCCAGGTAGATCGTGTGCGGGTCGGCGTCCTCGCCGCCCGTCCGGGGCTGCGGCAGGCGCACCTTGGGGTCAGCCGCACTGTCCGGCCCGCCCGCGGGGCGTGCCCGGCGGCCCAGCCGCAGCCAGTTCACGATCCCGGCCGTGACGGCACAGGCGACCCCGATCTCCAGGGCGGCGATGGCACCCACCTGCCACCCGGACGGGCCGACGGCGGCCAGCCGCCCGTCCCCCAGCGGGCCGCCGGAGAACGCGGCCAGGATGCCGAGCGTGGCCCCGGCGGCCGCGCCGCAGGCCAGTCCCCACACCGGCGCGGCTTCCAGCGCGGGGAACGGGGCCGCGCGGACCAGCAGCAGGCCCGCCGCGCAGCCGGACAGGTAGGGCAGGGCCAGCACGATGACGGTCAGCCACACCGGGGACCCGTTCTGCATCCCCTGCGGCAGGGCCGCCAGCAGCGGGAAAGCGGGCAGCTGGCCGAGTGCCGCGCCGGTCGGCGCCACGATCGTGCCGGTACCGAAGGCAAAGCCGGGGCCGAGGGTGAAGGAGATGGCCCAGACAATGGCGTTCGGGATGTAGGCCAGCTGGGTAACCAGCAGCAGCACCGAGCCGATGGCCCCAGGCTCCAGGCTGGCGCTGAGCGTGTCGTACTCGCCGATGTGCGTGGCCAGGGATGCGCCGGCCAGCACCGAGCCGCTGACGGCCAGCACGGCCAGCGCCCCGATGATGCCGATGATCACCGAGCGCGGCCGGTCCGGCAGCAGCCGGGTGAGCTGCGGCCACGGCGCCAGGGCGCGGGCGCCGCCGAGCCCGCCGGCCACCAGCGCGAGCAGGAACCCGCAGATGACGGCCTGCGGTGCCGACGGCGTGGCCTGCGCCGAGTGGCTGGCCAGGGCCAGCACCCCGGCCGCCAGCGCGTACGGGACGGCCAGCGCCAGGGCCGCGTAGCCGACGTACCGGAGCCGGACAACCCCGCCCGCCCGCACCACCCAGCGGCCGGCCCGCCACAGCAGCGCGCCGGGCAGCAGGACCAGGCCCAGCGGCAGCATGCCGATCCGCCCGGCACCGGGCAGCGCGAAGCCGACATGGTGGCCGATGAGCCACAGCAGGGTGGCGGTGCGCAAGACGCCGGTCAGGCTCTGCCCGGCATGCGGCGCGGCGATCCAGCCCACCAGCACGACCAGGATGAGCACGGCCAGCCCGGCGGCCGCGGCGACGCAGGCCGCGATGATCCCGGTGACCGCCAATGGGCGGCTGCCGCCGGGCGCGGGCCGGGAGGCGCGGCCCTTGCTGCCCTGGCTGGCGGCGCTGCCCTGGCTGCTAGGTCCGGTACCGCTGGCACGCGTGGCGGGGGTAGTCACCACACAAGCCTGACAACTGCCCGCCCCGCACGCCGGGAGGCGCGCCGTGGTTCCCGCAAGCTCGACTTCCCGCAAGCCGGCGGGATGCTCGATTTCCCGCAAGCCTTCGGGATGCTGTATTTCCCGCGAGCCTTCGGATGCTGTATTTCCCGCGAGCCTTCGGGATGCCCCTGGAGGCGCCGCCTTCCCTCGTCGCAGGCTCCTCAGTCCAGGCGGCGCCGGGCATCCCTCCGGCTCGCTCCCGAGGGCCGCTGGCGCGGCCCCGGGTCCGGGGCTGGTGTTGGCCGCCCCGGGTTCGCGCAGTCCGGGGTTAGCTGGCCTGGAGGACCTCGCGGACCAGGGCGGCGGTCTCGCTCGGGGTGCGGCCGACGCGGACGCCGACCTTCTCCAGCGCTTCCTTCTTGGCCTGCGCCGTGCCCGCCGAGCCCGAGATGATCGCGCCCGCGTGCCCCATCGTCTTGCCCTCGGGCGCGGTGAACCCGGCCACGTAGGCGACCACGGGCTTGGTCACGTTCTTCTCGATGAACGCGGCCGCGCGTTCCTCGGCGTCGCCGCCGATCTCGCCGATCATCACGATCGCCTCGGTCTGCGGGTCCTCCTGGAAGGCGCGCAGGCAGTCGATATGGGTGGTGCCGATGATCGGGTCACCGCCGATGCCGACGGCGGTCGAGAAGCCGATGTCGCGCAGCTCGTACATCATCTGGTAGGTCAGCGTGCCGGACTTGGAGACCAGCCCGATCCGGCCCTCGGTGGTGATGTCGGCCGGGATGATGCCGGCGTTCGACTTGCCGGGCGAGGCCACGCCGGGGCAGTTCGGGCCGACGATGCGGGTGGTGTTCCCGGCCGCCTCCGCATGCGCCCAGAAGACGGCGGTGTCGTGCACCGGCACGCCCTCGGTGATCACGATGACCAGCGGCATCCGCGCGTCGATGGCCTCGATGACCGCTGCCTTGGTGCCGGTCTCCGGCACGAAGACCACCGAGACGTCGGCGCCGGTCTGCGCCATCGCCTCGGCGACGGTCGCGAACACCGGCACCTGCTGGCCGGCCAGGTCCACGGTCTGGCCCGCCTTGCGCGGGTTGGTGCCGCCGACCACCTTCGTGCCGGCCTCGATCATCCGCGCGCCGTGCTTGCGGCCCTCCGAGCCGGTGATGCCCTGCACGATGATCCGGCTGTCGCCGGTCAGGAAGATTGCCATCTCATGCTCCCGTCACGGCCGCAGCGGCCAGCTCGGCGGCGCGCCGCGCCGCATCGTCCATCGTCGCCACCTGCTCCACCACGGGGATGGCCGCGTTGTCCAGGATGGCGCGACCCTCGGCCGCGTTGTTGCCGTCCAGCCGCACCACGATCGGGTGCCGCACCGGGCTGCCCTGCTCGGCCAGCAGCCCGATCGCCGACACGATGCCGTTGGCCACCGCGTCGCAGGCGGTGATCCCGCCGAACACGTTGACCAGCACGCTGCGGACCGACGGGTCGGACAGCACGATGTCCAGGCCGTTGGCCATCACCTCGGCCGAGGCACCACCGCCGATGTCCAGGAAGTTGGCCGGCCGCACCCCGCCGAACGACTCGCCCGCGTAGGCCACGACGTCCAGGGTGGACATGACCAGGCCGGCGCCGTTGCCGATGATGCCGACCTCGCCGTCCAGCTTCACGTAGTTCAGGTGCTTGGCCTTGGCCCGTGCCTCCAGCGGGTCGGCCGCCGTGGGGTCGGCGTACTGGTCGAGGCTCTGCCGGAAGGCCGCGTTGTCGTCCAGGGTGACCTTGGCGTCCAGGGCGATGACCTCGCCGCTGCCGGTCAGCACCAGCGGGTTGACCTCCACCAGCGTGGCGTCCTCGTCGGTGAACACCGCCCACATCCGCTCGGCCAGTGCCGCCGCCCCGGCCCGTGCCTCCTCCGGCAGGCCGCCGGCCGCGATGATCTCGGCCGCCTTGGCCGCGTCCACGCCGGCCAGCGGGCTGACCGGGATCTTGGCCAGCGCCTGCGGGTTGGTCCGGGCGACTTCCTCGATCTCCATGCCGCCCTCGACCGAGCACATGGCCAGGAACGTGCGCTCGCCCCGGTCGAGCAGGAACGACAGGTAGTACTCCTGCGCGATGTCGATGTCCTCGGCGATCAGCACCGAGTGCACGGTGTGGCCCTTGATGTCCATGCCGAGGATCTTCGCGGCCTTCTCCGCCGCCTCCTCCGCAGTGGCGGCCAGCTTCACCCCGCCGGCCTTGCCGCGCCCGCCGGTCTTCACCTGCGCCTTGATCACCACGCCGGGCTTGCCCGCCGCGATGAACTCGGCCGTGATGGCGCGCGCCTCGTCGGGGGTGGTGGCTACCTTGCCCTGCTGGATCGGAACGCCATAGTTAGCGAAGATGTCCTTCGCCTGATACTCAAACAGGTCCACTCGGGGCCGTCCTTCGTGCTCGGCAATGTTGTCGGCCGGCCAGGGGCGCGGCCGGGTGCGCGGCAGGCGCGGGGAACAGGTGCGCCGGGTGGCGGCGCGGCGGCAGGCGGCACACGAGCTAGCCCGTGGTCTCCGCTGGCGCCAGTGCCGACCGGACCCAGTCCACTATCTCGGTAGTCGGGGCGCCGGGGGTAAAGATAGCGGCCACGCCCAGTTGCTTCAGCTCGGCGATGTCGGCATCGGGGATGATGCCGCCGCCGAACACCACGATGTCGGACGCGTTCCGCTCGGCCAGCAGCTCCAGGACTCGCCGGAACTGCGTCATGTGCGCGCCCGACAGGACCGACAGGCCGATAGCGGCGGCGTCTTCCTGCAGCGCCGCCGCGACGATCTGCTCCGGGGTCTGGTGCAGCCCGGTGTAGATGACCTCGACGCCGGCGTCCCGCAGTGCTCGCGCCACCACCTTCGCGCCCCGGTCGTGACCGTCCAGGCCCGGCTTGGCGATGACGACCCGGATACTGCTCATGCGCTGACTCCTGGCCTTTCACTGGCTGGCTGGCCGCCGTTGGCCTGCCCCCTCGCAGCGTAGTCGCCCGGGCGCCCTGGCCCGGGCCGGGGAGCCGGCTAGGCGGCCGGAATGCCGCCGTGCAGGCTACCGATGTCGATGCGGAACTCCGCACCGTGCAGGGAGCCGCCGTTGGAGAAGATGATGTCGAAGTCCAGGTCGGCACGGTACTGGGTGTCCATGGGGACATTCTGGCCGGGCGGCGGCCGCGGGGGTCGCGGCCGGCCGGGCGCAAACACCGCAAGCCAGCCGCCAAACCCTGCCCTAAGGTGCATGATGGCGGCGGAGACGCGCCGGACTAACTGGGCACCGGGGGTTCCGGGAGGGTGGCCCCCCGGGCAGACACGGGCGCTGGAGGGCATAGTGGCCAACACCGATACCGAGCGCCTGGCTCTCGAGTTCGTGATGAAACTCGAGCGCGATGCCGGCCGGTCACCGATGGATGTCAGCCACCGGGGCGTGCCCTATGACATCCTCAGCGCGCCGCGCAAGATCGAGGTCAAGGCGTTCGGCCGCTCCGCCCGCGGTGAGGTCCTGGCGCTGGAGGAGAGCCAGGTCGCCGAGGCCCGGCAGGACCCGGACAACTTCTACCTGTACGTCGTCGATCACGTGACCACGGGCGACGGCACCCCGATGGCGGTCCGGGTCATCCACGGCGCGCTGCTGGCCCAGATGCTGGACCGCACCCCGCCGACCGTCAGCTACTGGGCGACGCTGCGGGTCCGGGAGTACGACGAGCTGATCCCGGTCAGCTAGCCGGCGATGGCGCGCACCAGCGCGTTGGTGTAGCGCCGCAACTGGCTGCCGTCCGCGTCGTAGGACGGGTTGACTTCGGTCAAAACCAAACCGCGGCAGGCTGGGTTCGTGGTCAGCACCTGCAGGGCGGCGGTGACGTGTTCCAGGGTGACCCCGGAGCCGTAGTGCGGGAAGTTGCCCAGCGGCAGGTTCCCCGAGTCCACGACATCGACGTCGTAGTGCACCAGCACCGGGCCGCTCGCCGCGGCGACCCCGGCGATCGCCTGCCGCGCCGTGCCGGCCGGGTCGGCTGCGAAGGCCGGCCCCTCGGTGCAGCGCACGCCGGCCTCGGCCAGGAACCGGCGGCCCTCGTCGCTGGTCTCCCGCGGATCTCCGCCGAGCAGCGCCAGCCGCCGCGGGTCCAGCGGCGACCCGGCCAGGCCGGCCAGTTCCGGGGCGCCGCGGCCGAGCAGGTGAGCGACGCCCATCGAGTCCATGATCCCGGAGCCGTCGTCCTTATCCGGCGTGCCGAGGTCGGTGTCGCCGTCCACGTAGACCAGGCCCGCGTCCGGGTGCTGGCGCCGCAAGCCGGCCATCACCCCGACCGTGATGGTGCAGTCGCCGCCGATGACCAGCGGCCGCGCCCCGGCCGCCAGCTGGGCCGCCACGGCGTCGGCGACCTGCCCGGCCACCTTGACGACCGCGCCCAGGCTGCGCGCCCGCGGGTGCTCATGGTCAACCGCGAACGGCGTCGCGGGCAGGTCACCGGCGTCGGAAATGTCCACGCCCGCCGCGCGCAGCCCGTCGATCAGGCCGGCCGCCCGCAGCGCGGCCGGGGCCCGGTCCTGCCCCGCATGATGCGCTCCGGCGCTACTCGGAACCCCGATAGCCACCCAGTCATTCATCCCGGCCTCCTGTCTCCGGCCTACTGCTCGTCTCTTGTCATTCGTCACCATCTCCTGACAGATGCTGGTGACGCCAATACCACCAGGGTAGGCACATGGCTAGCCGGATCGCAACCATCAAACGTAAGATGGTGGTGACGAAGCAGAGCAGGAACGAACGGCACAGCGAGGAGTCGGCGCCATGGCCAGACGAGGACCGGCGCTGGTCCCGGGGCGCCCGCCCGGCGACCCGGAAGCCATCACCCCGGCGCCCGGCGAGACAGCGCCCGGCGAGACAGTGCCCGGCACGCCCGGCGATTCAGGCCACGGCGATCCGGAGGGCATCAGCCCGGCGCCCGGGGAGCTGGAGAAGGTCCGCGCCTTCGTCAACACCCGGGACATCGAGCAGGGCACCGACGAGCTCACCAGCCCGGCCGCGCTCGGTGCGTGGCTGGACCAGCACGGCCTGGCCGCCGGCGGCCGGATCACCCGGGCCGATCTCGTCCTGGCCCTGGAGCTCCGCGAGGCGCTGCGCGGGGTGCTGCGCTCGCACGCCCACCCCCGCCGGCGCCGCGCAGCCCCGCCGCGTGCCGGTGCCGCCGTCGCACCGGCGGACGGTGCTGCGCCGCTGCCGCCGGGTGGCGGTGCGGCCGCCGCCGACGGCCAGGAGCCCGCTGTCCCGGAGCTGGTGACGCTGCGCCGGATCGCGGCCGGCCTGCCCACTCAGCTGCAGATCACGGCGGACGGCCGCCCCGGGGTCACGGCGGGCACCGTAGCCGGGGCCGGGCCGGCGGCCCTGGCCGGCCTCCTGCTCATCGCGGCGCGGGCCGCCACGCTCGGCACCTGGGAGCGGCTCAAGGTCTGCGGGGCCGATGACTGCCTGTGGGCCTTCTACGATCGCTCGCCCACCCGCAGCGGCTCCTGGTGCAGCATGCGCATCTGCGGCTCGCGAGCCAAGTCCCGCGCCTACCGCCAGC
>DASUBV010000224.1:0-30882 GCA_035763085.1 Streptosporangiaceae bacterium | reverse complement strand
CCGCAGCAGCGTCCTGGTCGAGGGCGTGAAGACCAAGGCACGGGAGTTCCTGCCCGGCAAGGGCCGGTCATGACCCGGTGCAGGTCCGCGCGGGCATGACGCCAGCCGCGCTGCCGGAGGCCGGCCTGGCCGCGATCGCGCGGGTCCTGGACCCGCCGCTGACAGTGGTGACCACGGCTGCGGCGGGTCAGCGAGCACGGGCGGCTGACCGGCCATGACGAGCCCATGGCGGCCGCGGGTGCTGCGCGAGTACGCGTTCATCGCCGACGGCGAGCGCGGCGCGGTGATCGGCCCGGACGGGGAGATCGTCTGGTTGTGCGTGCCCCGCTGGGACAGTCGCTGCCGCCACGGTCCGGGCGGTCGCCGCCGAGCTGGGCGACGACGGTTTCATCTACCGGTTCCGCCATGACACCCGGCCGCTGCACGAGGCCGAGGGGGCCTTCTTGCTGTGCGGGCTGTGGATGGCCCTGGCCGCGCATGCCTGCGGGGACGAGGTTTCCGCCGGCCGCTGGTTCGAGCGCGGCCGCACGGCCTGCGGCCCGGCCGGGATCTATACCGAGGAGTACGACGTGCGCCAGCGGCAACTGCGCGGGAATCTGCCCCAGGCCTTCGTGCACGCTGCCGTTCTGGAGGCCGCAGTCCGGCTGTCCGGCCCGCCTGGGAGCAATCCGGCGGCCGGCCAGGGAAAGAACTGATGGCGCGGCAGCAGGCCGGCCTGGCGCGTCACGCGGCGACCTGGTCGAGCTTGCCGCGGGCCCGGCTGAGCCGGTACCGGCGGCGGGGCATGGCGGCCCACGGGTCGCCGTCGTGGTTCAGGCCGGCCAGCCGGCCGGGCACGGTGGCGATCGTGAAGTCGTGCGGGCTGAGGTCGGAGTCGAGCTCTGACCAGCTGAGCGGCGTCGCGACCGGCGCACCGGGGCGGGCTCGCACGGCGTAGGGAGCGATGGCTGTCTGGGAGTACCCGTTGCGCATGACGTCGGCGTAGATCCGGCTGCCGCGCTTGTCCCGGCGCTGCTCGGTGGTGAGCAGCCGCGGCTGCCTGGCGACCAGCACGTCCGCCACCTGCCGGGCGAACTGCCGGACGGTGTCGAAGTCGTCGCCGGCCTGCACGGCGACGTGCACATGGACTCCCTTGCCGCCGGTGGTCTTCACGAAGCAGGTCAGCCCGAGCTCACCCTCCAGCAGGTCGCGGAGCAGCAGCGCGACCCGCCGGACATCGGCGAAGTGCCGGTCATCGGGCGGGTCCAGATCGAAGATGAGCTGGTCCGGGCAGTCCAGCGCGTCCCGCTTGCTGAGCGCGGCGTGCAGCTCGATGCAGGCCTGGTTGGCCAGGTAGGCCAGCGTGGCTGGCTTATCGCAGATGACGTGCTGGACCGTGCCGCCCTGCTTGGGCACGGCCGCCCGGGTGATCCAGTCCGGGAAATAGCGCGGCGCGTTCTTCTGCAGCACTCCGCCGGAGCCGATGCCGTCCGGATACCGGACCAGGGTCAGCGGCCGGTCGCGCAGCAGCGGCAGCATCGCCCCGGCGGCGCCGAGGTAATAACGCACGAGGTCGCCCTTGGTGATGCCGTCGCCGGGGAACAGCACCTTGCCGGTGTTGGACAGCTCGACGGTGATGCGGCCAGCGGTGAGCCGCTCGGCGGTCACGATCTCACGCCCCCGCCCGCGGCTGCTCGCGGACGACGCTGGCCGGGTCCTTGTCCCGGCGCAGGCCCTGGTAGCGCGGATGGCGCAGCTGGCCGGCGCTCGTCCACTCGCTGAAGGCCACCTGGCACACCAGGCGCGGCTCGGCCCAGTGGACCCCGGCCCTGGGCAGGCTGCCGCGGTCAAACGGCGGGCTGCGGCGCTCCAGGCCGGACAGGGACGTGCTCAGGCTGGCCAGGGTCGCCTCGTCGAACCCGGTGCCCACCTTTCCGGCGTAGGCCAGCTGGCCGTCCGGGTCGTAGTAGCCGATCAGCAGCGCGCCGAGGCCCGAGCGGGTGCCCTGCGGATCGGTGAACCCGCCGATGACGAACTCCTGGGCGTTCTGGCACTTGAACTTGAGCCAGTCCCGGGACCGGCCCGCCCGGTAGGGCGAGTCGCCGCGCTTGACCACCAGGCCCTCCCAGCCGCTGGCGCAGGCGTGGGCGTAGTAAGCCTCGCCGTTGTTGGTCCGGTGGGTGGAGTACCGCAGCGGGCCGTTCCAGGTCAGCAGGTCACGCAGCACCCGCTTGCGCTCGCGCAGCGGCTGCGGCCGGACATCGCGGCCGTCGGCCCACAGCACGTCGAACACGTAGTAATAGACCGGCACGGCGCGGCGCAGCCGCTCATCCGGGTTGCGGATGCCCAGCCGCTGCTGCAGCCGGCTGAAGCTGGTGGCGGCGCCGTCGAAGGCGACGACCTCGCCGTCGATGATGAAGTCGGCGCAGTCCTGCGCCGCCAGCGCGCCGGCGATCTCGGGATAGGTCGTGCTGACCTGCTTCTGGTTGCGGGTCAGCAGGCGCAGCTGGCCGCCGTCCCGGTAGGCCAGGCATCGCTCCCCGTCCAGCTTGCGCTCATACAGCCAGGCCGGGTCGCTGAACCGGTCCTGGGTCAGGGTGGCGAGCTCCGGTTCCAGCCAGGCGGGCTGCCGTGCACCTGCCCGGGCCGGCCGGGCCGCAGCGGGGCTGGCGGCCACCGCAGGCGAGTGGGTCGTCTGCTCCATCTGTCGCTGGCCCCCTGTGCAGCCCTTGATCCCGGAACCGTCCTCCGGAGGCGCTACCCGCCCCGGGCGCCGCTACACCCGTCAGACCCGGGCCCAGTCCAGCCAGTCTGGGCCAGTCCAGTCCAGTCCAGTCCGGGCCAGCCAGTCCGGGCCAGCCAGTCCGGGCCAGGCGTCAGGCCTCGGGTGTCTGCGCGGCGGGAATCTGCGGTGCTGCCTGGCTCAGCCGGGCCAGCACGGGGGGAGCCGTCAGGTGCGCGGGCAGGTGCGGCGTGGGCAGCGCGGGCAGGTGGTGAGCGGCCGCCGGCAGGTGCGGTAGCGCCGGGCGCGGCAGCGCCGGCCGCGGCAGCGCCGGGCGGGCGGCGCGCAGGCTGGTCAGCACATGCGCCCGGGCGACCAGGATGACACCGATGACCAGGGCGGCGAAACCTGCCGACTGCAGCGCGATCAGCCCCGGCGAGATGTGGATCACGTCTCCGAACACCACGACGCCCAGAGCCATCCCGGCCACCGGCTCAGCAGCCGTGATGGCCGGGAGCGAGGAGTTCAGCGGGGCGGCGTTGAACGAGCTTTCCATCAGCCAGATGCCCACGATGCTGGCCGCCAGCAGGCTGTAGGCGGGCCAGCTGGTCAGCAGTACCGACAGCGGGTGGCCGGTGGCGACTTCCATGGTGCGCCGGGTCAGCGCATCCGAGATCCCGAAGACCAGGCCGGCTGAGGCGCCGGTGAGCGTGCCGCGCAGCGAGCCGGAGCGCCGCCAGCCCGCTCGCAGGAACAGCAGCGCGATCACCGCGATCATGGCCGCGGCGGGCCAGTACTGCGCCGACCCGAACACCATGCCCGCGGAGCTGACCGACCGGGACACTGACAGTGCGGCCACCCCGCCGGCGAGCAGCAGGGCGCCGAGCAGTTCCCGGCGGCGCAGCCGCTGGCCGGTGAGCGGCACGGCCAGCAGCAGGGCGAACAGCAGGCTGGTGGCCAGCAGCGGCTCGGCGACCGTCAGCTCCAGGTGGCCGATGGCCCACACCGACAGCAGCTGCCCGGACACCATGATCCCGATGCCGGCCACCCAGCGCCGCTGGCGCAGCAGCTCGGTGATCAGCCGCAGGTGCAGGAAGTAGGACTTGGGCGCCTGCTCCGCCGACTGCTGCTGCAGCACCAGGCCCGCGCCGATCAGCGCGGCGGCCATCAGGGCGATCGCGATATTCATGCGCCGTGCTCGCAGGGGAGAGGGCTGCGGGCCGGCACCCGCGGTCTCGCGGCCGCCGCCGTTGGCGGCAGCGGGGTGCGAGCTAGCACGCCGCGGTCAATCAGTGCGCCGAAAACGACAACTCCCCAGCGACTCGAGATGATCAGATTTACTAGCGTAAGTCCTGGCAGGCGCGCTGTCAGCGGTCTGACTGACATGTCCGGCATTGCCGTGATGCCAGGCGTTCTCGCCGAGCGAGACTGCGGTAAATCTGCTCTTGACAATAAGGCCGGACCCGGGCCGCCGGGGCCAGTTTGGCTGTGTCTTTCCTGAGAATTACCTCACTCTGGAATCGCGAAGCGTCCCGGTCTGGCCACTCTTAGCCGGCTTGCGCTGCTCATCAGGCTGCCGCCGGGACCGAGCGCCGGTAGGCCGACAGCGCCTCCTGGCCGATCCGGTCCCAGGAGTACCGGGACCGGGCCCGGTCCGCTGCCGCGGCGCTCAGCGCGCCCCGCCGGGCCGGCGCCGAGAGCAGTTCCCGGATCTGCCGGGCCAGCAGCCGCGGCCGGCCCGGCGGGACCAGCACTCCCGTCGTCCCGTCGATCACCGCGTCCTCGTTGGCGCCGACGCTGGAGGCGATGACCGGGATCCCGCATGCCATCGCCTGGATCGTGGCCAGGCCGAACGGCTCGTGGGTGGCCATGCTGAGGGCCAGGTCGGCGGACCGCAGCCAGGCCGGGACCTGGCCGGCCGGCACGGCGCCGGTGAAGATGACGCGATCCCGCACCCCGGCACTGCCAGCCAGGCCGGCCAGGGCCCGGTAGGACGCGTCGGATTTCAGCTCCCGGCTGCGCGGCCCGCCGAGGATCACCAGCTCAGCCTCGGGTACCCCGGCGAGGGCGCGCACGACGTTATCCAGGCCCTGCCGCGGAGTGAGGGGCCCGAACGCCAGCAGCCGCGGCCGCTCGTCCCGTGGCTCGGCCGGGCCATGTGGCGTGAACCGCCCGGTGTCGACGCCGCAGGGGACCAGCCGCACCACGTCGCTCGGCACGCCCAGGGCGGACAGTTCCTGTTCCTCCTCCGACGAGGCGGCCAGTACCCCCGACACGCTGCGGGCGATGGACGCCTCCAGCCGGATCCGGCCGGCCGGCCCGCGGTCGGGCAGCTGATGGCGGTGCTCGGCCGTGCCCAGCGAGAAGAAGGTCTGCACCACCGGCACGTGCTGGCTGCGGGACACCGCCAGGGCGGCCAGGCCGCCGGTCCAGTAGTAGGCGTGCGCGACATCCGGCCGCTCCCGCCGCCAGCTGGCCGCGAGGCTGTCAGCGAACTGGCCGACGTGCTGGCCAAGGTCGCGGGCAGGCAGCCGGCCCAGCGGCCCGGCGTGCAGGTTCCTGACGACCACGCCCGGTGCCAGCTGATGCCGGCCGGGCTGCCTGCCGGTGTCCCGGCGCGCGTAGATGGTGACCTGATGACCGTCGCCGGCCAGGGCCTGCGCCAGGCCGGTGACTTCGCGGTTCATGACGCCGGGTTCTGGCCCGGCGGATGTGACATGCCCGGCATTCCAGGCGACAAGTGCGACTTTCAGCACGGTAGCTCCCTGAATGTGTAGCCATCGCCGTGCTAGCGCGTCAGCGCAGATAACAGAAGGTTGCGGGCAGCTATACCGCTATACCGCGAGATCCGGTGCTCACCGCAGATTGCGGGTGTCCTCAGCACACCTGCGCAGCCGCGCCTTGCGGCGCGAAAGGTGTGCCTTCGTCGTAAGCACCTATCAGGCACGCTAGCACAGGCGGCACGGGCGCCCGGTGCGCTACCTGCCGGGATGTGTTTGCCCTCCCGCGCACGGGTAGCGTAGGCAGCCGGGGGTGAGCGCGGACGGCAACGGCGCCCCTGCGCCGCCCCGGCGGGAGGATGCAGATGTCGGCCAGTGCAGGCTCCGTGTCCGGCAGGCCCGTGACGGGCGCAGCCGGCCGGGGGAACGAGGCCAGCGAGCACAGCACGCGCGAGGCCAGCACCAGCAAGGCCGGCGCCGGCGAGCCCGGTGCCGGCGGCGACGGTGCGGGCGCGGGGGATCCGGCCGTCGATCCTCCAGCCGGCCGGGGCGGCTCGCTCGCCTCGGTGCTGCAGACGCTGCGCGAGGCGGCATCCGCGCATGACGGGCAGGCCCGGAATCCGCGCCTGCCCGATACCGGGCCGCTGCCCGGCCGCGGTGATGCAGCCCCCCGCCGGTTAGCCAGGGGCGTGCCCGGCCGGCGGCCGCTGCGGCGCGGTGCGGCTACCCGCCGCCCGCCAGCAGGGCGAGCAGGGCGAAGATGCCGCCCTGCACCGGCCGGGCCTGGAAACCGACCTGGTGCCCGCTGATCGTGTCGTACAGGTCGCTGAACGGCACCCGGTTCGGGGTCGTGTGGGCGTAGGAGTACACGCGGTCGATCAGCTCCTGCCTGACCGGGTAGTCGGACAGCCACGCGGCGGTGAACATCTCCCAGTCCGACTTGGCGTAGCTGTGCGGCACCTGCAGCGGCACCCCGAACGCGTTGGCGACGCCGTGGTACCAGCTCGCCTGCTCGGCCCGGACCGAGGCCGGGACCAGGCCGGTGCCCAGCAGCCGGTCGGCGAAGGCGTTGTAGGTGGTGCCCCACGTGCCGGTGCCGCCATCACTGCCGCTGTAGGTGAGGTCCAGGTGCCGGGCGGCGGGGTCCTGGGCGTGCCGGGCCCAGTAGGCGATGAACTGCCTCGCCTGACTGGCATAGGCGGCGGCGTCGGCGGTGTTCCCGGCGGCGGCCGCGATCTGGCCCATCGCGGCCACCGCGATGATGCCCTTGAGGGCCAGGTTGACGCTGTGCGCGATGGACCCGGCGAAGTCGTCGGTCTGGTTCTGGAAGCCCGGGTCGGGCAGGCTGGCGACCAGGTAGTCGGCCCACTGCTTCAGGATCTGGTAGTGCGCCGTGGCGAACCTGGCCGCGGTCGGCGCGCCGGCCTGCCGGAGGTAGGCCGCCGCCATGATCAGCATGTTGCCGGACTCCTCGACCGGCATGTCCTCTTCCTGGCCGTTGTTGTGCCCGCCGGCCACTGGGTAGGACGAGCCCAGGTCGTGCTCGGCAAAGGCCTTCGGCCAGCCGCCGGTCTCGGCGTAGGCCAGCAGCGGCCCGAGCAGCAGGGCCAGGTAACCGGGGTCGGCGTAGATCCAGGCCGGCGAGGCCGGGTAGAGCACGTCGATCGTGGACACGTTGCCGTCGCTGGAGATCTCCTTCAGGAAGGCCCAGGGGCTGCCGTCCGGGCCGGTGACGAGCTCGGTCCCGCCGTAGGCCTGCCGCAGCGCGATGTCGCACAGTCCGGCGTAGGCCGTGCCGCCCGCCTGCTGCGCGGCGGCGGTGACGCGGGCGTCCAGCCGGCCGGCCCGCTTCCGCGCGGCGGGCAGGTCAGCGTGGAAGAACGCCAGCATGTCCTGCCAGGCCGGGAAGCTCGCGGTCCACAGCGGCTGCAGCGGCTGGCCGAGGTAGCTGACCGCGGGCGTGCGGACGTGCCCGATCGACGCCTGCGTGGTGACGGGGGAGCCGCGTACCGCGCCGAGGTCCGCGCAGAAGCCGAACACCGGCCAGTTGTCGTTGATCGCGCGGTAGCTGGTGTCGTTGCCGTTGGTCAGCTGGCCGTTGCTGACGAACTGGCCCCTGACCACCAGATCCTGGCCGGACTGGTAGCTGAGCCTGGATGAGCCGGGAGTGGCCCAGACGATGCTGCCCCACGCGGCGAGCTGGCCCTGCTCGGTCAGCGGCCGGGGGTTCTGCAGCCCGACGGTCCAGGTCTGCAGGCTCCCGCCGGCGTACGGCACCGACGCGGGCGCCCAGGTGATTACCTGGGAGTCGTCGCCGCTGGCCCACTCGCCCGAGATGTCGAAATACAGCTGCACGTCGTGCGGGCTGCCGTCCAGGCTGCTGGCCGTCATCAGGATGTAGCTCATCGGGATGGACTGCCGGCGCAGGTCACCGGGCTCGACGGGGGACAGGAACTCGACGATCAGGCTGACGCCGCCGCCCTGCAGGTGGAAGCGGGACCGGGTGGGCGTGACCTCCAGCAGGGTCTGGTCCAGGCCCCGCTCGAAGCCCAGCACGGTGCCCGGCGTGCCGTTGTTCCCGTTCGGGACGTCCAGCACGATCGTCGGGGCGCCCATGAACACGTAGGAGACGCCGTCGATGCGGGCGATGCCGCCCATGGCCGTGACATGCCCGGTCCAGAACTGCTGCCAGGTGCCCGGCAGCGTGGTGGACGGCAGCCAGGTGCTCAGGTAGGGGCTGCGGACGGCCAGCGGCGCCGCCGGGGGTCTGATCGGGGTGGCGGCCAGGCCGGCAGGTGCCGGTGCCCCGGCCGCGTCATAGGCGGCGGTGAGCTGAACTTCTGGCGCGCCGGGGGCGGCGGCTGCGGGACGGCGGCGAGCCGGGGCCCGCAGGCCAGCCCGGCTGACCGCGCCGGCCACGCCGCCCGCGGCGGCGACGGCTCCGGAATAGCGCAGGAAGGCCCGGCGAGCAGGCTCACCGGCGCCAGCGCGCGGGCCGGCTAACCGGTCGGGGTGACGATCCTCGGGCATGGGCTGGTCCCTCCTCGGCGGGCGATGACGCTGGCTCGGGTTTCTCCACGAGGAGTTTCGCTCCGTTTTGGGGGGTTGTGTCAAGAGATAACCGAAGACATCGTTGTCTAAGGGCGGTGCGCGGCGCGCAGCGAGGGCCCATCGGGGGAGGTCAGCGGCTGAGCACGCTCAGTGCGGCAGTTCGACGACGGTCACGAAGAAGTAGTCGATCTGGCGGATGACGTCGATGAACTGCTCGAAGTCGACCGGCTTGCTGATGTAGGCGTTAGCGTGCTGGGCATAGCTGCGCAGCACGTCCTCCGCAGCCCGCGAGGTGGTCAGGATCACCACCGGGATGACGCGCAGCTCGGGATCCTGCTTCAGCTCGGTGAGCACCTCGAGGCCGCCGCGCCGGGGCAGGTTCAGGTCCATCAGGATCAGGCCGGGCCGCGGCGCGTCAGAGTACTCGCCCGACCGCCGGACGAACTGCAGGGCCTTCTCGCCGTCACCGACCACGTGCAGCGGGTTGCGGATCTTGAAATGAGCGAACGCTTCCCTGGTCATCAGGACGTCGCCCTCGTCGTCCTCCACGAGCAGGACATCAACGGCGCGGGGGAGCGCATCCTCATTCATCACTCAGATTCTCCTCGGCCGGGACAGGCAGAGTAAAGCAGAACCGGGCGCCGCCGGTATAGGCGGTATCGAGCCAGATCCGCCCGCCGAAGTACTCGACGATCTTCCGGCACATGGCCAGGCCGATGCCAGTCCCGGAGTAGGCGGCCCGGTCGTGCAGGCGCTGGAAGATCACGAAGATGCGGTCGGCGTACTGCCGGGGGATGCCGATGCCGTTATCGGTGACCGAGAAGACCCAGTAGCCGCCCTCCCGCTCGGCCGTCACCAGCACATGCGGCGGCTGCTCGCCGCGGAACTTCAGCGCGTTGCTCAGCAGGTTCTGGAACACCGCGGTGATCAGGGCGGGCTCACCCACCACGACCGGCAGGTCGCCGGCCTCGATGACCGCATTGGTGTCCTTGCGGGCCTCGGCCAGGTTGGCCCGGGCCTGGCCCAGCGCCTCGCCGGTGTCAACCGGCTCGCGGTGCTCGGCGGAGCGGCCGACCCGGCTGAACGCCAGCAGGTCGTTGATCAGTACCTGCATCCGCTTGGCGCCGTCGACGGCGTACTCGATGTACTGGTCGGCCCGCTCATCCAGCCGCCCGGAATAGCGCCGCTGCAGCAGCTGGCAGAAGCTCGCTACCTTGCGCAGCGGCTCCTGCAGGTCATGTGAGGCCACGTAGGCGAACTGCTCCAGCTCAGCGTTGGAGCGCTGCAGGTCCTGGGTGCGCTCCTCCAGGATGGCGTTGTTGGCGCGCAGCGCGGACAGTTCCTGCAAGATCCGCTGGCGCATCAGCTCGACGTCCTCGCCGACGCCCTGCAGCTCGCGCGGGCCGGTGCGGCCGACCTGGTGCTCGAAGTCGCCGTCGGCCACCCGGCGCGCGTCGCTGGCCACCCGGGACAGCGGCCGCAGCACGAGGCGCCGGGCGCCGAGCGCCAGGGCGACCAGGATGACCAGCAGCCCGGCCGCGATGACGATGCAGGCCGCGTTCAGCTCCGTTGAGGATGACCGCAGCGAGGCCACGGCCGCGGTGCGCTGCGCGGCTACTGAGGCCTGCAGCCGGGTCAGCGGCGCGCGCATGCTGTCGAAGCTGGCCTTGCCCTGCTGGATCGCCGGGCCGGTCAGCGGCTTCCCCTGCGCGGCCACCTGGCTGATGGCGGGCTGGGCGTACACCGCGCGCCACTGCCTCGCCCGGGCCGTCACCAGGGCCAGCTCGGCCTGCGCGGCGGGCATGCCCGGCAGCAGGCGGCGGAGCCGGCTGACGGCCTGGCGCTGGGCGGCCACGCCCTGGTTGTAGGGGGCCAGGAAGGCCTGATCCGCCGTCAGCGCGTAGCCGCGGACGCCGGATTCCTGGTTGAGCAGCGCGACGTACAACTGCGAGGCCTCGAAGGCGGCCGGGTCGAGCTTGCTGACGACCTGGCTGCGGGCCGTGGACAGGTCGCGCAGGGCCAGGCTGCCGGTCACGATCGCGGCCACCGAGAACACGGCCATCACGCCGATCGCGATCGAGATGAGCCGGCCGAGCGGCCAGCCGCCTGCCGGGCGGCGCCTCGGCCGCCCGTGCGGTCCTGGCTGCCCGGCACTCGCAGGACCCGGACCGCCGCGACCCGGACCGCCAGGACCCGGACCGTCCGGCACGCCCGGCGGGCTCGTCATCATTGCGGTGCGGCCGGGCAGGCCAGGGCGAAGATCGCCAGGTCGTCGTCCAGGTCGCCGCCGTTCAGCTCGCGCACCCGGTCGATGAGCGCGTCCAGCAGCCGCTCATCGCGCTGCGGCGACGCGGCCCCGGCCCCGGGCAGCGCGGGCAGGATGCTGGTCAGGCAGCTGATGAGCCCCTCGCTGCCCAGGCGCTCCGGCCCGGCGCCCACCTTGCCCTCGACCAGCCCGTCGGTGTACATCAGCACGGTCCAGGCCGGGCCGAGCCGGACCTCGCTGCTGGGCCACTGCTCGGCGGCGCCGATGCCGACCGGCAGGCAGACCGGCGCGGCCAGCTCGCTGACCCGCTCCGGGGTGATCAGCAGCGGCGGCGGGTGGCCGGCCAGGTGCAGCCGCCCGTGCGCCCGGTCCGGCGCGACTGACAGCACGCACAGGGTGCTGAACATCCGGTCCTGATGGCGCTCGTTGACCAGCACCTGCTCGACAGCCGCGATGGTCTCGGCCATCGGCCGCCCGGCCAGGACCATCGTCCGCCAGGCAACCCGCAGGCACACGCCGAGCGCCGCCTCATCCGGTCCCCGCCCGCACACATCGCCGACCAGCGTGTGCACCCAGCCGTCAGCGGCCTCGATCACGTCGTAGAAATCGCCGCCCAGCAGGCTCTGCCCGCCGCCGGGCCGGTACCGGCTGGCCACCGTCAGCCGCGTGTCCGACAGCAGCGGCGAGGGCAGCAGCCCGCGCTCCAGCCGTGCGTTCTCCCGGGCCACCAGCCGGGCCTCATGCAGCTGCCGCTGGACGTCCTCGCCGCGCCGCCGCTCGACCGCATACCGGATGACCCGGTGCAGCAGCGAGCCGTCAACCTGGCCTTTCACCAGGTAGTCGTGAGCTCCGGCGCGGACCGCCGCCGCGCCCAGGTGCTCATCGGCCAGGCCGGTGAGCACCACCACGGCCACCGTCGGGGCCTGCTCCTGCAGCCAGTGCAGGCCCTCCAGCTCGCGGGAGTCGGGCAGTCCCAGGTCCAGCAGCACGCAGGTGACCTCAGGCAGCAGCTGCCGGGCCTCGGCCAGCGACCGGGCCCGGCGCAGGCTGACCTGGGCGACGGCGTCCAGCAGCAGCTCCTCGACGAGCAGCGCGTCGCCGTCGTCGTCCTCAATCAGCAGCACGCCCAGCGGGCCGGGCGCTGCCCGGGCCGGCATCCCGGCGGGCGTGGCATTCCGACTGACCATAAGCCCTGTTTCTGATCCGCCGTCCGTAATTTCCCAGTATTTCCCGGTTAGCTGTACCGAGCTGGATCGTCCGATGCGTCGAGTCAGCCTACTGGCCCGTAGGCCTTGTCGCTTCGGCGCCGTATATCCGCGAAATGGCCTGCCAGGGCCGTCTCGCGGCCGCCCCGCCTGGCCGGCCGGCGCGTGCTCGCGCGGCGCGCGGGCTGATGTCCGGCCTAGCCGGACGCGGGGGTGTTCTCCGGGAAGTGACAGGCCACCTGATGGCCGGGGGCGAGCTCGGCCAGCGGCGGCTCGGCGGTCCGGCAGATCTCCTGCGCCTTCCAGCACCGGGTGTGGAACCGGCAGGCCGGCGGCGGGTTCAGCGGGCTGGGCACGTCGCCGGCCAGCCGGATGCGCCGGCCGCGGGCCCGGCTGCCGGGATCGGGGGAGGGGACCGCCGACAGCAGCGCCACCGTGTACGGGTGCCGCGGCCGGTCATAGAGCTGGACGCTGCTGGCCAGCTCGACGATCTTGCCCAGGTACATCACCGCCACCCGGTCGGCGGTGTGCCGGACCACCGACAGGTCGTGGGCGATCAGCACGTAGGTCAGGCCGAGCTCGTCCTGCAGGTCCTCCAGCAGGTTGATGACCTGCGCCTGGATCGAGACGTCCAGGGCCGAGACCGGCTCGTCGGCGACGATCAGAGCGGGCCGCAGGGCCAGCGTGCGGGCGATGCCGATGCGCTGGCGCTGGCCGCCGGAGAACTCGTGCGGGTAGCGGTTGTAGTGCTCCGGGCTCAGGCCGACCAGTTCCAGCAGCTCCTGCACCGACCGCTTGATCCCGCCCTCGGTCGTGATCTGCTGCAGCCGGAAGGGCGCGCCCACGATCGAGCCGACGGTGTGCCGGGGGTTCAGCGACGAGTAGGGGTCCTGGAAGATCATCTGGAAGTTGCGCCGCAGCGGGCGCAGCTGCCCGGCGCGCAGGTGGGTGATGTCACGGCCCTCGAACATGATCTGCCCGCCGGTCGGCTCCAGCAGCCGGGTGAGCAGCCGCCCGGTGGTGGTCTTGCCGCAGCCCGACTCGCCGACCAGGCCGAGCGTCTCGCCCTGGCGGACGGTGAAGTCCAGGCCGTCCACGGCCTGGACCGCGCCGACCTGGCGCCGGAAGATGATGCCGTGGGTGACCGGGAAGTACTTCTGCAGGCCGGTCACGGTCAGCAGCGGGCCGGCCGCGCCGTCTGGCTGCACGCCGGGCAGGCCGGTGCTCGCGATGCCGGCCGGGCCCGGCCGGCCGGGAGCTGGCGTCATCCTCGTCACCTCATTCCCGGGCCGGATTCCTGGGCCGGGCGGGCCAGGTCGCTGTCCTCGGCCACGCTGCGCAGGCCGGCGGTGATGGCGCGGCGCCGGGCCAGCGGCAGGTGGCAGGCGGTCAGGTGGCCGGGGCCGGTCTCGCGCAGCGGCGGGACCTCGCGCTCGCTGCGCCCGCCGTTCAGCGCCGCGTAGGCGCAGCGCGGGCTGAACGCGCAGCCGGACGGCAGCCGGATCAGGCTGGGCGGCGTGCCGGGGATCGGGTTCAGCCGGTCCCGGCGCTCGGTGTCCAGCCGCGGCATGGACTCCAGCAGGCCCCAGGTGTAGGGGTGGCCGGGATCGCCGAAGACATCGTCGGCGCTGCCGTACTCCACGGCCTTGCCGGCGTACATGACCAGCACGTCATCGGCCAGTTCCGCGACCACGCCCAGGTCGTGGGTGATGATGATGACCGCCGACCCGAACTCGGCCTGCAGGTCGGCGATCAGGTCCAGGATCTGCGCCTGGACGGTGACATCCAGCGCGGTCGTCGGCTCGTCGGCGATGAGCAGCTCGGGATCGCAGGACAGGGCCATGGCGATCATCGCCCGCTGCCGCATGCCGCCGGAGAACTGGTGCGGGTAGTCGTCGACCCGGGTCGCCGCCTGCGGGATGCCCACCCGGTCCAGCAGCTCGACCGCGTGAGCGCGGGCGGCGCCCTTGCTGACGTCGTTGTGGATCTGGTAGGCCTCGGTGATCTGGTGACCGACGGTGTAATACGGGTGCAGCGAGGACAGCGGGTCCTGGAAGATCATCGCCATCTTGCTGCCGCGCAGCTGGCGGACCCGCGAGCGCGGCGCGGCGACCAGGTTCTCGCCGTCCAGCCGGATCTCGCCGGAGATCTGCGCGCGGGTGCCCTCGTGCAGGCCCATGATGCCCAGGCTGGTGACGCTCTTGCCGGAGCCGGACTCGCCGACGATGCCCAGCGTCCGGCCGCGGTCCAGGCGAAACGACAGCCCGTCGACCGCCCGTACCAGCCCGTCCTCGGTCGGGAAGTGAATCCGCAGGTCGGCGACCTGCAGCAGCTCACCCGCGGCGGCCGGGCTCATCAGTACCGCACCCGCGGGTCGACGAAGGCGTACAGGACGTCCACGATGAGGTTGGCGATGACCACGAAGAACGCGGTCAGCATGACCACGCCCAGGATCTCGGGCAGGTCGTTGTTCTGGATGGCCAGGATCGTGAACAGGCCCAGGCCGTGCAGCGAGAAGGTGAACTCGGTGAGCACCGCGCCGCCGAGCAGCAGGCCCAGGTCGATGCCGAAGATGGTGACGATCGGGGTGAGCGCGGCCCGCAGGCCGTGCTTGACGATGACCGTGCGCTCCGGCAGGCCCTTGGCCCTGGCCGTGCGGATGTAGTCCTCGCTCATCGTCTCGAGCATCCCGGCCCGGGTCAGCCGGGCGTACAGGGCGGCATACAAGAAGGCAAGCGTCACCCACGGCAGGATCAGGTTGCGCGCCCAGGCGATCGGGTTATCGGTGAGCCCCACGTACTGCAGGTCGGGGAAGATGGCCCAGTTGTAGCTGAACAGCTGCAGTGCGATCAGGCCGGTGAAGAAGATCGGCAGGGACACCCCGGCCAGCGCGATTCCCATGGAGAAGCGGTCGAACAGCGTGCCCCGGCGCAGCGCGGAGATCACGCCGATGGTGATGCCGCCGGCCAGCCACAAGATGGCCGCGCCGACCGCCAGCGAGGCGGTCACCGGCAGGTTGCTCATCAGCATCGGCCACACCGGCTGCTGATTGCGGAAGGAGTAGCCGAAGCACGGCGGCGGGCAGTACGTCTTGTCCGGGCCGGCGTTGTAGTGGGCGCCGAGCACGATGCCCTTGACGAACCGCCCGTACTGCACGACCAGCGGCTGGTCGAAGCCGAGCTTCTGCTCGACGGCCCGGATTGCGGCCGGTGACGGGTTGCGCCCGACGTACTGCGAGGCCAGCTCGAAGGACGTCTGCCCGGCCAGCCGCGGCACCAGGAAGAAGATGGCGAAGGTGATCATGCTGACGATGACCAGCAAGAGCACCGTGACCAGCAGCCGCCGGACGATGAAGGCGATCATGGCGCGCCGCCCTGGCGCCGGGGCCAGGCCCCGGCGCCAGGACGCTCACCTGCTCGCACGAGCGCTCCCGGTCACTTCTTGCCGAGCGTGGAGTAGTTGTACATGGCGTAGTAGTTGTGCACGAACACGTTGGTCAGGTCAGGGCTGCGGTACAGCAGCGACTTGGCGTAGACGCCGGGCAGGATCACTGCCTCTTCCATGACCTTGTGGTCGATCTGCGACCAGATCTTGTTCCTGTCCGTGGCGTTCTTGGTCGCGACCGCCTTCTCGAACATCTGGTTGACCTGCGGGTTGTTCAGCTCACCGATGTTGGTGTTGCCCGCCGCCTGGATGGCCGGGCCGGCGGTCACGTAGTAGAGCATCCCGTAGCCGTCCGGCCAGTCGGGCGCCCAGCCGCCGACCGCCAGGCCGAGGTCGTGCTGGTGCACGTAGTTCGGCACGCCGGCGAAGTTGGTGAAGTACTTGCCCGACGGGTAGCCCTGCAGCGTGAGCTTGATGCCCACCCGCGACAGTGCTTCCTGCTCAGCCGTGGCGGTGGCCTTCTCCTTCGGCCGGTCCGACCGGAAGGCCATGGTCGTGCTGAAGCCGTTGGGCTGACCGCAGGCCTGCAGCTCCTGGCGGGCCTTGGTCAGGTCGCCGTGCGGCTTGCTGAGCGCCTCGTACAGGTCGAACTTCTTGTAGCCGACAATGTTGGGCGTGAGCACCGTGCTGGCGATCTGCCCGCCGGCCACCGGGCCGCCGTAGGCGGTCTGGTAGGCGACCTTGTCGGCGGCGTACTCGACGGCCCGCCGGCAGTGCACGTTGTCCAGCGGCTTCACCTTCGAGTTGATGTAGGTGAACCACAGGAAGCCGCTGAGGGCGTTGTCGGCGTTGTTCTTCAGCCGCGGGGTGGACAGGATCTCGGCTCGCGCCGCGGCCTGCACGCCCGTCCCGGCCACGTCAACGTCCGCGAAGCCGTGCAGCAGGTTGTTGTCGATCGTGTCGGCGTTGACGTTCAGCTTGAACACGATCTTGTTGGCCAGCTGCTTGCGGTTGGGATCGGTCGATGCCTTCCACTGCGGGTTCTTGACCAGCGTGTACTGCTTGTCCAGCTGGTAGCTCTGGAACTTGTACGGGCCGCTGGAGACCGGGTGCAGCTGGTAGTTGGCGCCCTTGTCCTTGGCCGGCGGCACCGGGACCGTCTGCGGCAGCGCCGCCACGTAGTCAAAGTCGGCGAACGGCTTTTGCAGGTGGAAGACGATCGTGGTGTCGTTGGGCGTCGTGACCGAGGTCAGGCCCAGCTTGTCCGGCGCCTTGTCCTTGTACGGGCCCGGATAGTTCGGGTCCTTGAGCAGCAGGGAGTAGTAGCCGGGGCCGTTGGGCAGCACGTCCTTGGCATAGCTGCGCTCGACCGCGTACTTCACGTCCTTGCTGGTGATGGCCGTGCCGTCCTCGAACTTGAGGCCGGGCTTGAGGTGATAAGTCCAGGTCAGGCCGTCCGCGCTGACCTGGCCCATGCTGGTGGCCAGGTCCGGGGTGAGCTGGTTGCCCGCCGCCCCCGGCTGGGACTTGTAGGTCACCAGGGTCCGCCCGTACAGGCGGATCACGTTCCACTGATTGGCGTAGTAGGTGTTGCCCGGGTCGGTGGAGTCGGGAACGCTGCTGTTGTCGAAGGTGATGGTGCCGCCGCTAGTACTGGACGGGCGCACGGTGTTCCCGATCGCGGCGTTGTACTGGTTGCCCTGCGACGACTGCGGCGCCCCTGACTCGCCGCACGCGGCGATGCCGAATGCCGCCGCAAGCCCCAGGGCCGCGAAGCCGAGTTTCCTATTCCGGTTCATGGCCGATGTAACCCCCTGTTCAGCCATTCGAGAGTGGATGAGTCAGGTGCTAGGGGCCATAGGCATTCACCGCGTCCTCGGATCCAGTGCGTCTCGCAGTCCGTCCCCGAACAGGTTGAAGGCCATCACCGTGATGAAGATGGCCAGGCCAGGGATGAGCATGAACATCGGATCGATCTGGAAATACTGGTTGGTGACAGCGTCAGAGAGCATCCCGCCCCAGGTCGGCGTGGGCGGGTAAAGGCCAACGCCCAGATAGGAGAGGGCTGCCTCGAACAGGATGTTGGTCGGGACCAGCAGGGTCGCGTAAACGATGATCGGCCCGACCAGGTTGGGCAGCAGTTCCCGGAACAGGACATAGCGCGAGCGAGCGCCCAGGCCGCGCGCGGCGTCGATGAACTCGCGCTCGCGCAGGGACAGCGTCTGGCCCCGGATGATCCGGCCCATATAAGGCCAGCTGAAGAAGCCGATAATGAAAATGAGCAGGGCGATCCGCAGCGTGTTGCCCGACAGGCCGAACGCCTGCTGCGGGATCACGCCGGCCAGCGCGATGGCGAACACCAGCAGCGGGAAGGCGAGGAACACGTCCATCGTGCGCGCGATCAGCGCGTCGATCGCGCCGCCGAAGTAGCCCGCGATGACCCCGAAGAAGACCCCGAGCGCCACGGCCAGGAACGTGGCCGCGAACGAGATCAGCAGGGAGTACTGGGCGCCGTGCACGATCCGGGCCAGGACATCGCGGCCGTTGACCGGCTCGATTCCGAGCGGGTGATCGAGGCTGATCCCGCCGAACGAGCCGACCGGCCGGGAGAACGTCGGGTCGATGAGGTCCTGGTGGTAGACATTCGGCGAGGCGGTCAGGTGCGGCCCGGCGATCGCCACCACGATCAGGAACACGACAATGGCGCCGCCCGCCATGGCCACCTTGTCGCGCCGCAGCCGTCCCCAGGCGATCTGGCCCAGGGATCGGCCTTCTACCGGGCCAGCTCCGGCAAGCGGCTCGGCAGCTGCGCCTGTCTCCGCAGATGAGACATCCAGCGGTGCGGCCATGGTTACGGCCTCAAGCCAGTGGAAACCACTGCCGCCCCGGGCTCAAGCTGCGGCAGCACCGCATATGCGGCATTGCCACTCATGAAGTATTCAAATATCAGACTGTCGTGAGGCGCGAGTGCAGCCGCTATGGAAACCGTGTGTAACGAGCTCCGCGCAAGAACGGCCGGCTAGTACTTCGTGGCCAGCGTAGGGTGCTCAGCCTGCGGATATGCCTTCCGGCCCTCGGCCGGGACAATTTCCGGATGGCCCCGCCCAGCCGAGATCTGCCTTATCCGTATGTATCGGGCAATGTCCTCCCGAAAGGCGATGAGCCCGATAGCCAGCACGCCGGCCACTGCTGTTATTACCTTTACCATGACCTCTTCCTACCCTTCTCCCCGGCCCGGAGCTGGCCTGCATGTCAGTCCGGCCGCGGCGCGCTGGTCAGGTAGGTGGCGCTGAAGTCCAGGTCACCGTACTTGATGGCGCCCTCGGCCATGCGGTCCCGGACGGCCCGCAGCAGCGGCAGGTCCAGGTCGCGCCGGGCGGCGGCGTCCTGGACCAGCCCGCCGTCCTTGGCCGCCAGCCGCAGCGCGAACGCCGGGTCGAAACTCCGGCTGGCCATCGCGGCCGCCTTGAGCCGCAGGTACGGGAGGTCGAGCGCGCCGCCCGCCACCGCGTCCAGGAACTGCCCCGGGTCAACGTCCAGCGCCTCGGCCAGCGCGATCGTCTCAGCGGTCGCCTCGACGACCGACAGCACCCAGCTGTTGGCAACGAGCTTGAGCCGGGTGCCCGCGCCGGCCTCGCCGGCCCAGATGGTCTTCTGGCCGACTGTCTCGAACACCGGGCGGACCGGCTCGCGTGCCTGGTCCGGGCCGGAGGCCAGGACGACCAGCGTGCCCTGCTCGGCCGGCTGCCGGGTGCCCAGTACCGGTGCGTCGACGAAGACCGCCTGATCGGCGGCCAGCGCGGCGCAGTCCTGGGTGCCCTGCTCGCCGATGGTGCTCATCTGCAGCCAGATGGCCGAGGCGTCCATGGCGGCGAGCGCGCCGTGCGGGCCGTTCATGGTGGCCAGCACGGCGCCGGCGTCGGACAGCATGGTCAGCACGAAGTCCGCGCCGGCCGCCGCCCGGGCCGGCGAGTCCGCCGCCGGGATGCCGTCGGCGGTCAGGGCCGCCAGCTTGTCCGGCGACCGGTTCCAGGCCGTCACCCGCAGCCCGGCGCGGGCCAGGTTCCTGGTCATCGGCAGGCCCATCGTGCCGCCTGCCCCGAGCACCGCCACGCTGATGTCCTGCATGCGCCTGCCTCCGGATCATTGCCCGTCTGCGAGCTATCCGTTACCCGGCACCGGAATCGCTACACCTCCTCGCGCTCCGGCCGGGGGGCGGGCCGGTCCAGGGCCGGGCCGCGGTGCCCGTCCCGGTCGGCGGCCGTGCCCTGGTGCCCGTCCTGGCCGGCGGCCGGGCGCCGGTGCCCGGCCCGGCTCGCGGGCGGGGCGTGGTCCCAGTGCGGCAGGGTGGGCCGCAGGCTGCTCAGCACCGGCGCGCGGGCCACCAGGATCACCCCGGCGATCAGCGCCACGATCCCCGCGGCCTGCAGCGCGAGCATGGCCGGGGAGATGCGGATGACGTCGGCGAAGACCAGCACGCCGAGCAGGATGCCTACCACCGGTTCAGTGGCAGTGATGGCCGGCAGCGAGGCATGCAGCGGCGCGGCGTTAAAGGCGCATTCCATCAGCCACAGGGCGATCAGCGTGGAAGCGGCCAGGGAGTAGGCTGACCAGCTCGTCAGCGCGGCCAGGACGCCGTGGTTGCTGACGATTTCCAGGGTGCTGCGGGTCAGGGCGTCGGAAATGCCGAACACCAGTCCGCTGGCCAGCCCCGTCAGTGTTGCCCGCTGCCGGCCCTGGCGGTGCCAGCCCGCGCGGACCAGCAGCAGCGCGATCGCGCCGATCACGGCCGCCGACGGCCAGTAGGCGGCAGAGCCGAAGTGCGCGCCCTCGGAGTTGACCGACCGCGACACGCTCAGCGCCGCCACGCCCCCGGCCAGCAGCAGGGCGCCCAGGATCTCCGATTTCTGCAGCCGCTCACCGGTCAGCGGGACCGCCACGACCAGGGCGAACAGCAGGGACGTGGCCAGCAGCGGCTCGGCTACCGACAGGTCGAGGTTGCCCAGCACCCAGGCCCAGATGATCTCCCCGGCAGCCATGATCCCGATTCCGGCCAGCCACCGGCGCTTGCGCAGCAGCTCGCGGATCAGGCGCAGGTGGAGGAAGTACGCTTTCGGCGCTTGCTCGGCGGCATGCTGCTGGAGGACCAGGCCGACCCCGATCAGGAGGGCGGCCCCGAGCGCGAGAGCGATGATCATATGACCGCCGTCCGCCGGGTCCGACCAGAGCTTGTGACCACGGTACCGCGCCTGCCTTACTCGGCGGCGTACCGCGACTCCAGCGGCAAGCCGACAGCGCGGACCACGGCCGCCAGCCCGCTGAACTGGCCGTCACCCAGCTCCGATACCAGGTCGATCAGCTGCGGAGGCGCTTGGTGACCGGTCAGTGTGCCGAGCAGGTGCTGGCGGTCTGCCGGAAATGTCGCGCGGTCCAGGTGCCGGGCCAGGTCGCTGCGCAGCTGCAGCGCGCCGGCGTCCGGCCCGGCGGCGGGGGCCGGACGGCCCGCGGGCGCCCAGGCGGCGTCCGGCTGGTCCGCGCCGGGCGGCTCCGGCTCGCGCCACGCCTCGGTCCGCGTCGGCCGGCTGGCCTGCACTTCGCTGCGCACCCCGCGCTGCGGGCGTCATCCTGACGCGGACCGCGTGTTCCGCTGCCGTGGCTCATGGCACCTCCACTGTGTTGCGTCCGCAACATGCGGCAGAGCAGTCTGGCTCCGGCGCGTGCGCCCCGGGCCGGAGCCAGGGCCCTGCCCGCGAGGCGGACGGGTATGCACGCCCGCCGCGTTCCCGGCTGCGCTGACCAGGCACGGTCACCGCCACAGCGACGCCCCCGGTTCCCGGCTGGCGAGCAGGAGCGGGTCCGCTGCCCGATGACAGGCCCGACGGGAACGCACCGCTGCCGCCCGGAGCTAACGGCCGGGATTAACGGAAGAAGCCCGCACCGCGCAGCGAGCGGAATATCCGCCGTCTCGTGTTAAGCAGCATTTCTCTCCTATTTCGGACGTCCCTAAATCTTGTTTAGGGCATGTTCGAAGGGGTAGCGCGGACCCTCCAGAGCGAGCGGCCACCGACGGCCGCCGCGCCGCGCGAGGGGATACGAATGAAAAGCGGAGCCCAGATAGGAGTTGCCGTCGCGGCAGGCTACGTGCTCGGCAGGTTTCACAAGATGAAGTGGGCGATGGCGCTCGCGACGATGGCGGGTCGCAAGCGCCTGGCCAGCCAGGGCGGCATGCTCAAGCAGGGGACCAAGCTGATGCAGTCCTCGCCTGAGCTCACCAAGCTGACCGATGACATCAAGGGCAGTCTCGCCGAGGCGGGCAAGGCAGCCGCCATCGCCGCCGTCGGGAGCCGGATCAGCTCTCTCAGCGAGGGCCTGCGCGAGCGCAGCGAGTCACTGCGCGCAGCGAGCCTGGCCGGATCCGGCGGTCAGTCTGCAGCCAGGGCTGATGACCAGGACGACGACCTAGACGAAGACCAGGACGATCGCGACTCTGGCGACGGCGAGCGCAGCAGGCCGCGCGCCTCCGGGCGAGCCCGTCCGGACGGCGACCGTCGCCGGCCGGGCAGCTCTGAGCCGGGTCGCTCTGAGTCGGGCCGCTCGAGGTCGCGGAGTTCGGAGTCGCGGAGTTCAGAGGGTCGCAGCTCTGAGTCGCGCAGCTCCGAGCGGCCGTCCCGCCGGCCTTCGGCGGAGGAGAGCGTGCCTCGCCCGAGAAAGCGTCCAGCCGAGGAATCGACGCGACAGCCAAGCAGGCGGAGGCGGGAGACAGCCCATGACTGACCAGGCACCCGAAACTACTGGCGCTAAGGACGCCCTGCAGAGTCTTGTCGACGAGCTTCCCACCGATCAGCTGAAGAAGGAGGTTCAGAACTTCCTGAGTGCCCTGGCGCAGGCGGCGATTGGCGCCGCGGCTGGCAAGGTCGGCCATGCCACCTCCAAGCTGACTAATTTTGCCGAGAACGGCGGCACGGGCACCTCGGTCGCCAGGGCCGGGGCGAGCGCGCTCGGCGGCGGCAAGCCGCTGCGCGGCCTGGTGAAGGCCGGGGTGAGTGGCGTAGCGGGGATGGTCACCAACTCACTGCGTGACGGCGGCGGCGGTGGCGGCGGCAAGGGCCTCAAGGTCACCAACATCGTCGAGGACATTGACATCGGCGTGCCCCGCAAGCTCGTGTACGACGTCTGGACTCAGTTCCAGGACTTCCCGTCCTTCATGAAGAAGGTCGAGACCGTCAGCCAGGAGGAAGACGAGAAGCTCACCTGGAAGGCGCAGGTGCTGTGGTCGCACCGGCAGTGGCAGTCCACGATCACCGAGCAGATCCCTGACCAGCGGATCGTGTGGCAGTCGCAGGGCGAGAAGGGCCACGTTGACGGCGCGGTGACCTTCCACGAGCTGGCGCCCGAGCTGACCCGGGTCCTGGTCGCCCTGGAGTACCACCCGGGCGGCGTGATCGAGTCGACCGGCAATCTCTGGCGGGCGCAGGGCCGCCGGGTCCGGCTGGAGCTGAAGCACTTCCGCCGGCACGTCATGACGCAGGTCATCCTGCACCCCGACGAGATCGAGGGCTGGCGCGGCGAGATCCGCGACGGTGAGGTCGTCCGGGCTGACGGCGAGTCCGGTGACCGGGACGAGGCCCGTGACCGGGCCGGCGCGGGCCAGGAACGCGAGGAGCGCGAGGACTCCGGCCGTGAGGACTACGACGAGTACGAAGACTCCGGCCGTGACGACGACGAGGACCAGCGGGATGAGGACGGCTGGGACGAGGACGACCGCGACGAGTACGCGGACGACTACGACTACGACGACGAGGACGCCGGGGGCGACGAGGACACGGACGACTACGACGACGAGGACGCCACGGGCGGCGAAGACGAGGACGAAGACGAGGAGGAGAACGACGACAGCAGGCCGTCCCGGCGCCGCCGGCGTGCGACCGCAGGAAGCAGGTGAGCCCATGACAACCGCCATTGCCGCACGCCGGTCGCCCTATCTTGACCGGCCCCAGCCCGGCGGTCTGGCCGAAGTCGTGGACCTCATCCTCGACAAGGGCCTGGTTATCGACATCTACGTCCGGGTGGCGCTCGTCGGGATTGAGCTGCTCACCATCGATGCCCGCATCGTGATCGCCAGCGTCGATACCTACCTGCGGTTCGCTGAGGCCGTCAATCGTCTCGACCTCACCGAGAACGGCCCGAAGGGCCTGCCCGACCTGATGGACAACATCACCCAGAGCGGAGCCCGATCCAAGACCAGGGGCGCGCTGGAAGGCGTCAGGGAGAAGGCTCGCGAGGTTCTGCCGGGGGATGAGGACGACGATAACGACACGGCCGATCGCGAGCCTGCCCGGCGGCGCCGGCCGCGCCGGGAGGACCCCGGATGATCCGCCCGCCCGGGACGCACGTACCGGACCAGCCGGCCGCGCCAGGGGAGCGCGAGGGCCAGCTCTGGTACATCTACGGCGTCACAACGGCCGCCGCCCGGCTGCCGGCCAGCCTGGCCGGTGCCGGTGACCCGCCCGGCCAGGTGCGCCTGGTGCAGCACGGCAGCATCGCCGCGATCACGAGCCCGGTCCCGGCTGACCAGCTCGGCGCCGCGGCCGCCCTGCGGGCGCACGCGCGCGTCGTGGCGGCTGTCGCCAGGACAGCAGCGGTGCTGCCGATGCGCTTCGGCGCCGCGCTGCCCAGCCCGGATGCGGTGACCGCCGACGTACTGGTACCGCACCACGACGCATTCGCAAAGCGCCTGGCCCAGCTTGCCGGGCACGACCAGTACACCGTGAAGGGGCAGTACACCGACGATGCGGCGCTGCGGGAGATCCTGGCCGAGCGGCCGGACATCAGGCGGCTGCGCGAGGAACTGCGCGGCCGCGACCTGGAGGTGCACCGGGGAGCGGGCATCCAGCTGGGCGAGCTGGTCGCCCGCGAGCTGGAGCGCAAGCAGCACGCCGACACCGAGATTCTGACCAGCGCGCTGGCGCCGCATGCCGGTGCCGTCGCGCGGCACGAGACGGCGGGACCCGCCGGCGCGGTGAACGCTGCATTCCTGGTACCAAGGCACGGCCGCCGGCAGTTTGAGCAGGCGGCCGAGGAGCTGGGACGACGCTGGCACGGCCGGATCAGGCTGCGGCTGATCGGGCCGGTCCCGCCCTATGACTTCGCCCAGCCATGACAGCCAGCCATGAACAACGCCAGCCGTGAACAACGGAGAACGGGGGACTGACTTGTGGGTGTGTTCACGGGGCTGCTGACGCTGCCGCTGGCTCCGGTCCGCGGCGTCGCGTGGATCGGTGAGCGGGCGCTCGACCAGGCGACGCGGGAGATGGCCGATCCGGCGGAGATCTATCAGCAGCTCGCCGAGCTTGACCAGGCGCGGGCCGCAGGGGAGATCACCGGCCAGGAGTGCGCCGCCGCCGAGGACCGGCTCGTGGCCGGCCTGATGCAGGCTCGCGAGAGCCGTGCCGCGGGGGTGTGGCCGTGACCGAGAGCCGGCAGGACCGCGACAGGCGGCCGCACCGGCCAGCGGCCGATCGCGGCCCTGCCGGCCGCGAGCAGGCCCGCGGCGCGCGGCGCCAGGAGGGGATGCGGGCCGCGCGCCGAGCGGCCCGGCAGGTTCACGACCTGACCGGCCACGAGCCGGACAACGTGGTCTCGGTGACCAAGAACGAGCACGGCTGGGAGGTCGGGGTCGAGGTCACCGAGCTGCACCGGATCCCGGACACCACCGACATCATGGCCGTCTACCAGGTCGAGATCGACGCCGGCGGCGAGCTCATCAGCTGCAAGCGAGGGCAGCGCTACCACCGCGGGAGCACCAAGACCGAATAGGGGGGACAGTCCGATGACCCAGCCATGGAGCCCGGCACCAGCCAGCGGCACGGCCGTGCCGGCCCGCCGCGAGCCCGCCAACCTCGCCGACATCCTCGAGCGGGTCCTGGACAAGGGCATCGTCATCGCCGGGGACATCCGCGTGAACCTGCTCGACGTGGAGCTGCTCACCATCCGGTTGCGGCTGCTCATCGCCTCCGTCGACCGGGCGAAGGAGATGGGCATCGACTGGTGGGAGCATGATCCGACCCTGTCGTCCAGCGCGCATGACCTGGCCGATGAGAACCGGCGGCTACGGGAGCGCATCGGCGAGCTGGAGCCCGGCCATGAGCATAAGCCTGGCGGCGAGCTGCCTGCCAGCGCCCGCAACGGCCACCGCGTCCCCCGCGACGAGCCCGCCGTCCGCGTCGGCGCATTCCCGGACGAGCGATGAGTGGCTACGCCACCTGGGTCTACGCGGTCACCCGGGACCTGCGGCCGGACGCGCTCAGCGAGGTGGCCGGCGTGGCCGGGGAGCCGGTCCGTACCGTGACCGGTCACGGGCTTACAGCCGTCATCGGCTCCGTCGATGCCGAGCAATTCGGCGAGGAAGGCTTCGAGCGTCGGCTGGCTGATCCCGCCGAGCTGGCCGCGATCGCCCGCGCGCACCACGGTGTCGTCGAGGCCGTGTCGGCGGCTCAGGCGGCCCTGCCGCTCCGGCTGGCCACGGTGTACCGCGATGACGATCGCGTCCGGGACATGCTGGGCCAGCGGCGCGGCGACTTCGCCGCGACCCTGACGTGGCTCGCCGGCCGCGCCGAGTACGGCGTGAAGGTCTGGGCTGACCTGCAGGAGCTGAGCGTGACAGGCGATGAGCCACCCGCCGCCGCCGGCGGTCCGTCCGGTTCCCGGCAGGGGGCCGGCGCGGCGTACCTGTCGCGGCGCCGGGCGCAGCTCAGCGCCCGCGACCGCCGCCGTCAGGCGGCCGCCGAGGGCGGCGCGGCGATCCACACGGCCCTCAGCGCGCTGGCCGCCGCGGGGCGGCAGCACCCGCCGCAGGATATCCCGCTGCCGGGCGACCATGACCGTCCCGGCGACGGCCAGCCGGAGCTCATGGTGCTCAACGGCGCCTACCTCGTCGAGCCGGGCAGCCTGCCGCAGTTCAGCCACGCCGCCCAGTCCGCGGTCAGTGCCCGGCCGGGATTCCGCCTGGAGCTCACCGGTCCCTGGCCGCCCTACTCGTTCGCCGGCGGCCCGGAGGGCACTGCATGACCACGCCAGCCACCGCGGAGATCACGGCCCGCCCGGTCCAGCAGGTCGCGCTCGTAGACCTGCTGGACCGGGTGCTGGCCGGCGGCGTGGTTATCGCCGGGGACGTGACCTTGTCCATCGCCGACGTGCCCCTGGTCCGCATCTCCCTGCGGGCCCTGGTGGCATCGATCCGCGACGAGATGCGCGCGCCCGCCCTCGCAGCGGGCAGCGGCCGCCCGGGGCCATGAGCAGCGCGCGCGACGGCGACATCGTCCTGGCCGGCGGCCGCCTGAACCCGCTCGCCCGCGAGATACCCCTGCCCGGCCTGGCGGGGGATATCGCCATGGACCGCGAGACGGCCGAGCGCAGCCTCGTGACCCTGGTCCTCACCGTGGTCGAGCTGCTGCGCCAGCTCATGGAGCGCCAGGCCATCCGGCGGGTCGGCCAGGGCGACCTGGAGGAGAGCCAGGTGGAGGCGGTCGGGGCCACGCTGATGGCCCTGGAGCAGCGGATGAACGAGATCTGCGACTACTTCGACCTGAGCCTCGAGGACCTGAACCTGGACCTCGGGCCGCTGGGGCCGCTGCTGGCCCGCGACTGAGCCGGGCCGTCTCCGGGCTGGCTGGCCTCCGCGGCGACCGCCCCCGGCACGGCACCGGCCCCGCCCGCGCTGCGGCGGCTGCTGGCTCAGCTGGCCGGTGTCACCGGGCAGGTCCTTCCCGGCGGTGACCTGTGCGCAGGGCGCGCAGTACTTCCTCGTCGGTGACGGGGGAGAAGTCCTCATACCACTGGCTGACTGCGGTGAACATCGCTGGTTTTTGCGGGCAGATCAGCTGGTCGGCGACCGCGGCGAGGCGATGTGCCGTCTCGGGCGGGCAGACGGGAACAGCGAGCACAAGCTGGCGGGGCTGCTGCCGGCGCAGCGCCAGCAGGGCCGCCTCGGCGGTCACGCCGGTGGCCAGGCCATCGTCAGCCACGACGACATCCCGGCCGGTCACCGGAGGCAGCGGCCGGCCGGCGCGGTAGCGGCTGACCCGGCGGTCCAGCTCCGCCCTGGCCCGCCCGGCCAGCGGCTCTAGCTGCTCCTGGCGGATGCCGGCCGCGGCCGCCGGAGCGGAGACGACAGGCTCGGCGAGGCCCTCGGCCACCGCTCCGATTCCGGCCTCCTCCTGGCCGGGCAGGCCGATCTTCTGGGCCACGAACACCCCGAGCGGCGCGTTCAGGGCAGCGGCAATTTCGGCGGCGACCGGGACGCCGCCGCGCGGCAGGCCCAGCACGAGCGGTGCCGTCAGCCCTGCGCCGGCGAGGTGCCTGGCCAGCTGGCGCCCGGCGTCGGCCCGGTTCGCAAAGCGCTGTGTCATGGGCGGTGCGGTGTCACTGGTAGTACTCGCCGGGGTCGTCGGCCGCGGGCTCCCTGCCTCCTTCGGGCGAGGTCCCGCGGGGCCGCGGTCGTGGCTGGACCAGGAACTCCAGCATCTGCCCGCCGCCCCGGCCGCCAAAGGGCCGGCCGTGGTCGGCGAACTCCTCCCGGTAATACGACATGGTCCAGTCGCCCAGCTCGACCCGGTCCCCGGTATGCAGGGCCAGCCCGTCCGGGCCACTGATCAGACAGCCGTCCACGCGGCTGCCCTGCGGGCTGCCGAGGTCGACGAGGACATACTCATCCTCTGCATCCCGCCGGATCTCCGCGTGCCGCGGCGCCAGGCCGGGCAGGCGCAGGTCCGCGTCCTCCCCGCTGCCAATGAGCGTGACGCCGGGGATCAGATCGAACTCCGCCTGCCGGGCGTCACCTGGCGCCTGCCCGCCGAGCGGGAAGATCAGGCGCGGCCGCCCGCCGCCATACACGTCATGCGTGGTCACTGTTTCCCCCTCACTCCGGTGCGCGGCTGGGGGCTGGTCGGGCTCCGGTTCTCAGGATGACCATCTCGCTGCTGTCCTTCCAGTCTGCCTGCCCGGCGCAGCGCTCCGCACTACCCGCTGTCCAGGCGCCACGCGGATTCGCGGGCAGTTTCGGCGGAAGCTGCGAGAGCGGCGGCAGTCACTGATTCCGGCAAGGCATAGGTCGCCTGTTGCCGGGCAGTCGGAACCTCTGCAGAGAGGTTTAGACATGGTGACGTTTCCGGAAATCTCAGCCGCGGCCCGGCGGACGGTGCGCGAATTCAAGGAAGATGCCCTGACCGACCGGGCGGCGGCGCTCACCTATTACGCGATCCTGTCCATTTTCCCGGCCATCCTGGTGCTGGTCACCCTGCTGGGCGTCCTCGGTAAGTCGGCTACCCAGCCGCTGGTCACCAACCTGGGCGCGGCGCTGCCCGGCTCGGTGCGGCAGACCGTGCTGGAGGCGGTCGGGCACCTGCAGGCCAATCACGGCGCGGCCGGCATTCTCGGCATTGCCGGGCTGGCGCTGGCGGTCTGGTCAGCCTCCGGTTATGTCGCCGCGTTCATGCGCGTGTCCAACGTGATCTATGACGTGCCCGAGGGCCGCCCGGTGTGGAAGACCGCACCGATCCGGCTGGGCATCACCGTGGTCACGATGGTGGCGCTGGTGGCGGCTGCCCTGATCGTGATCGTGACCGGGGGGCTGGCCCGGCGGGTAGGCGACGTGCTCGGGGTCGGATCGGCGGCGGTCACGGCCTGGGACATCGCCAAGTGGCCGGTCCTGCTGCTGATCGTCAGTGTGCTGCTGGCCATCTTGTACTGGGCCAGCCCGAACGCCCGCCAGAGTTTCCGCTGGGTCACCCCCGGCGGGCTGATCGCGGTGGTGATCTGGCTCATCGCCTCCGGCCTGTTCGCCGTCTACGTTTCTCACTTCGGGACCTACAACCGCGTCTACGGCAGTCTCGGCGCGGTCATCATCTTCCTGATCTGGATGTGGATCTCCAACATCGCGATCCTGGTCGGCGCCGAGTTCAACGCCGAGCTGGAGCGGGGCCGCGCGGAGGCGGCGGGGCACCCGGCCGGCCGGGAGCCTTATGCACCGCTGCGCGACACCCGGAAGCTGGCCGGGCAGTCCCGCTCGGCACAGGAGGGGGAGAAAGCATGACGAATATCGACTCCAGCCAGGCCCTCGCCCGCGATCCGGCCGTGTCCCCGCTGCGCCGGGCTCAGCCGAGCCAGCGCCGGTAGCGGTCAGGTCGGCCCGGCCGCGCCTGCACCTCCGGCGCGGTCGCGGAGCCGCTCGCGCTGCGGCACGATCGTGGAGCGGCGGCACAATCGTCTGCCGGGGTTGTTCGACCGGACGCGGCGCCGGTCACTGCGAGCGCCCGGCGGGCTGGGCCACCCCGGGGGCCGGCCCGCCGGGCTGTCTCTCAAGCCGCGACCGTGACCTGGTGGAATGCGGCGACCATGGTCTTGCAGAATGCGGGCAGGTCGCCCGGCTTGCGGCTGGTGACCAGCATGTTCGGGCCGCTGGTGCAGATCTGCACTTCCGCGTCGACCCACTCGCCCCCGGCGTTGCGGATGTCGGTCCGCAGGCTCGGCCACGACGTCAGCTTCCGCCCGCGGACCAGGCCGGCCTCGACGAGGGTCCACGGTGCATGGCAGATCACCGCGGCCGGCTTGCCCGCCTGGAACATGGCCGTGACGAACTCGACCGCGGCGGGGATGGTCCTGAGCTGGTCCGGGTTGGCGACGCCGCCCGGCAGGACCAGGCCGTCGTACTGGCCGGGATCGGCGTCCTTCACGGCCCGGTCCACGGGGAAGCTGCCGGCCTTGTCGAGGTGGTTGAATGCCCGGGCGGAGCCCGGCTTGGGCGCGATCAGTTCCGGGGTGCCCCCGGCATCCTGGACGGCCTGCCAGGGCTCGGTGAGCTCGATCTGCTCGGCGCCCTCGTTAGCGATCAGGAACGCAATTTTCTGACCGGAAAGCTCGCTAGCCATGGCTGCTCCCTTCGTGCTAGCCGTTTCGTTTCTGATGATCTTGTTGCCGGGTAGTCCTGTTCCTGCGGGGCGGGCGGTGTCTGTGCTGACGCTGGCCGCTCATGGCCGGCCGATCCGCCCGCGCCCGCTGACCGCATCGCGCAGCTTGTCGACTGCGGCGACCACCGGCCCTGCGGTCTTCAGCGCGGCCGGGCTGGCCGGAGTGCCGGGATGCGGCCGGGTCGGGCCGCGCTCCTCGGCCTTGCGGATCTTCTCGGCGAGCTCCTGCGCCTGCTGCGGACTCAGCGCCTGACGCAGGTCCGGCCACACCTGTGATTCCTCGAACTCGATGTGCTGCCGGGCCGCGGGAACGAATTCGGTGACGAGCTGGTCGAATTCCGCATCACCGACGTCCAGTTTGTCAATCTTGTCCAGGACCTCCTTGGCTTCGGTTTCCTGGGCAATCGCCTGGTCGGCGAGCTGGTTCCCGTTACCCAGCTGATTGCGCACTGCTGGCCAGAAATACTGCTCTTCTGCGGCCTCGTGCTGGGAGGAGGAGATAACCAGCTGCTCGGCGACCTCCTTGCGGGCGGTCTGGACGGCCTGGCTCCCGCGGGCAGAGTCGGCGCTGCTCTCCAGCGCGATCAGCATG
>DASUBV010000223.1:0-2997 GCA_035763085.1 Streptosporangiaceae bacterium | reverse complement strand
GCCGCCCCACTCGCTAACCAGATCCCGGCACCCTAACCACAGCCCGGCACCGAGAAGCCCGGCCGAGCCCGCGCCAGAGTCCGGCGCGAGCGCTGAACCGAGAACTGAGCACAACTACTCAGTCCGACTGAGTATCCGGCCTCATGCGCGACAGTCCCGCGCACCCCATGCTGGCTCCATGAAACGCGGAACTGAGCGCTGGCACCGCCCGCCCCGGTCGGGAATGGCGATCTTCGGCATGGTGGCCGCCGTCGTGCTGACCATTGGCGGCCTGGTCATCGTCGGCGCGGTCGTCATCCTCTTCGTGGGACTCAGCCAGTACGGGAGCAACAAGTGATCACCAGGATCCGGCTTGTCCTGCTGCTGGCCCGGCCCGCAGTGATCTCACTCCTGGCATTTTTCGCAGTAACGGGGCTGGCGCAAGCCGGTCAGCCCGACAGCGTGCTCAGCCTCAGCCGGGTCCTGGCGGTCGTGATCGGCTTCCTGCTGTTCTCGGTCGCCTGCAACGACCTGGCCGATGAGGCCATCGACCGGATCAACCTGCCCGGCAGGCGGCCGCTCAGCGCCGGCGTCGTCACCCGGCGCCAGTTCACCATCATCGGCCTGGTCGCGGGGTGCCTGGCGCTGGCCGCAAGCGTCATGCTGGGCTGGCTCGGGGTACTCATCACCGCCACCGGAATGCTGATCAGCGCCGCTTACTCGGTGCGCCCGGTCCGGCTGGCCGAGCGCGGCGCGCTCGCCACGCTGCTGCTGCCGTCCTGCTACGTGGCGGTGCCTTTCCTGCTGGGCCTGGTCGCCGCCGGGCGGGCCGCGGGCCGGCCGGGCGGCATCGTCCAGCTCGCCGACCTTGCGCTGCTGGCCGGGCTGTACCTGGGGTTCATCGGCCGGATCCTGCTCAAGGACTTCCGGGACGTCCGCGGCGACGCGCTGTTCGGCAAGCGGACCTTCCTGGTCCGGCGCGGCCGCGGCCCGACCTGCGCGGTGAGCGCCTGCTTCTGGACCGCCGGAACCTGCCTCATCCTGGTCTCGGTCCGCCACCGGTCGCTGGCCCTGCTGCTCGCCGAAGCCGCCTGTAACGCGGCGGCGCTTGGCCTGCTCTGCCAGCTCTCCCGGGACCGTGGATCGCGCCGTGACGAGCTGCTGATCTCGGCGATCGCGATCATCGGGCGCGGCATGGTGGTGATCCTCGCGGCGCACCTGTCGATGACCGACGCCCACTGGTCCGCGGTGCGCGCCAGCCTCGTGATCGTGGCCCTGGCCGTGCTGACTGCGGGCCTGACGGACTCCATGCTGCGGCACGGGCCTGCCGCCCGCCTGACGCTGTCCGACGGCACGTGGGCCTGGCTGGCCGCCAAGCCGCAAACCGGCGAGCCCGATGTGACCGGGCCAGATACCGCGGAACTGGGCGTAACCTCGCGACCATGACAGAGCGGATGTGGCGGGTGACTGCGCTGTTCCGCGTGGTCACCATGGTCTACGCCGCCGTCCTGATCCTCCGCGACTACCCGAGGTACGCCCACCCGGCCGGCGGCCTGGTCGCCCTGGGCATCATCGTCGGCTGGTCGCTGGTCACCATCACCGCCTACTCCCGGCCCGGTGGTCGGTCACGGTGGATGATCGTCGCGGACGTGGCGGTGGCCGTGGCGCTGGTGCTCAGCACCCGGTGGATCGACAGCCCGGAGCGGATCAGCGCCGGGATGCCCACGATCCCGGCGTTCTGGGCGGCCTCGCCGGTGCTGGCCTGCGCGGTGGCGGGCGGGCCGTGGGCCGGCATCGGGGGCGCGCTGGCCATCTCCGCCGCGGACCTGGCCGACCGGCCGCAACTGTCCCTGGAGAACCCGTTCAGCAACATCGTCCTGCTGCTGATCGCCGGGGGAATCGGCGGCTACATCGTCCGGCTCGGCGTGCAGGCCGAGCAGGCCGTCGCCCGGGTCGCCCGGGCCGAGGCCGCCATCGCCGAGCGTGACCGCCTCGCGCGCAGCATCCATGACTCAGTGCTCCAGGTGCTGGCGCTGGTCAGCAGCCGTGGCCGGACGCTCGGCGGGGAGGCCGCGGAGCTAGGTGAGCTGGCCGCCGAGCAGGAGACGGCGCTGCGACGGCTGGTCACCAGCAGCGCATCCGGGACTGTGGCTGCGGACGGGACCGGGACGAGTCTGGCCGCCGCAGCCGACCTGCCCGCAGCAGCAAGCCTGACACCCCGGACCGGCCTGGTTGCAGCGGCAAGCCTGACACCGGGGACCGGCCCGCCTGCCGGGGCGGGCCCGACCGCCAGTGCGGGCCAGACACCCGGGACTGGCCTGCCTGCCGGCGTGGGCCAGGCCGTCGGAGGGATCCTCGCCCCAGGGGCAGACCCGACGCCCGGGACCGGCCTGACCGCCGCGACTGATCGGGGCGCCGAGGCGCGTCCGGGCGATCTGCGAGAGGTCATTGAAGAGCTGGCCGACCTGCGCGTCATCGTGTCCTGTCCCGCGACCGCCGTGCTGCTGCCGGCCGCCGCGATGGAAGCGCTCAGCGGGGCGACGGCCGCCGCCCTGGATAACGTGCGGCGGCACGCCGGACCGCAGGCGCGTGCCTGGGTCCTGGTCGAGGACGAGGGCCCGGTCGTCCGGGTCAGTGTCCGGGACGACGGCGCTGGCTTCGCGGACGGCCGGCTGGCCCAGGCCGCGGCGGCGGGCCGGCTCGGCGTCTCGCAGTCGATCATCGGCCGGATCCGCGACGCCGGCGGCACAGCCCGCGTGACGTCGTCCCCCGGCGAGGGGACGGAGGTGGACCTTGCCGTCCCCCGGCCCTGACCGACCCGACCCAGACCCCGAGCCTGGCCATGACCGGGCCGGACATGCCGAGGCTGCCGCTGCGGTGCCGACGGGGGACGGGCAGATCCGGGTGCTCGTCGTAGATGATCATCCGATCTGGCGCAACGCGGCAGCCAGGGACCTGGCCGAGGCGGGCTTCAGCGTGGTCGGCACCGCAGGCGACGGCGCCCAGGCGCTCCGCGTC
>DASUBV010000222.1:0-8344 GCA_035763085.1 Streptosporangiaceae bacterium | reverse complement strand
CCAGATCGCCGCCGATCTCGGCTGCACCGACCCGGCGCACTTCAGCCGCCAGTACCGCCACTACGCCGGCCACCCGCCCACCGCCGAGCGCCCGCACTCGCGAGCATGCGCGCGCAGATGGAACGGCTGGACCCAGCGGCGACAGTGTCAGGATCGAGCTCCTCCGGGCACCCGGCGGCTCACTCCTGATATGCGTCCAGGCCGAGATCGCCGGCTATCGCGGCCGGGGCTCGCATGCGCCACGCGTCACTGACGAGTTCTTCCAGGCGTTCGATGTCCACCTCGGCCAGCCTCAGCATGACCAGGGGCCAGCCGTCGTAGCCGGGGGTGGTGAAGAACAGGTCCGGCTCGCCGAGCAGCAGGGCCTGCTTCTCGGCCTCGTCACCGACATACAGGACGGCGATGTCGGTCCGGATGACCCGTGGCTTGCCAGGACGGCGCTCGGGATAGGACCAGATGAAGCCCTTGCCGCCCACCCGGAAGTCGAAGCCGTCGCTGTCGATCTCCTCGACATGCGGCAGGGCCAGCGCGAGACGGCACACGTCGTCGGCGTCGGCCATGAGATCCCTCCTGCCGCATTGCTCCGCCTTGGAGTGGCCCAGGCTAGCCGCCGCCACCGACAGCCGCCCGGGGCCCGCCCGGACCAGCCTGGCCCGCGCTAGTCGCGCAGCGACTCGGCGATGGCCAGGGCGGCGTCCGTGGTCAGGTGACGGAGCTTCGCGCTGGTGGCCGTCGGCCAGGTGGACAGCTTGACGACCACCACCTGAGCCGGGCCGTGCACGAAGACGTGCTGGCCGTGGATCCCGACCGCGTGCAGGAACGGGACGGCCGGGTCGTCGACCCACCAGAAGTTCCGGTAGTGGCCGCCGGGCGGGTAGCTGGCACCGTCGCCGGCGGCGAACGCGGCCGGGCCGTCGGCCGCGCCGCGGATGGTGTCCGCGATCCACTCCGCGGGGACGACCGTCCGGCCGCCAGCCTGGCCGCCGTCCAGGATCAGCTGCCCGAACCGCGCCACATCCCGCAGCGCGGCGCAGATTCCGCCGTCGGCCAGGGCGTTGCCGTGCCCGTCGACGGTGATCGAGGCGTCGAACTCAGCGCCCATGGGCTGCCACAGGTCACGGGCGAGCAGCTCGTGCAGGCGGGCGCCGCCGGCTCGCTCCAGGACCCAGCCGAGCACGTCGGTGAGGATCGACCGGTACCGGAACGGCCCGCCGTGCTCACCGTCGTTGACCAGCGTCGCGAAATAGGCGAGCGCATCGGCCGGGCGGGGCTCGCCATCATCGGGCCGCCACAGGTACACGCGGTCACAGATGCGGACGTCGGCATCGGGGTCGTCGTAGTCCTCGTTGAACCTGGTGCCGGCGCGCATGTCGAGCAGGTCGCGCACGGTAGCGCCCTCGAACGAGGTTTCCCGGAGTTCGGGCAGGACGGCCGTGACCTGAGCCTCGGGGTCGAGTTGCCCGCGGCCGGCGAGCACGCCCGCGAGCGTGCCGGTCACTGACTTGGAGGTCGACATCAGCAGGTGCTCAGTGCCCGGCGCGAGCCCGTTCATGTAGATCTCGGTGATGATCTGGCCGTGGTGCAGGACCAGGAAGCCGTCGGTATAGGTCTCGGCGAGCAGGTCGGCCACCGACAGCTCGCGGGCGCCGGAGGAAAAGCGCAGGCCGAGCAGGTCACGTGCGGCGCGGGGCAGCGGGCGAGGCTGGTCCGGGCGCGGGATGGGCGCGGTCGGGATCAGCTCGCGGAGGTGCTGGAACGCCCACCGGTTGAACGGCGGATCCGTCCAGTTGGCCAGCGTGACCTGGGCGTGATCGGCGAACGGCGGCGCCCCGGCCATCAGGGCAGGCTCGGCCGGGCCGGATCCGGCTGACGCGCCGGACCCGGCAGCCGGTCCTGACCCTGCGGCCGGGCTGATGGCTGGTGCGGTAGGAGGGGGGTGACCGGCCACAGGTGCAGCTCCTCGTGCGCGACGGTGCTCCGGGCGACTGCATTCCGGACGGCGGTAGGCGCCGGTCCGGGCGACAGTCCGGACATCGTAAGACAGCTAAGCTCCGCGGCCGATGGCCGACCGGGTCGGTCAGGGTGCCGCCTCGGCCTCGGCCAGGCGTCGCTCCAGGAACCGTCGCTCGGCGTCGTTAACGACCAGGCCCAGGGCCTGCCGGTAACTGGCCGAGGCCTCCGCGCTGCGGCCGAGGCGGCGCAGCAGGTCCGCGCGGGCCGCGGGCAGCAGGTGGTAGCCGCTGAGCTGGCCCGAGGCGGTCAGCTCGGCGAGGAGCCGCAGGCCGGCCTCGGGGCCGTCGGCCAGCCCGACGGCGACCGCCCGGTTGAGCTCGACCACCGGAGAGCGGCCGAGCTTCCCGAGCTGGTCATACAGGCCCAAGATCGCTGCCTCGCGGAGCTTGACCGCCTCGGCGGCCCGGCGGCGCAGCCGGTCCAGGGCCCGGTTGCGCGCCACGGTGGTCAGCCACGCGCCGGGGCGGCGCGGCACGCCGTCGGCCGGCCAGGACCGCAGGGCCTGGGCGAACGCGTCCTGCGCGCACTCCTCGGCCAGGTCCCAGTCCCCGGTCATGCCGATGAGCGCGGCCACGACCTTGCCCCACTCGGCCTGGAAGGCGTCGCTGACCGCCTGCTCCGCCGCACCGGTCATGGCTGCCAGTACGGCCGTACCTCGACTGCGCCGAAGCGCGACACCGGGTGCGCGGCAGCGACCTCGATGGCCTCGTCCAGATTGGCGCACTCGATGATGTCGAAGCCCGCGATGAACTCCTTGGTCTCGGCGAACGGGCCGTCCGCGACCAGCATCTCGCCGTCCCGGACCCGGACCGTGGTGGCGTCGCCGGGCCCGGCCAGCCGGTCGCCCTGCAGCCGGATGCCGCGGCTGGTGGTGCTGTCGACCCAGGATTCGGTGGCCTCGCCCATCTCGCGACCCTCCTCGGGGCTGATGGTGATGGCCTCATCGCCGCAGATGAACAGCATGTACTTCATCGTTACTCCCTTGCTCGCGGTGTGCGGTTCACCCCGACGACGATCGGGAACCGCCAGGATGGACACCGCCCAGCCCCCGGTCCATGAAGCCGATCAGCCACTCGAAGCTCTCGTCGGCATCGCGGCTCCACTGGAAGGCGTTTCCGGCCTGGAGCACGGCGAACCCGTGCAGGGTGCAGCGCAGCGTCCGGATGGCGTGCACCAGGTCAGCCTCGGGGATCCCGTAACCGTGCAGGACCGCGCCGATGGACTCGATGACCCGGGCGCTGGCCGCCAGCAGCGCGTCGTCCGGGCCCGCGAACCCGGCGCCGACCGTCGCGGTGTACCGGCCGGGATGGGCGGTGACGTAGGACCGGATCGCCCGGGCCAGGGCGGCCAGCGCCTCGCGGCCGGACCGGCCGAGCATCGCGTCGCGGATCAGCTCGTCCATCTCTCGCATGGCCAGCGTGGCGATGCGGTGCTGCAGGTCGGCCAGGCTGTCCACGTGCTTGTACAGCGACGGGGCCCGGATCCCGAGCCGCTCGGCGACCATGCCGAGCGTGAGGCGGGCGAACCCGGCCTCGTCGGCCAGCTCAGCGCCGGCCCGGACCACCTCGTCGGTGCTCAGCCCGGTCCTAGGCATCGAGCTTGCCGGCGAACGCGGTGACAGCCTCGGCGATCTGCCCGGGGTACTCGACGTGCGGGTGGTGGCCCGCGCCGTCGAGCAGCACCAGCTCGCCCGACAGCCGGCCGGCCACCCAGCGGCCCTCGGCGGCGGGGTCGGGCCAGTCCACGTCCCCGGTGCCCATGATGACCAGCACCGGAGCCGAGACCCGGCCCAGCCGCGCCTCGGCCTCGGCGTGGGACTGCTCCAGCATGTAGCGCCTGATCACGTCGCCGCGGCCGGGCTGGCGGAAGCTGGCCGCCAGCTGCGCCTTGTGCTGGTCGAAGTCGGCCGGGCGCTTCGGCTCCCACTTCGGGAAGTAGGACATGTACATCGGGAGGGCCAGGCCGGGCACCCGCATGAGGTTCATGAGCTGCCGCTGCACGAACGACATCCTGCCGTCCCGGACGAACGGGGCGGCCAGCACCAGGCCCCGGACCAGCTCCGGCGCCTCGGCCGCGAGGTACACCGCGGCGGCCGCGCCGTTGGAGGTGCCGTAGATGATGGCCGGCCCGGCGTCCAGGTGGCGCAGCAGGGCGATCAGGTCGCGGGCCATCGGGATGCTCCCGTACTCCGGCCACCGGGCGCTGGTCTCGCCCATCCCGCGCTGGTCGATGGTCACCACCCGGAACCCGGCGCTGGCCAGCAGCGGGGTCAGGAACCGCAGCTCGGAGCGCAGGTCGAGCATGGCCGGGATGGCCACGATCAGCTGGCCGTCGCCGCCGGTGTCGTCGTAGGCGAGCTGGCCGTCGGGCAGGTCGAGGAACTGAGTGGCAGTCATCGGGCGCTCCGTCCAGTGCGATTCTAGTAAGTAGCCTTATAGCTAATCAGATTAGCCATAAGGCTACTAGGAGTCAACAGCAGCGCCCGTCCGGCCCGGCGCGCACCAGCCCGGCGAGCCAGCGCCCGGCCGCGGCAGCCTCGTTATGCATCCGGTGTTCCGGCCCTGGCCTGGCCATCGCCGCCGTCACCGAAGTACCGGGGGTTGGCGACGGCCAGCCGCGCGGCGACCCGGCTGGCCAGCCCGGCTTCGTCCGGGATGGCACCTGCCTCCAGCTCGCGGGCCACGATGGCCAGCACGTTGGCGGCGACCCGGGCATGGAACGACAGCTGCCCGGTGGTGGCGGGCATGACGTGGTCGGTGAGGTAGCCGCGGACGGCATCCAGCAGCTCGCTGGCGGTGGGCCGGCCGTAGGGTGCCGGGGCGATCCACGGCTGTCCGGCCGGGCGCGGGCGGCTGGCGGCAGCTCGCGCCGCGGCCTCGGGGGCGAGCAGCAGGAGCAGGTCCCATTCCTGCTCGCAGACGCGGCGGCCGATGGCGGCCAGCTCGACCGACCGGTGCGCGCCGGACAGGTGCGCCTGCGCCTGGGTCATGCAGATGATGCCCCAGCGCAGCGTGCCCAGGATCTCCCACCAGCGCAGCTCGTCCAGGCTGATATCGGCGCCGCCGGCGGCGCGGTAGGCGGCCAGCAGCTCCTCGCGGGTGCCGACGCCGGCGACCGCCGGGGCGGCGCCGAAGCGCCAGGCCTTCACGCACAGCCAGCCGAGGTCCTCAGCCGGGTTCCCGGTATGCACCAGTTCCCAGTCGATGACGGCCTGCAGCGAGTCCGGGCCGACGATGAGGTTGCCCAGCCGCAGGTCGCCATGGACCAGGACGGGCGGCCGGGACGGCGGCGGGCTGGCTTCCAGCGTGCTCAGGGCGAGCTCGAAGACCTGGCTGGCATCGCCGGCGGCGGCCAGGGTGGCGCGCAGCCCGGCCAGCGGCTCGGGCGCGGGCAGGCCGGGCGGCGGGCGGAGCCCGTGCAGGCCCGCGGCGAAGGCGCCCAGCTGCCCGGTCAGCACGGCTCTGGCGGGGCGGTAGGCGTCGTCGCGCAGGATCCGCCGCGCGATGGTCTCGCCGGGGATCCGCCGCATGACCAGGCCAGCCGAGCCGAGCAGGCCGGGCTCGCCGACGCACAGCAGGACCTCAGGCACGGCCAGCCCGGCGGCCCGCGCGACGGCGATGGCGCTGGCCTCCCGGGTCATGGAGCCCGGCTCGCCCGGCCGGCCGGGCGGGTCACGGCGCAGCACCAGCTCGGTCCGCGCGCCGGTCTCGCTGACGGCGTCGAAGGCCCAGGTCTCCCGCGATGCGCCGCCCGACAGCGGGGTCAGCCCCTCGATGGTGACCGGCCCGAGGGTGCCGCGCAGCGCCGCGGCCAGCTGGCGGGCGTCCATCACAGCGGGTCCTCGGCCACTCCCTTAGGCGCGCTCTGCTTCATGAAGCCGAACATGTACCCGGCCACCCGGCGCATCTGAATCTCCTCGGCCCCCTCGGTGATGCGGTACCGGCGATGATGCCGGTAGATGTGCTCGAACGGCTTGTGCCGCGAGTAGCCCAGGCCGCCGTGCACCTGCATGGCCCGGTCGGCAGCCTCGCAGCACAGCCGGTTGGCCCAGTAGTTGCACATCGAGACCTTGTCGGAGGCGGAGAACGGGCCGCGGGTGTCCATCAGCCACGCGGTCTTGTGTATGAGGGCGCGCAGCATCTCGCACTGGGTCTGCAGCTCGACGAGCGGGAACTGGATGGCCTGGTTGGCCGCCAGCGGCTTGCCGAACGGCGCGCGCTGCCGGGCGTAAGCGACCGACTCGCTGATGCAGTACTGGGCGGCACCGAGGCTGGAGGCGGCCTGCCGGATCCGGTTCTCGTTGAAGAAGTGCTGGACGACCTGCAGGCCGCGGCCCTCCCCGCCGAACACCGCGGTGCATGGCACCCGGACGTCGCGCAGGCTGATCCGCGCGTGATCGGTGGGCATGTTGAAGGTCCACAGGTACTCCTCGACCGTGAAGCCAGGCGAGCTGACCGGGGTCAGGAACGCGGTGATCCCGGCGGCGTCGCCGGGCCGCCTGCTGGTGCGCGCGAAGATCAGGTCGTGCGAGGCGGCGTGCACGCCGGTGTTCCAGGTCTTCTCCCCGCTGATCACCCACTGTTCGCCGTCCCGCACGGCGGTGGTCTCCATGTAGGTGGCATCCGAGCCGTGCGCGGGCTCGGTGATCCCGAACGCGAAGCCCCGGCGGCCGGCGGCCAGGCCGGGAACCCACTCGGCCTGCTGCTCCGCCGAGCCGTAGTGCAGCATCAGCAGCAGGCCCACGTTGTTGCCGACGATCATGTGCTCGTTCTGCAGGTCGCAGTGCAGGCCGAGGCCCTTGCCGGCAAGGTGCTCGCGGATGATGGCCATGCCGAGGTTGGTGCCGTCCCGGCCGCCGTAGCGCGCGGGAAAGGCGTACCGGTAGTGCCCGGCGGCATCGGCCCGGCGTACCGCCTCGCGCAGCAGCGCCTCCCACTGCGGGCTGGGCAGGCCGCCGCGGTCCCAGTCGGTGCGGGCGTCCTCGCGCCGGTAGTCGAAGAACCGGATGTTGTCGTCGGCCTGCTCCAGCGGGCGGATCTCGCGCTCGATGAACTCGTCTAGCTCGCGAAGGTAGCTGGCCAGGTCGGCCGGGATCTCGAAATCCACGCTCTCCTCCAACCTCGCCCGGCGGACGGCTGGTGCGGCCGCCGGGGCGGGACGGGGCGCTCCGAAACTCGCTCGGCACCGCTGGCTGTCCCTGGCAAAGTTAACCCGCGAAGGAGCCCGGATGAAGATGCACGACGGAGAGCTCAGCATTGACGCCGTGCTCGTGCGGCGGCTGCTGGCCGCCCAGTTCCCCGAGCTGGCCAGGCTGCCGGTCCGCGAGGTGCGGTCCGCCGGGACGGTGAACGCGATCTACCGGATCGGCGACCAGCTGTATGCGCGGCTGCCCCGGCTGCCGTCGTGGGCGGACGACCTGGAGAGCGAGCAGGCCTGGCTGCCGCTGCTGGCCGCGGGGGTGTCCTTGCAGGTCCCGGTTCCGGTGGCGGCGGGCCGCCCGGCCGGCGAGTTCCCGTTCCGGTGGGCGATCTACCGGTGGATTGACGGCCGCCCGTACGCCGACCACCTCGTCGCCGACGAGCTGCAGGCCGCCGCAGACCTGGCCGCCTTCGTGACCGAACTGCGGGCCATCCCCCCGGCGCCCGGCGCGCCGCGCGGCGGCCGTCGTCCGCTGGCCGAGCTCGATACGGAGACCCGCGAGAACATCGAGGCCTCGCGCTGGGCCATCGACGCCGATGCGGCCGCGGCCGCCTGGGACCACGCCCGCACCGCCCCGGCGTTCGCGGGGACCCCAGTGTGGGTACATGCCGACCTGCTGCGGCCCAACCTGCTCGTGGCCGGGGGCCGGCTGCGCGCGGTCCTGGACTTCGGCAGCGCCGGGGTCGGGGATCCCGCCGCCGACGTGATCGCCGCGTGGAGCGTCTTCGGCCCGGCCGGCCGCGCGGCCTACCGGGCGGCCCTCGCGGCGGATGACGGCGCCTGGGAACGGGCCCGCGGCTTCGCTCTGCATCAGGCTGTCGGGATCATCCCGTACTACCGCGAGACGAATCCGGAGTTCGTCGCGATGGCCTGCCGCACCGTCGACCAGGTCCTCGTCGGCGCCTGACTAAGGCTCGCCTGATCAGGCGGCGCATTCAGGCAGCAGGAGTCTCGAAGCCAACCGAGCCCATGTCGTGTCCAGCTGTCAGGCGAACATCGGCTTCCAGTGCCGCAGCCAGTACGCGCAAGAGCGCCACTGTTGGTTCGGTGCCGCCTTCTTCGATGCACTCGATCTCGTCAGCCGTCATTCTTGCTCGTTCGGCAAGTTCATCAATGCTCAGGCCAAGTGCAG
>DASUBV010000221.1:0-7766 GCA_035763085.1 Streptosporangiaceae bacterium | reverse complement strand
GCGAGGCCTGCCGCTGCGGCGGCACGCTGGCCAGCACGGGCGAGATGTCCGAGCGGTTCGGGGCGCTGATCGGCTGCTCGGGCTGTGACCGCTCATGGACGGTCGACGGCCGCCGGATCCGGGCGCGCCGCCCCGCCTGAGCCGCGCTACGGAGCCGGGCGGGGCTCGCGCACTGACCGGGCGAGGATCTCGGCCAGCCGGACGGCACCGGTGACCGGATCGGCCACGGACCTGGTCACGATGACCGGGCGCTCGCTGGCCCGGTCCAGCGCGACGGTGAACGAGGACCGGGCGACCGGGCTGGCCCATACGCCGCCGGCCAGGGCAACCCGCACCGGTGCGGGCGCCTGGCCGCCGGGCGGGCTGATGTGCTGCCCGATGTGCCGCACGGTCGTCGCCGCCAGGGCCGACATCTCCGCGTCCAGGTAGCCGACGGCCCAGTCCGCGCCCTGCTCGGCGGCGTCGGTGAGCAGCGGGGCCGCCCGGGCGAGCAGCCGGGCCGGGTCCGGCGCCGAGTTCACCGCGCCTACGATGCGGTTCGGGTCGCGGTTGCCCATGGCCTTGCTGAGCGCGGACGCGAAGGCCGCCGGGACGGCCGCCGGATCGTTGACGTAGTGCTCCAGCGCGGTACGGCCCAGCCGCGCGGCCGAGCCGTGATCGCCCAGGATCCAGCCCCGGCCGCCGCTGACCGGAGTGGCGGCGTGGTCGTCATCCGGGGCCCGGCTGCAGATCACCGATCCGGTTCCGGCTACCACGCACACCTGTGTCTGCTCCGGGGCGGCCAGCAGGGCGCCGACATAGTCCGGCACCACCTGCACGACCGCGCCAGGAAAAAAGCTCGCCAGCATCCTGGTGATCTGCGCGTGGTGCGCCGGGCTGCGAGTGCCCGCCACGCACGCCGCCACGTGGGTCGCCGCCGGGCAGCCGGCCAGCGCCGCGCGGTAGCTGGCCAGCACCGTCTGCTCATCGGCCGACAGCGGATTGCCCGGCCCGCCGGTCCCGTCGTAGATCAGGTGCCCCGCCCGGACCGCGCGAGCCCTGGTTCCCGTGCCGCCGGCGTCGATGCCGACGACGACCCCCGCCGCACCGCCGCCGCCATTGCTGGCAGGCAGGTCTCCCGGAATCGGCGATGAGTCAGCAGAGCCCGCGTTCATGCGTCAATTCTCCCGCCCTTCTGGCCGCGGCTGGTAGCGGGTGCCCAGAACCCTTCCGAAATACTTAATTCGCGACCCCGGCCGCCATGGCAGGCATCCTGACCTGGGCCTGGCGGCGGACCTCTGAGCCAGCAGGGCTCATCAGCTCGGCGGACACAGCTGCCGTGCGCAGCGCGGTCAGGAGACGGCGCGGTGCAGGCCGGCCAGCGACTCGGCCAGCAGCTCGGACCGGTTCTCGTCGGCGGCGTACTCGGCGAGGGCGACGCCGATGGAGATGGCGCAGGTCCGGGCGGCCAGCTCGCGGCGCGGCGTGACCGGCCTGCCGTAGGCCGCCAGCAGCTCCGCGCGGGCCGGCCCGGCGAAGCCAAGGTAGGCGACGGACAAGTCCACGGCCGGGTCGGCCAGGCACAGGTCGCCCCAGTCGATGACGCCGGTCGCGACGCCGCCGGCGCCGACGAGCAGGTGGCGCACGTGGAAGTCGCCGTGCGAGACGACCAGCGGCCCGGCGCCCGGCGCGCCGGTGCCCGGCACCACGTCATCCGGTTCGGCCCCGGCCTGGTCCAGCAGCCGGCTGACATCACTGCTGGCCGGCCACAGGCCGCGGTTCACCAGCAGGCCCAGGACGTCGCGGGCCTTTCCGGCCCGGACCCGCGGGCTGGCCCGGCACATCGGGTCCACCGGCAGGTCAGCGCCGCTGGTCAGCGGGACGAGGCCGGGATCATGCAGTTCGCGCAGGAAGCTGCCGACCCGGGCTGCCGCCAGAGCACGACCGGACTCGGTCAGCCCCGACTCGGCGAGCTCGGCGCCAGGCAGCAGCCGGGCGCCGAAGAACGGCCAGGGGTAGCGCTCGGACGGCCGGCCGACGAACTCCGGGTCCGGGATCGGCAGTGGCAGCCGGGGGGCCAGCCGCGGCAGCACCTCGATCTCCCGCCGCACGCCAGGCACCGCTACTTGCCGGCGCGGGAACCGGAAAAGCCACTGACCGCCGACCACGAAGGCGGTGTTGTCCCAGCCGGTCGCCAGCTCCGTCACCGGTGCGGCGCCCAGATCCGGGAACTGCTCGCTGATCAGGCTCGCCGCGAAATGGGGCGTGACCACGATCTCGGCCGTCCACATCGGCCCGGCTGGCGCCGGGCCCTGCCTGCTCGACACGGAGCGTGAGACTAGCAAGCCGGCCGGATCGTGCCAACGGAATTGCCATGCCGCAGCCCGCCTGCGTGGCCGGAAACTGGTCGTTCGGGAGCGAACTTCGCCGGTAGGGTCGGCCGTCATGCGGATTCTCGTCCTGGGCGGCACGTCCTTCGTGGGCCGCGCGATCACCGAAGACGCCCTGCGCAGCGGGGCCGACGTCAGCCTGTTCGGCCGGGGCAAGACCGGCAGTGACCTGTTCTCCGGGGTGCCGCGGCTCATCGGCGACCGGGACACCGGGGACTACGCGGCGCTGCGCGGGGGCAGCTGGGACGCGGTCGTCGATGTCAGCGGCTATGTTCCGCGGCACGTCGGGCAGGCGATGGACGCGCTGGGCGACCGGGTCGGCCGGTACCTGTTCATCTCCAGCCATGCCGTCTACCAGACCGACGGCGTGCAGCCTGGCGCCACCGAGGACACGCCGCGCCGGCCGCCCCGGCGGGACACCGAGGTGCTGGACAGCGAGACGTACGGGCCGTGCAAGGTCGCCTGCGAGGACGACGTGACGGCCCGGTTCGGCGACCGGGCGACGATCGTGCGGCCGGGGAAGGTGGCCGGCCCGCACGACTGGCAGGACGGGCTGACGTACTGGGTCCAGCGGGCCGCTCGCGGCGGGCCGGTGGCGCTGCCGGCCGACCCCCGCCAGCCCGTACAGGTGATCGACTCGCGTGACCTGGCCCGGCTGGTCGTGCAGCTGCTGGCCGATGGCCGGCCGGGTGCCTTCCAGGCGATCGGGCCCGCGGAGCCGGTGACGCTGGGCGGCCTCATCGAGACCTGCGCGCGGGCCGCGGGCACCAGGGTGCAGGTTGTCCCGGTTCCGCCGGAATCCTCACCCAGGCTGTTCCCGCTGGTCAAGGACGACTGGCCGTCGCAGCAGCGCAGCGCGGCCAAGGCCAGGGCGGCGGGCATGCCCGCCACGCCACTGGAGGTCACTGCGGCCGACGTGCTGGCCTGGGACCGGGCCCGCGGCATGCCCCCGTCGGGGCGCGGCTTCACCATCGGGCAAGAGCAGGAGCTGCTGGCCAGGTACGGCAGCCCGGCCGCCAGCGGCTGACGGGGCAGGCGCGCCGGGCGGCGGGACAGCGGGCGGCCGGGCGCGGCGACGTGCGCAAAACCGATCAAGCGGCTGGGCGGCTGTGCTGGGCATGATGACGTCATGGCCATTCCGCAGGACACGTTCATCCGCTTCGTGGACTCGCTGGCATCGCACCTCGATGACCACGAGGCCCGGGGCGGGGACCTGGCCGCGCGGCTGTACCTGTCGCGGTTTCACTTCGACCGGGTAGTCAGCGCGGTCGCCGGTGAGAGCCCGGCACGGTTCCGCCGCCGGGTCCTGCTCGAGCGCTCGGCCTACCGGCTGCTGACCAGCCGCCGGAGCATCCTCGAGGTCGCGGTGGAAGCCGGGTACTCCTCGCACGAGGCGTTCACCCGGGCATTCCAGCGCGAGTACGGCGCCCCGCCCTCGGCATGGCGGGCCGCGCCCTGCCGGTTCCAGCTCGCCACACCTAATGGCGTGCATTTCCAGCCACCCGGCAGTCTCAGGCTGCCTGCCCGAACGAAGGTGACTTCCATGGACCTGCTGACCAAGATGGTCGAGCATCACATCTGGCTCGTGGGCGAGATGATCGAGCGCGCGTCGCAGCTGCCCGACGAGCGGCTCGATGAGCAGATCGAGCTGTCGGTCGACGAGGACCGGCTGACGATCCGCGGCCTGCTGTCCCGGCTGATCGGCCAGATGGACATGTGGAACTGCGCGATCGCCAACCGGGAGTATGACTGGTCCCTGGAGGACCACGAGAGCGTGGGGGCGATGCGGGACCGGCTGGCCCAGGTCGCGCCGGCGTTCCTGACCGAGGTCCGGGACGTGGTGGACAACGGGCGGCTCGACGAGACGTTCGTCGACGCGCTGTGCGAGCCGGCCGAGGTCTTCACCTACGGCGGCATGATCGCCCACGTGCTGACCTTCGCCGCGCACAACCGGACCCTGGTCATCCTGGCCCTCAAGCAGGCCGGCACGACCGACCTGGGCTGGGGCGACCCGATGCGCTGGGTGGCTGAGCCAGCCTAGCGCCCGGCGTGGCTCCCGCGGAGCCGGCCGGCTGGCCCGCGCGGCTGGCTGGGCGGCTCCGGGGCGCTGCGGGCGGCTCTTCGAGGCCGGCAGCAGGCACGTGGGAGAATCGTGCATCGTGGTTGAGTCCATCTGGCGCTACCCGGTCAAGTCCGCGCAAGGCGAGTCGGTGACCTGCGCCCGGTTCGGCCCGGACGGACCGGACGGGGATCGCGCCTTCGCCTGCCTGACCGCTGACGGGATCGTGGTCAGCGCGAAGAACCCGCGCCGGTGGGGGCGGATGCTGTTCGTCACCGCCACCGCGGTGAACGATGCCGGCGGCGACCAGGTGATGGTCTGCGTGCCGGGCGGTGAGCCGCTCCGGGCTGGCACCGCGCCGGCCGACGAGGCCCTGTCCCGGTGGCTCGGCGCCCGGGTCCGGCTCTCCAGCAAGGTCCCGCCGGATGCCCGGCTGCACCGGCTGTGGCCGAAGGAGCCGGGGATGATTCCGGAGTGGGCCAGAGCCGCCGGGGCCGGCCGGGAGGAGATCACCGAGATCAGGAACGTGGTGGCGGGCCAGCGGTTCGTGGACTTCGCCGCGGTGCACCTGGTCACCACGAGGGCACTGGATGAGCTCAAGCGCGAGGCGGCGCCGACCGACCTGCGGCGGGTGCGGCCCAACCTGGTCCTGTCCCTGGACCGGGAACCGGAGCCCGGCGACCGCATCCAGGTCGGCCCGGACCTGGTGCTGCGGATCCTGTCGCCCACGCCGCGGTGCGCGATCCCGGCGGCGGAGCAGCCCGGCCTGGATCACGCGCCGGAGGTGCTGCGCGCCATCGCCCGGCGCCGGAGGGAGATACCGGGGCTGGGGCGGGCGGCCTGCTTCGGAAATTACGCCCAGGTCCTGTCGCCAGGAACAGTCCGGCTCGGCGACACGGCCACGATCGCCGCGTAGGCACGGCAGGCTGCTGCCGTGAGCATGCTGCAGGGCTGGGAGTCGGAGGCGGAGAACTGGGCGCGGTTCGCCCGCACCCCAGGTCATGATCACTCACACGAGCACGTCAACCTGCCGGCCCTGCTGGACCTGCTGCCCCCGCCAGATGGTCAGGTGCTCGACCTGGCCTGCGGCGAGGGCCGCATCAGCCGGCTGCTCCTGTCCCGCGGCTACCAGGTTGCCGGCGCTGATGCCGCGCCGACCATGGTGCAGCTCGCCGTCACCCACCCGAACCCGGCGCCGGCCGTGCGCGCCGATGCCACCGCGCTGCCCTTCGCCGATGAGACCTTCGACCTGGTCGTGGCCTACATGTGCCTGCACGACATCGACGACATGCCCGCCGCCATCCGGGCGGCCGCCCGAGTGCTGAAGCGCTCCGGCCACCTATGCGCGGCGATCCCGCATCCGGTGAACTCGGCGGGCTCGTTCACGACCCGCGACGGGGCGGCACCGTTCGTGATCTCGGGTTCCTACCTGGATCCGGCGCCGCTTTCCATGGCGCTGGACCGGGACGGTCACCGGCTGACGTTTCACAGCAAGCACCGGCCGCTGGAGGCTTATTTCGCGGCGCTGGCCGACGCCGGGCTGCTGACCGAGACAATCCGCGAGGTGCGGGCACCCGACGAGGCGGTGGCACGCGACCCGGCGGCCCGGCGCTGGCAGCGCATACCGCTGTTCCTCCACCTGCGCGCCGTCAGGCCCTGAGCCCGTCAGGCCTGCTCGCCGTCATCCCGGTCCCGGCGCAATGGGTGCAGCGGGGCGGGTGCAGCGGACGGCGAGGATATCGGGGACCGGGCTGCCGATCTCCACTACTCGCTCGATGACCAGGCCAGCGGCCGTCAGCGCACCCAGGAGATCGCCGAGCGGCAGGTGCGTCGCGCCGACCTTGTCACGCACCCCGTGCGGCGACCAGGAGTCGAAACGGCGCTCGCGCCGCCAGTAGCCCGGCGAGATACGGACTCCGGCCGGATCGGACCGGTCCGCGAACGCGCCGATGAAGCAGGGATGCACCCCGACATGCGCGAAGGTCCCGCCCGGCCGCAGCGCCGGGACAAGTGCCCGGCAGGCCGCGGCGTAGTCGTCGATGTCGGTGTGACACAGGACCGACGAGATCGCCGCGAGTGCCCCCGGACGCAGCGGCGGGCGGGCCGCGTCGGCCACGGCCACCGGCATCCGGCGGCGCGCGTACTCCAGCTGGGCGCGGGACAGGTCCAGGCCCAGCGGGGCCCAGCCAAGCGATCGGAGTACCGGACCGAAGAAGCCGGTTCCGCAGGCCAGGTCGAGAAGCGGGCCCGCTCCCTCGCCCAGGACCTGCGTCAGCGCGCTGGTGGTCCGGCTGGTGAAGTCGCTGGCACTGCCGGTCAGGTAGCTCTCGTACCAGTCGGCCCATTCGTCGTACCGCGCCACGGGCGCGCCCGGACCTGCCACCCTGGCAAGGTAACCCGGCGCTGAGGACCACGGCTACGGCCCCGGCTGCGCTGGCGGCGAACGCGCACGCGGGCGACGGCTCGCCGCGCCAGGGTCGGAAAATCTTGTCGCCAGGGTGCGCCCTGACCCGGCAGGGTGGCCCGGTGGATGATCACGGGCTGCGGGACGACGGGACGATTGCGCGCGAGGGCTCGCTGGATCTGGTGCCAGCGGCCTATGTCCCCGTCGTCGACGCCGCCCGCGCGCTCCTTACGGAGGTATTCGGACGCAGCCGGCTGCACAGCGCCTACCTCTACGGCAGCATCGCGCGCGGCGGGGCCGTTCCGGGAGTGTCCGACCTCGACCTGATGCTCGCGCTGCGCGAGGAGGCGACCACGGCCGACCGCGCGGATGCCGGGGCCGTCGAGGTGGCGCTGGCCACCTCATTCCCGCTGCTCAGCGGCGTGGGGATCGAGATGTCCAGCGCCGGCGTGCTGCTCAGCGAGCTGGAGCGGTTCGACCTCGGGTTCTTCATCGCCTGCCTGTGCACGCCGCTGCTCGGCGACGACCTGGCCGAGCAGCTGCCCCGGTACCACCCGACCGGACTGCTGGCTCGCGAGACCAACGGCGACCTGGCCCTGATGCTGCCGCGCTGGCACACTCGCGCAGCCGAGGCCGTCACCGGCGCCGATCGCAGGGCGCTGAGCCGGGCTGTTTCACGGAAGCTCGTGCGCACCGGGTTCACGCTGGTGATGCCGCGCTGGGGCGGCTGGACCAGCGACCTCCGCAGGTCGGCTGAGGTCTTCGGTCACTACTACCCGGAGCGGGCTGAGCAGCTAGGCACCGCCGCGACGGTGGCCCGCGCCCCGTCAGCCGACCCGTCCCTGCTCGCCATGCTTATCGATGACCTGGCCCCGTGGCTGGCCGGCGAGTACACCGCAGTCCACGGCATCAAGGCACCGCGCCCGTCGCCAGG
>DASUBV010000220.1:0-4677 GCA_035763085.1 Streptosporangiaceae bacterium | reverse complement strand
GCCCCGGCCCGGCAGGCACCGGCCCGGTCGGGCGGGTCAGCCCGGCCGACCGGGCGCGCACCGCGGCCGACCGCCGCGCCCCGCCCGGCGGCGCCGCCCCGGCAGGCACCCGCGCCCCGGCAGGAGGCTTCCCGCGATGCCGGGCCGCCCGCCCCGCCGCCCCGGCGTGCCCCGCGCGCCAGCCAGCCGCCGCTGCGCCGTCCCGGCAGCGCCCCGGCCCGCGGCGGCGGAGGATCGGCCCGCGGCAGCGCAGGACCGGCCCCGCGGGCCAGCAGCGCCGAGGAGCCGCCCGAGGCTGGCGGCGGGCCGCTGTCCGGGCCGCCGCCAGCGGAGGAGCGCGGGCCGTTCTGGGCGCGCCCGATCCGCCGCGACCGGTAGCAGTCGGTCATGGAACTGACCGCCGCACAGCGGAAGATCACCTTCGCCCTGGTCGTCTTCGCGCTCGCCGGGCTGGGCGTCTACCTGTTCATCTCGACCGGTCACGGGCCGGCCGGCGGCGGGGCCGCCAGCCACCGCCCGGCCGGCCAGGGCGCGGGCGGCCAGGCCGGGCCCCCGGCCAGCGCGCCGCCATCGGCCAGCACGCCGCTGTCCAGCCCGCCGGCCAGCCCGACCGCGACCGCCCCGGCCCTTGGCACCCCCGATATCTACCAGTGGCTGCCGTTCACCAAGGCCGGGCTGGCCAGCGCCGCCTCCGCGGCGGTCAAGTTCGGCACGGCCTACGGCACCTTCTCCTACACCGAGAAGACCTCGGCCTACATCGCCTCGATGCGCAGCCTGGTCACGCCCCAGCTGGCCGGCCAGATCTCCGCGGCCTACGCCGCCCCCGGCGTGGCGAGCCTGCGCGCCAGCCGCAAGCAGGTGTCCGCCGGGTCGGCCCGGATCACCTCGCTGCGCGCCTTCGGCCCCAGCAGCCTGACCTTCATCGTGTCCGTCACCGAGCAGATCACCGCGACCAGGGACAGCGGGCCGCAGACCACCAGCTACGCGGTCACCCTCACCGGCGGTGACACCAGCTGGCAGGTCAGCGGCCTGGAGTACGAAAGCGCGGGGAACTCGTGATCTGGCGGGCCGGCGGCGGCTCGCTCAGCCGCGGCGCCATCCTGATCATCGTCTGTGTCGTCGGGCTGCTGTTCGCCGGGCTCCTCGTCGTGCCGATGGCGATGTTCGCCAGCGGCACGTTCTCCTTCGAGAGCGGCAGCGCCTGCAGCAACGCGGGCGGCGGCGGGGCCCAGCCCTCGCCCACCAGGAATGCCCGCAACTCGATCCCGGCCAATTACCTGGCGCTGTTCAAGTCGACCGGGGCCAGGACCGGCGTCCCGTGGGTCATCCTGGCCGGGATCGGCCGGGTGGAAAGCGATGACGGGCGCAGCAAGCTGCCGGGCGTGCACAGCGGATCGAACGCGTTCGGCGCGGCCGGCCCGATGCAGATCGGCATCGGCGGCGCCTCCGGCAACACCTGGGGCGGCAAGCCCGTCCACCGGGCCAGCCAGAAGGTCAGCGGGGTCGCCACTGACGGCGACGGCGACGGCGTCGACAACGTCTACGACCCGGCCGACGCGATCGCCGGCGCCGCCAGGTACCTGCTGGAGCACGGAGTCCTCGACAACGTGCAGGGCGCCATCTTCGCCTACAACCACCTGGAGTCCTACGTCCAGACGGTGCTGTTCTATGCCGGCGCCTACGCCAGGGGCGGCTTCACGGTCAGCCCGGTGACCCTGGACAGCGCGCCGGGCTGCCTGACCGGCGTGGGCCAGACCCCCAACGCGGTCGTCGCCTCGATCATCCGGTACGCCGAGCAGCAGCTCGGCAAGCCCTACCAGTGGGGCGGGATCGGCCCGGACGCCTTCGACTGCTCGGGCCTGGTGATGATGGCCTACCGGTCGGCGGGCATCTCCATCCCGCGCACGTCACAGCAGCAGTGGGCCTGGGGACCGCGGATCAAGGCAAGCCAGGTGCAGCCAGGTGACCTGGTGTTCTTCGCCGGAGCGGACGGCACGGCCGCCTCACCCGGCCACGTCGGCCTGGTCATCGGCGGCGGCAAGATGATCGAGGCTTTTGCCACCGGCTTCCCGATCCGGGTCGCCACCTACGCCGGACGTGACCCGGTCGGCTTCACCCGGCCCCGGGATCACAAGGGCGTCGTCATGACCGCGACGCGGGCCGGCGGCTAGGCCAGCCCGCCCGGCGCCGGCCGAGCGCGGCCGGGCGGGCCGGGAATGCGGAACCGGGTCGGGTCGCTGCACCATTTGTGTGCCTTCTCGTCGCGCTCTCGGGAGTGGTGCCCGGCGCCCCGCTGATCATGGCTGCCAACCGGGACGAGCAGCTCGCCCGGCCCGCCGTGGCGATGACCACGCTGCGCGAGTCCGGCCCGCGGGTCCTCGGCGGCCGGGACCAGCTGGCCGGCGGTACCTGGCTGGCGGTCAATGAGCACGGCGTGGTCGCCGGCCTGACCAACCGGCCGTCGGCGGCCGGGCGGGATGCGACGCTGCGCAGCCGCGGCGAGATCCCGCTGGCCTTCGCCGCGCACCGGACCGCAGCCGAGGCCGTCCGGGCCGTGGCCGGCGCCCTGGACCCGGCGGCCTACAACCCGTGCTGGCTGCTGGTCGGTGACCGGGAGCAGCTGTTCTTCGTCGAGGTCGCCGACGGAGCCCGGCCGCGGGCCGAGGAACTCGGCCCCGGCCTGCACATCCTGGAGAACGCCCCGCTGCACGCCCGGTCGGCCAAGTCCGAGCGAGTAGCCCGCCTGGTAGCCGCCGAGCGCGCCGCCCGCGCCGGGTCCTCCGCCGAAGCCGGGCCCGCGGGCGAGACCGCGGACACCGTAGCCGATGCGCTGGCCGCCGTGCTGCGCGATCACCAGCCGGCCGAGCCCGGCCCGGCTCCCGCCGCTTTCATCCCGGCTCCCGCCGATTCCGCCCTGGCTCCCGCCGCGTCCGGTCCTGACGGCCGGGCCCGCCCCCCGGCCATTTCGGCCGCCTGCGTGCACACCGCCGAGTACGGAACCCGCTCCGCGCTGATCGTCACGGTGCCAGCCGCGGGGCTGCCCGCGCTGCGGGTCGCCGACGGGCCGCCCTGCCAGGCACCGCTGCGGGACGTCTCCCGCCTGTGGACCGGACCCGCCCTGGTATAACCGCCGGCGATCAGCGAGCATGACCAGCGTTGCCGGCCCGCGCGGGGCCGGCCCGGTTACGAGCATCGGACCGGCTCAGCAAGGGAGAGGCCATGGACTTCGAGCTCTCGCCAGAGCAGCGGCTGCTGCGCCAGACTCTGCGCTCCTTCGTGGACCAGCAGATCCGGCCTGTCGCGCAGGAGTGGGAGGCGTCCGGGCGCTACCCCGACGAGATCGCGGCCGCCATGGCCGAGATGGGCCTGTTCGGGCTGACAGTGCCCGAGGAGTACGGCGGGATGGCGGCCGACATGGTGTCGCTGGCCCTGGTGTTCGAGGAGATCTCCCGCGGCTGGATGGGCGTGGCCGGCATCATCGGCAGTCATTCCCTGTCGTGCTGGATGATCGCCCGGTACGGCACCGGCGAGCAGAAGGCGGCCTACCTGCCCGACCTGGCCACCGGCCAGCGCCGGACCGGGATCGCGCTGACCGAGCCGGGCGCCGGGAGTGACCTGCAGGGGATCGCGACCACGGCCCGCCGCGACGGCGACAGCTACATCATCAACGGGCGCAAGACCTGGATCACCAACGCCCGGCACGCCAACCCGCTGCCGGTGCTGGTCAAGACCGACCCGGCCGCCCGGCCGGCGCACGCGGGCATGTCGGTGCTGCTGGTCGAGGCCGGGACGCCGGGCTTCGAGGTGGTCCGGGACCTGCCCAAGCTGGGCTACCGCGGGCCGGAGACCTGCGAGCTGGTGCTGGATGACGTCCGGGTGCCGGCCAGCAGCCTGCTCGGCGGTGCCGAGGGACGCGGGCTGCAGCAGGTCCTGGCCGCTCTCGAAACCGGCAGGATCAACGTGGCCGCCCGCGCCGTCGGCGTCGCGCAGGAGGCTTACGACCAGGCGCTGCGCTACTCCAGTCAGCGCGAGGCGTTCGGCCAGAAGATCTCCGGGTTCCAGGCCGTGCAGGTCAAGCTGGCCGACATGGCGATCAAGCTGCAGGCGGCGCGGCTGCTGACCTACTGGGCCGCGTCTCGCGCCGACGCGGGGGAGCGGGCCGACCTGGAGTCGGGGATGGCCAAGGTCTATGCCTCGGAGGCGGCGCTGGAGTGCGCGGTCGACGCCATGCAGGTGCACGGCGGGTACGGCTACTCGCAGGAGTTCACTGTCGAGCGGCTGTACCGGGACGCCCCGCTGATGGTGATCGGCGAGGGCACCAACGACATCCTGCGCACGGTGATCGCCCGCGCCCTGATCAGCGGTCGCGGCACGATCGGATAACTCCGGACTAATCGGCACCAGAATGGCTCTGGACACGCCAGATTGGCCGGGTTTCTCCTGTGGGAAGCGTTGAGGGGAAAGGGCCGGCGTCCACTCAGAGGAGATCGGCATGGGGGCGGATCAACTGCTGGCATCTAGTCGGCCTAGTGCTCTTAGGGCTCTATAATGCTCGTGTGAGTCTGAAGGAATGGTTGGCGTCGCAAGGCGTGACGTACGTCACCGCGCGCCGGCAGTACGCGGCGGGGATGCCGCCGGTTCCTGCTTGCCGACTTGGCTTGCTGATCATGGTGGGCG
>DASUBV010000219.1:0-27957 GCA_035763085.1 Streptosporangiaceae bacterium | reverse complement strand
TCTGGCCCTCGACGTCGACGGCGCGCTCCTGACGACGTGGAACGACGACCCGTGGGCCGGCGAGTCCTACACCGCGCTCACCACGGCAGCTGAGGCTGGCGACACCGGGCTGATCGCCACGCCCAGCGCGTCGGGCCGGATTCACCTGGCCGGCGAGCACACCGCGGGGGACTGGGCCGGCCTGATGGAAGGCGCGCTGCGCTCCGGCGAGCGCGCCGCCGCCGCGCTGCTCGCCACGCTCGGCACTCGCCGCGCCACCACGAAGGGATAGGGCATGCCGAAGGACTGTCGTCGCCGGCGCGGCGAGCGCTTGTTCCTGCCGAGATCCTCCGGCTTGCCGCAGGACGGGCGTGACCGGCGCGGCTGAAGGCGCCTGAGGGACGTGCGGGGCATGCAGGCTGCCGGGCGAGCCCGGCCTGAAATTCAATGCCGCCCATGCCAGGATGGCGCCTAATCTTGCGCACGTGACTACGCAGGTGATCCTGCTCAACGGCGGATCGAGCTCAGGGAAGACCGGGATCACCCGGTGCCTGCAGGCGATCCTGCCTGATCCGTGGCTGGTGCTCGGGACCGACATGCTGGTCGAGGCCATGCCCGCGAAAATGCAGGAGTCCGATGCCGGGATCGAGTTCGCCGCCGACGGCGGGATCACTGTCGGGCTGCAATTCCGGGCACTGGAGGCCGCGTGGATCGCGGGCATCGCGGCGATGGCGCGGGCCGGCGCCCGGATCATTGTCGATGAGGTGTTCCTCGGCGGCGCGTCGTCACAGCAGCGCTGGATCGCCGCGCTCGGTGACCTCCCGGTGCTGTGGGTCGGCGTCCGGTGCGATGCCGCGGTGGCGGTCGGCCGGGAACTGGCGCGCGGGGACCGGGTCCGCGGGATGGCCGAGTCCCAGGCCGAGCTCGTCCACTACGGCGTGCGCTACGACCTGGAGGTGGACACCACCAGCACCGAGGCCCTGGACTGCGCGCGGGCGATCGCGGCCCGGGCCAGTTAGCCCGCCGTCGGCATGGTCAGACGACGATCAGGCTGCGCGCGGCCCGGTCATCCGGGCCGGACGGCCACCGGCTCTGATAACAGCAAGAGGCGGCGCGGACCTGCCGCCCGGGAGCCTGACTCGACGCCAGGCCCCCGGCACAGCCGCCGCTCAGCCCCGGAGCGACGCGGTCCAGCGGGCGACAAGCTGGTCGAGCACGCCGAGCGGGACCGCGCTGTCGCCGAGGACCACGCCGTGGAAGGCGCGGACGTCGAAGCGCGGCCCGAGCTCGGCCGCCGCCCGGCTGCGCAGCCGCTGGATCTCGCGCCGGCCGATCATGTACGCCAGCGCCTGGCCCGGCCAGGCGATGTAGCGGTCTACCTCGTTGACGATGTTGGCCCTGGTGGTGGCAGTGTTGCGCCACATGAAGTCGATCGCCGCCGCGCGGGACCAGCCGTAGTAGTGCATGCCGGTGTCGACGACCAGGCGGCAGGCCCGCAGCGCGTCGAACGACAGCATGCCGAGCCGCTGGGTGTCGGAGGTGTACAGGCCCATCTCGTCGGCCAGCCGCTCGCAGTACAGGCCCCAGCCCTCGACGTACCCGCACACCTCGGCGTCGAGGAACCGGCGGAAGTCGGGCAGTGTCAGGGTCTGCGCGGAGGCGCCCTGCAGGTGATGGCCGGGTGTGCTCTCGTGGAAGGCCAGGGCCTCGTACTCGTAGCTGAACCGCTGCTCCGGGTTGCTGGTCAGCACGCAGTGCGCGCCGGGCCGCAGGCCGCCCGCGGCCGGGGGCCGGTAGTAGGCCAGCGCGGCGTTGCCGGACTCGACCGGGTCGATCTCCTCGATGACGCAGTCGGGGATGTCGTAGGCCGGGAACCAGTCATCGCGGGCCGCCTCGGCCCGGTGCAGCGCGCCGGTCACTGCGGCCACGATCTGCGCGGAGTCGGTGAACCGCAGCGAGGTGTCCTCGCGCAGCCGGGCCAGGATCTCCGGCACGTCCGAGGTGCCCAGCGTCCGCCCGCCGAGCTCGGCCCACTCCGCCTGCAGCGATTCCAGGCAGCCCAGGCCGATCTGGTGGATCTCCTCGGGGGACAGCCCGGTGGTGGTGTGCCGGCGGACCGCTGCCGCGTACCCCTCGGGCCCGCCGGGCACGAACCTGATGCCGACCTGGAGGTCGGGCCGGGCGACGGGCAGCAGCTCGTCTCGCAGGCAGTCCAGCAGCCGCCGCATGGCCGGGCGGATCTCGTCGGCGACGATGCGGGCGGCCTCGGCCCGCGCGGCAGCGCGCTCGGTGTCCGGCAGCGCTTCGGGGAACGCCACGGCGACCAGCCGGTCATCGGCCACGTCGCGGCCCAGGTGCCCGTCTAGCTGGTCGATGGCCTGCCGGACGCCGACCTGCGCGGGCAGCCGGCCGTCGGCGGCGGCCTGCTGGTAGCGGGCGGCGATGGCGTCGAAGAAGGCGCCCAGGCCGCGCAGCCGCCGCAGGTAGCCCGCGACCGCGGCGCCGTCGGTCAGCACGGCGGTCGGCACCGACTGGAAGGCCATGGCCTGCGGCGCGATGTAGGACCCGGCCGAGGCGTTGGCCTCCCACAGGCCGTGCTCCAGGTCGGAGCGCGCCGCGGCGGCCAGGTGCGCCATGACGGCAGCGGTGGTCTGGTCGGCGTCGGACAGCAGGCCGGAGTCGATCGCGGCCAGCCGCTGCTCGACGGCGGCGATCCGCTGCGCGCCGCGGGCGGCGCCGGCCCGGCTCGGGTCCGGCAGCAGGTCATCGAAGCCGGTCACGCCCAGCTGCGTGGCGGTGAGCGGGTCGGTCTCGTGCACGACCCGGAAGTACTCCGCGCTGAGAGCGGCCAACTGCGCCGCCGCCTCCTGCCGCGCACCGTCGCTCGCCGGCGTGCCGCCCGGTCCGCTCATGCCGCTCATGCCGCGATCCATGCCGACTTCAGCGCCCGGTAGATGTTGCCGCCTAGCACCGCTGTGATCTCCTCATCGCTCAGCCCGTCCTTCACCAGCCACCCGCAGATGTTGGCGAAGTTCTCGGTCGGGTTCTCCAGGCCGTCCACGTATTCCACCCGCTCGAACGACGGGCCGCTGCCGGCCCGGCCGATGCCCAGCAGGTGCCCGAACACCCGGTGCAGCCCCACGTGATCCCCGTACAGGGTGTCCGGGCCGAACGCGACGTGCTCGATGCCGACCAGGTCGGCGCAGTACCGGAAGTGGTCCATGACAGACTCGATAGTGTGCCGGGGGTGCGCCCCGGACAGCGTCGTGTGCGGGGCCGCCGACATGCCGATCACCCCGCCGGTCGCGGCTACCGCGCGCAGTACCGCATCGGGCTTCATCCGCGGGGTGTCCCACACGGCCCTGGCGCCGGCGTGGGTGATGAGCACCGGCGCCTCGCTGCGCTCACAGGTATCCAGGCAGGTGCGGTCGGAGGAGTGCGACACGTCGATGGCCAGGCCCAGCTTGTTCATCCGGGTGACACACCGGCGGCCGAAGTCGGTCAGCCCGCCGTCGCTGGTCTCGTTCAGGCCGCTGCCCAGGGTGTTGGCGTCGGAGTAGGCGATGCCGATCTGGCGCAGCCCCAGCCCGTACAGCACGTCCAGCCGGTCGATCTCGTTCTCGACGGGCGTGGCCGCCTCCAGGCCGAACACGATGCCGATCCGGCCGCTGCGCTGCGCCTCGTCAATGTCAGCCAGCCCGCGCACCACCATGACCTGGCGCTGCCGGGCCAGGTCGGCCAGGCGCATGCCCAGGTCGGTGATGATGTCGTTCCACCGCCACGGCGCGTTCCCGGTGACGCAGGCCGTGCCGTCCATCATGTTGTCGAACACCACGGTCATCCCCGAGGCGGCCAGCCCGGCGTAGGCGCAGTGCTGGCGGCCGGTGCGATTGTAGGCCGGAGTCTCCTCCATCCGGGCCGGGAACCGGACCGGATGGTCGTGCAGGCTGATCACCAGGCTGTCCCGCAGCAGCGCCGCGGCGCGCTCCGCCTGCGCGCTGGTCAGGTCCGCCTGGTAGGGCGGCACCCGGCCGAACTCCGGGGCCAGCTCGAAGGCGGGGAAGTCGGTCCCGGCGTCCAGGTAGGAGTAGGCGGTGTAGGGCACGGCACGGTCAGCCATCGCTGTCCCTTTCTGGTGGTCAGGCCGGTGCAGTCAGCCGGTCCAGCTCATCCGGCGCGGGTCAGCTTGTGCGGGCCGTCGGCCAGCAGCCGCCACAGCTGCTCCCAGGCCCGCATCCCCTCCCGCAGCCGCCGGATCCGCAGGAACTCATTCGGCGCGTGCAGCTTCTCGTCGGCGGTGGAGAAGGAGAAGAACAGCGTCTTGGCGCCGAGCACCCGCTCGAACAGGCCGGCGGCCGGCAGCGTGCCGGGGATGCAGGCGTGCAGCACCTGCTGGCCGGGGTACACCGCCTCCAGCGCCGCGCCCGCCGCGCGGATCGCCGGGTGGCTGGCCGGGATGGTGTAAGCCGGCACCCTGGCCTCGTCCGGCAGCACCTGGACGCGAACCCCGCGCGGCTGGCGCGCGGTGACGTGCGCGGTGATGGCCTCGATGACGTGGTCGGGGTCCTGGCCCGGCACCAGGCGGCAGGACACGTTCGCGACCGCGAGGTGCGGGATGACGGTGTACTTGCCGCCGCCCCGGACGCCGTTGACCTCCAGGGTCGGCCGCTCCCACAGGCGCTCCAGCGTGGAGTACCCCGGCTCGCCGTGTCCCTCGCCGAGCCCGAGCCCGCTGAGGTACGTCGTTTCGTCGAAATTTATGGCGGCGAGCTGCGCGCGCCGGCCATCGGTCAGCGGCGGGATGCCGTCATAGAACCCGGCCACCGCCACCCCGCCGTCGGGGGTGTGCAGGCTGGCCAGGATCTCGGCCAGCGCGTGCAGCGGGTTGGCCACCGTGCCGCCGTACCGGCCCGAGTGCAGGTCGGTGGCTGCGCCCTCGACCCGGATGTCCATCATGACCAGGCCCTTGGAGGCCAGCGCCAGCGACGGCTCGTCGGGCCGCCACATCGCCCCGTCGGCGGAGATCACCAGGTCGGCGGCCAGCTCGGCGGCGCGGTCGGTGACGAAGGCGGGCAGGTGCGGGCTGCCGATCTCCTCCTCGCCCTCGAGCAGGAACTTCACGTTCAGCGGCAGGCGGCCCTCCTGGGCGATGAAGGCACGCGCGGTCTTGAGCACCATGTAGACCGGGCCCTTGTCGTCGGTGACGCCACGGCCGCGGGCCACGTCGCCGTCGACATGCAGCTCGAACGGGGGAGTGAGCCACTCGGCCTCATCCCCGGTGGGCTGCACGTCGTAGTGGCCGTAGACCAGGATGGTCGGCGCTCCCGGCGCGCCCAGCCACTCGCCCAGCACGGCGGGGTGGCCGGCGGTGTTCACGACCCGGCCGCCGGCGAAATCCAGCTGCGCGGCCAGCCACTGCGCCGCAGCGCGCATCGTCTGCGGCCCGGCGTCGCGGCTGACGCTGGGCACCGCGACGTACTCGGCCAGCTCGCTCAGGTAGCCGTCGTCCCCGGCGTCGAACTGCAGGCTCATCGCGTTCTCCCTGTCATGGTCTGGCGCTGTCACAGTCCCGCACTGCCGCCGTCGATCGCGATGGTCTGGCCGGTGACCCACCCGGACTGCTCCGCGGCGAAGAACCGGACTCCGTTGGCGATGTCGGCGGGCTCGCCGAGGCGCCGCAGCGCGATGCCCGCCACCAGCTCGCGCTGCCCGCCAGAGCCGTAGCTGTCCCACTGTTTCTGCGTGGTCGGGTTGGACAGGATGAAGCCCGGCGCGATGCAGTTCACCGTGATCCCGAACGGGCCGAGCTCCAGGGCCATCTGCCGGGTGAACCCGATCTGCCCGGCCTTGGCGCTGGCGTACGCCTGGATGCCGGTCTTGCTGGTGCCCAGCCCGGCCGCGGAGGAGATGTTGACGATCCGGCCGCGGCGGCGCTCCTTCATCCCTGGCACCACCGCGCGGGTGCACAGGAACGCGCTGGTCAGGTTGGCGTCCACGACGGCGTGCCAGGCCAGGTCGGTGACGTCCTCCAGCGGCTGCCCGACCTGCCCGCACACCCCGCCGGCGTTGTTCACCAGGATGTCCACCGCGCCGATCCCGGCGAAGAACTCCGCGACCGCGGCCGGGTCGGTGAGGTCGGCCTGATCCTTGTCCACGCCGTGGACCGCCGCGCCGTCGGCGCGCAGCGCCGCGGCGATCGCGGCGCCGATGCCATGCGCGGTGCCCGTCACGACGGCGGTCCGGCCGTCCAGTCCCGCCATCAGCGGCCCCTCCCGATCTCGGTCTCGCCGGGCGCGCACGTCATCACGGCAGGTCAGGCGGACATTGGTTTCGCGATGATCACGACGACTGTACCGCTAGGACCCGATTCGCCCGGAGCCGGGGAGCGCGGACCTGCCCGGTGCCGGCGCCGCCCGCCGCCCGCGCGCGCCCGGTCATCTCGCTTGGTGAGCCTGCCCGCGGGGGCCGCCGGGCTCGCGCGCCGCGGGCGGGGCGCCGTCCGGCAGCCGGTCGGTGATCAGCTTCTCCAGGTGGTCGAGACGGTCGCCCAGGTCCTGGTTGGTCACCACGTCGGCCAGGGCCAGCCGGACCGCGGCCAGTTCCCTGGCCAGGAACTCGGTGTCGGCCTGGGTCCGGGCCGCGACCTCCCGGTCGCGCTCGATGCTGGCCCGGTCCCGGTCGTCCTGACGGTTCTGGGCCAGCAGGATCAGTGGCGCGGCGTACGCGGCCTGGGTGGAGAAAGCCAGGTTGAGCAGGATGAACGGGTAGGGGTCCCAGGCCCGGACGATGCCGACCGTGTTCAGCCCGATCCAGATCACCACGATGACCGTCTGGCCGGCCAGGAACCGGCCGGTGCCCAGGAACCGGGCGATGCCCTCGGAGAACCGGCCGAACGCATCGGTGTCGTAGCGGCCGGCGCGCCGCGGGGTACGGCCGCGCGGCTCGGACAGGTCCGGCTGGCCGCCCAGGATCCGCGGCGAGAACGGCGGCATTCTCATGACGCGGGCTCCCTGCGCGGTGCCGCCGCCGCATCTGCGGGCGGCGCCGCCGCGTCAGGCGGGGCCGGCTCGTCAGGCGGGGTCGCCCCCGCGCGCGGGACCTCCTCGCGCGGGGCCGGCGCCTCGCGCCGCCAGTCGGTCGGCAGCAGCCGGTCCAGCACGTCGTCCACGGTGATCGCGCCGAGCAGCCGCCCGGCCTCGTCGCAGACCGCCACGCCGGTCAGGTTGTAGGCCGCCATCCGCCGGGCGACCTGCCGCTCGGGCAGCTCGGGCCGGACGAAGCCGCTCTCCTCGATGCAGCCGCCGACCAGGGCGGCCGGCGGCTGGCGCAGCAGCCCCTGGAACCCGCAGCTGCCCAGGTAGCGCCCGGTTGGCGTGATGGTCGGCGGCTCACAGACGTAGACCTGCGCGGCGGCGGTCGGGGCGACCTCCGGGTCGCGGATGGTGGCCAGTACCTCGGCGACCGAGGTGTCGGGGGCCACGATGAGCGGCTGTGAGGTCATCAGGCCGCCCGCGGTCGTGGCGCCGTAGCGCAGCAGCCGGCGCAGGTCAGCGGCCTGGACCTTCTCCATCGCCGTCAGCAGCCGCTCGCGCTGCTCGGCGGGCATCTCGGCCAGCAGGTCGGCGGCGTCATCGGGCTCCATCTCCTCGACGACGTCGGCGCTGCGCTCGTCCTCCAGGACCGCCAGGAACCGGATCTGGTCCTGCTCGGGCATCTCCTCCAGCAGGTCGGCCAGCTCCTCGTCCTCCAGTGCGGCGGCCAGCTGCAGCCGGCGCGGCGCGGTCATGGTGGCCACCGCGCTCGCCAGGTCGGTCGGGTGCATCTCGCGCAAGGTGACGAGCTGATCGGCCAGCTCCCCGGCCTTGAACAGCCCGGGGAACTTGTCCCACGGCACGACCCGGGTGGTCTGCCGGCGCAGCGCCCGGCTGTGTCCGATGGCCAGCACCGAGACCTCCCAGCCGCCGCGGCGGGAGTCGGAGCGGATGATGCCGACGTCGACCACCACGCCGCCCTCCACCGGGCGGCCGTACAGCTCGGAGGCCAGCAGCTCGCCGGTGCGCCGGCTGAACCGCCGCAGGTCCACCGTGCCGCCGCGCAGGTAGGCACCCTCCAGGGAGATCTCCGCGACACGGCCCAGGTTGACGAAGATCTGCCGCCGGCTCAGGGTCACGACCAGGCCGAGCACCCACGGCGGGTCACCGCCGGCGGTCGGCAGGATGACCACGTCGCGGACCCGGCCCGCGGGCGTGCCCTCACTGTCCAGCAGCTGCCGGCCAGCCAGCCGGGACGTGAAAACTGGCCCCTCACTCACCTGCCCGAACCCCTTGTCTCGCGAGCGACGCCGGGGAGCAGGCAGGCTCGCCGGGACGGCTAGCCGTCACGCTCCCAGGGCGCTTCCTCGCCCATCTTCCTGTAGTACTTGGCCAGGTGGTTCTTCACCCGGTCAATATCCTCCCCGGGCAGGTCAGCACCACCGCGGGCCCCTTCCATGATGGTCCCCGCGGACATGACCGCCCGCGGCACCGCGCGCAGCTTGCCGTGCACGATGTCGGCGATCAGCAGCTTGTAGGCCGTGAAGTTGTCCCGGTGGTCGCTGTCGTACCAGATGTGCACATCCCGGTACCGCTCGGTCGGATGGTCGTGAGCATCGGCCCAGACGCGGATGCGCTGGTCGGCGGAAGCGCTGTCCCACTCCTGGTCCCGGCTGGCAAGCGGGTAGTCCTGAAACGCTGAGACGGCCATGGCGGGGCTCCCTTACTGGCTCCGTTGGCGGGTCGGTTAACCCCTGTGCCCTGCCCCGAACCAGCAGGTCAACACCCGCGGCCGGGCCCGGCCCGCCCTGCTTGACCGGGAATGCGGCACATGCCTGGCCCGCGTGGTCAGGCGCGCAGCCCGTCCAGCAGCTGGCCCAGCAGCTGCCGCTGACGAGGCGGCCTGACCCGGTCGGGATACAGGACGCGCTCGGCGCTGAGCCCGTCGATCAGCACCACGAGCTGATGGGCGGCCAGCTCGGCGCTGACGCCCGCGCGCAGCTCGCCGAGCGCGGCGGCCTCCTTCAGGTGCCGCCGCAGCCGGGCGAGCAGCCGGTCGAACTCCGAGTGCTGCAGCTCGCGCAGGTCCGGGCTGCCCAGCGCCCGGCCCCAGAAGCTGATCTCGATCTGCGCTTCCAGGTCCCGCTGCTCATCCAGCGGCAGGGCCTCCAGCATCACCACGCGCAGCGCCGCCAGGCCGGCCAGCCCGGCCGTCTGCGCATCCATCCGGGCAGCCACCCGGCGGTGCGACATGACCAGCGCCGAGCCCAGGATGTCCGCCTTGTCGTCAAAGTAGTGCGCGAGGATCCCGCGCGAGCAGCCCGCCTCGCGGGCGATGGCGCGGATGGTGGCCCGCGCGATGCCGTCACGGGCGATGACCCGCCAGGTCGCGGACAGGATCTCATCGCGCCGGGCGTCCCAGTCGACGATCTTTGGCATGGCTCCTATTTTTTTGTCGGACGTCCGTCTAACATCACGGTTAGTGTATCGCCAGGACTCCGGGGAGCTGCGCTCGGCGCGGGCACAGCTCGTGAGGTTCAGCGCCCGCTTGCTCTCCGACGGGCTGGCCGTTGGCAGCGCCGGCAATATCAGCGTGCGGGTCGGCGACGTGGTCGCTATCACCCCGTCCGGCATCGGCTACGACGTGCTGCGCCCGGCCGATGTCTGCGTGATCGGGCTGGATGGCGGCGAGCTGGACGCACCGGAGACGCCGTCCTCGGAGACGCCGATGCACCTGGGCATCTATGCCGCGACCGGGGCGGGCGCGGTCGTGCACACCCACTCGCCGGAGGTCATCGCGCTGTCGGCGGCCCGCGACGAGCTGCCCGCCATTCACTACGCGATCACCGGCCTGGGCGGGCCGGTCCGGGTCGCCCCCTACGTCCGATTCGGCTCCGACGGGCTGGCCGCGGCCGCGGTCGCGGCGATGGACGGGCGGTGCGCCGCGATCTTGCGCAACCACGGCGCGATCACCTGCGGCGCCACCGTTGCCGAGGCCTACGACCGCGCGCTGCTGCTGGAGTGGCTGGCCCGCGTCTACCGGCTGGCCTGCTGCTATGGCACGCCGCGGACGCTGTCGGAGGCGGAGCTGGAGGAGGTGCGCGCCGAGGCGCGGCGGCGCCGCTACGGCGAGTCGCGCCGCGCGGGCGGCGGCCGCGGGCCGGCTGATAACGGCGGTCCCGGCCCGGGCGGCAGCCCGGCCGCTGACGGCGGCACCGGCTGATGAGCGCCGGGGGAGCGCCAGGCTGGCCTGCGGGGCCGGTGGCGGTCCTCGGCGCGCACATCCTGGACGTGCTTGGCCGCCCGGTCGCCGGGATTCCCCCCGGTCAGGGCAGCGCCCGGCTCGAGGAGATCCGGGCCACCGCGGCCGGCACCGCCGCGGGCACCGGCGTGGACCTGGCCAAGCTCGGCGCGCCGGTACGGGCCATCGGCGCCCTCGGCACAGACCTGATCGGCGACATCGTCATCGCCGCGATGCGCCAGCACGGCGTGGACACCGCGGGCCTGGTCCGCAAGCCCGGCGTGCAGACCTCGGCCACGATCCTGCCGATCCGGGCCGACGGGTCGCGGCCCGCGCTGCACGTGCCCGGCGCCATCGCGCGGCTGGAGCTGGCCGACATCGACCTGGAGCAGGTGCGCGATGTGGCCGCGCTGGTGGTCGGCGCGCCCGACGCGCTCGGCGCCTTCGCCGGCGACGGGCTGGCGCAGGTGGTCGCGGCGGCCCGGTCGGGCGGCGCGCTGATCATGACCGACGTGCTCTACCCGGGCAGCCGATCAGGCCTGGACCGGCTGTCCGGGCTGCTGGCCAGCGCGGACTGGTTCTGCCCCAATGACAGCCAGCTCCTGGCGCTCACCGGGCGCGGCGACCTCGCGCCGGCGATCTCGGACGTGCTGGCCCTGGGCACCGGCGGAATCGCGGTGACGCTCGGCGCGGACGGCGCCCTGGTGGCCTGGGCAGGCGGGCCCGGCTCGCCGGGCGGCGGGGAGCCGGTGCACGTGCCCGCGGCGCAGGCGGCCGTGGTGGACACCACCGGCTGCGGCGACGGCTTCACGGCCGGGATGCTGACCGGCCTGCTGGCCGGCGCTCACCCGGCCGACGCGGCGTGGCTGGGCGTGGCCTGCGGCTCGCTGGTGGCAACCGGGCTGGGCTCGGACGCCGGGATCACCGGCCTCGGGCAGGTACTGGCCTACCTGGCCGGCCAGCAGCCCGGGCCGGCCGCCCGGCTCGCGGCCGCGATGCAGCAGGCGCCGGGCCAGCACGCGGGCGGCCAGGACTCAGGGAGCCAGGCCACGGCAGGCCTGGCCAGGTCAGTCCCAGCCAGGTCAGGCAGCGGGCGAGGCGGCTAAGTCGAGGGAGCACCACGATGACCGAGCACACCGCGGGCGCGAACCCGGACAGGCGGCCGCGCGCCGCCGACCGGCAGCTGCGAGCACGCGCCCGGGCGGTGATCCCCGGCGGCATGTACGGCCACCAGGCCGCCGGGCCGCTGCCGGCCGAGTTCCCGCAGTTCATGGCCGGCGGGCGGGGCGCCCGGGTGCGCGACGTGGACGGCAACGAGTACGTCGACCTGATGTGCAGCTACGGCCCGGTGGTGCTGGGGCACCAGCACCCGGCGGTGGAGGAGGCGGCCCGCGCGCAGGCGGCGCGGGGTGACTGCCAGAACGGGCCGGGCGCAGTCATGGTGGAGCTGGCCGAGCTGCTGGTCGCGACGGTGGCGCACGCGGACTGGGCGATGCTGGCCAAGAACGGCACCGACGCCACCACGATGTGCTGCACGATCGCCCGCGCGCAGACCGGCCGGGCCAAGATCCTGGTCGCCCGCGGCGCCTATCACGGCGCCGCGCCGTGGTGCACCCCGCGCCCGGCCGGGACCACGGCGGCCGACCGGGCCCACCTCATCCCCTACACCTATAACGACCTGGCCAGCGCGCGCGAGGCCGCCGCGCAGGCCGGCGATGACCTGGCCGGGGTGCTGGCCAGCCCGTTCCGGCACGACGCCGGGTTCGACCAGGAGCTGGTGGACCCGGCGTTCGCCCGCGGGCTGCGCGAGCTGTGCGACGCGGCCGGCGCGGCGCTGATCCTCGATGACGTGCGCTGCGGGTTCCGGCTGCACCTGGGCTCCAGCTGGGAGCCGGTCGGCGTCAGCCCGGATCTGTCGGCCTGGAGCAAGGCCGTCGCCAACGGGCACCCGCTGGCCGCGGTGCTGGGCGGTGACCGGTTCCGGGACGGGGCCGGCCAGGTGTTCGTGACCGGCTCGTTCTGGTTCGCGGCGGTGCCGATGGCCGCCGCCGTAGCGACGATCCGGGCGCTGCGCGACGAAGGCGCCATCGAGGCCATGCAGCGGTCCGGCGAGGCGCTGCGCGACGGGATCTGCGCCCAGGCCCGGGCGTGGGGGCTGGACATTAACTACACCGGGCCGCCGGTCATGCCCTACCTGACCTTCGCCGGCGACCGGGATCACGCGCTGGGCAGCGTGTTCGCGGCGGCAGCGCTGCGGCACGGCGCCTACCTGCATCCCCGGCACAACTGGTTCGTGTCGGCGGCCATGACCGGCGACGACCTGGCCATGGCGCTGGCCGCGACCGACCAGGCATTCGCGGCCGTCCGCAAGCATGCCGGCCACTGACAGCACCTCCTACTGACTCCCACCGCCCCCGCATCCCCCGTGAAGGAGGGTCAGCATGTCCAGCACTGCAGGGGAACCGAACGGCCCGGCACCCCCGACCGTCGTCGCCGGGACGGCGGCCGATACCGGGGCAGCCATCGTCGAGCGAGCGGGCTACCAGCCGGAGCTGCGGCGGTCGCTGCGGTTCTTCTCGATGTTCGCCATCGCGTTCTCGATCATCTCGATCACCACGGGCATCTTCCTCAACTACGCGTTCGGCCTGGCCTACTGGGGGCCGGCCTCGATCTGGACGTGGCCCATCGTCGGGGTGGGCAACCTGATGATCGCGCTGGTCGTGGCCGAGCTGGGCACGCGCATCCCGCTGGCGGGCTACGCCTACCAGTGGAGCGCGCGGCTAGTGAACCCGACCTACGGCTGGTTCGTCGGCTTCGCCGGGCTGCTCTACATGGCCGTCGGCGGCGGGGCGATCATGCTGGAGGTTGCCTCCCCGCTGCTGCTCAGCGAGTTCAACGTCAGCAACCCCAGCCCGCGCCTGGTGCTGGTGGTCGCGCTGATCCTGATGCTGCTGCCGGTGGTGATCAACATCATTAGCATCCAGGCCGCCGCGCGGGTCAACAACGTGGCGGTGTTCACCGAGATCATCGGCACCGTGCTGTTCGGCGTGCTGCTGCTGATCCTGTGGGGCGTGCAGGCCAAGCCGGCGCCCTATGGCGCCGGCATCCTGACGAGTACGACCTCGACGCTGCACAACCCGACCTGGTACGCGTTCGCGCTGGCCGGGCTGCTGGGCGCGTTCACGCTGGTCGGGTTCGAGCTGGCCGCGGACATGTCCGAGGACGCGGTGAACCCGCGGCGCAGCGTGCCGCGCGGGGTGATCTGGGCCGTCGCCGGCTCAGCGGTGCTGGGCATGATCGCGCTGATCGGCTTCACTCTCGCGATCCCGGACCTCAAGGCGGTGGAGTCCGCGCCGCTGCCGCTGCTGGTAATTGCCGGCTACTGGCTGCCGTCCTGGCTGGTGAAGGTATTCGTGGCGTTCGTGGTGTTCTCGATGTTCGCCATCCTGGTCGTCGGGTCCGGCGCTCAGGCCCGGCTGGTCTACTCCCTGGCCCGCGACAACATGCTGCCGTTCTCCGGCTGGCTGCGGAAGGTCAACGCCCGCAGCCAGACGCCGGTCGTGGCGCTGCTGGCGTTCGGCGTGATCGACCTGGGCGTGATGATCTACGGGTACCTGCAGGCCAGCGCGTTCGGCACGCTGGTCGGGGCCACGGCGATCATCCCGTACATCATCTACTTCCTCATTACGGTCGCCTATGCGGTTAGGCGCCGCACCCTCGACTCGATCCCGGGCACTTTCTCGCTGGGCCGGTGGGCGTGGCCGGTCATCGGGTTCGTGCTGGCCTACACGGTGCTGATCATGGCCGTCCTGGCGCTGCCCGCGCCGTTCCACGGCGCCGACAAGGTGCTGCTGTACGGGCTGATCCTGGCCGCCCTGTGGTACTTCGGCGGCCTGCTGTGGCGGCTGCGCCGCGGCACCGCCGGGGTGAAGCCCATCGACGAGCTGGCCGACTAGCAGCGGCCCGCACCGCGGCCCCCTGCGTACTGGCCGGGCCCGTCCCCGCGGCTGTCGGCAGGCAGTGCCAGGGTGGCCAGATGGGGAGCGACGGGCTGGTGCCGCTGGCGGGTGGCTTCAGCGGCGAGACCTTCGTGGCTGACGCGGCAGGCGAGCGGACGGTGGTCCGCGTCTACGCCGGCCGCGGTGCCCGGCGGGGCAGCGAGGCCGCGGCCATCGACGCCGCCGTGCTGCAGCTGGTCCGCGGGCTGCTGCCGGTACCGCAGGTCCTGGAGCTGCGCCGCCCCGACCCGGTGGCCGGCACGCCGGGCGTGCTGGTCACCTCGTTCCTGCCGGGGGAGCGGCTGGATGCCTGCCTGCCCGGCCTGAGCGCCCCGGCTCGCGGCCGGGCGGGGCGTGGCCTGGGGCGGGTGCTGGGCCGGCTGGCCCAGATGCCGATGCCGCGGGCCGGCCAGTTCACCGACGCCCGCCTGCGGATCGAGCCGTGGCAGGTCGGCGGCGGCCTGGAGGCCTGGATCGGGCACCTGCGCGCCGAGTCCGCCCTGGCCGCCTGGCCCGAGGCGGACTACCGCGGGCTGCTGGCCGTGGCCGCGACGGCGCAGGACCTGCTGGACGAGGTCCCCCGGCACTGCCTGGTGCACAGCGACTTCAACGCCAAGAACCTGCTGATCGACCTGGAGTCCGGGGCGCTGACCGGCCTGCTGGACTGGGAGTTCGCCCATGCCGGGGCGCCGGGGCCCGATCTGGGTAATCTGCTGCGGTTTGACCGGGAGCCGGTCTTCGCTGACGCGGTGCTGGACGGCTACCTGGAGGTGGCCGGGCACCTGGACGGGCTGGCCGCCCTGGACCCGGCGGCGGCCAGGGACCTGCTGCTGCGCCGGGCCCGGGCGGCCGACCTGCTGGCGCTCGCCGACCTGGCCGGCCGGCGCGGCGAGAACCCGGTGACCGGCCGGGCCGACGCGCAGCTGCGGGCGATCGCGGTGTCCGGCGACCTGAGCGCGACGGCGTGACGGCGCTGTTATGAACGGCTTTCGCGGCTGATGAGTGCCGGCTGGGCAAAGGCCGGGGATGCGCCTGCCCGGGCAATCTGGCGGCCGCCGGCGGGTGTGCCGGGGCACCCGGCCGGGCAGGCCCAGCCGGGGCACAGACGTAGAATTGGGACCGGACGAGCCTGCAATTTCAGCCGATGCTGGAGTGCGCCCCTTCTGACCAGGAGGGAGGCTACTGGAAACGTGACGCGCCTGCGAGGCCGTGCCGGGTTCGTCGCGCATCGGGGGCTAATCCTGGCTGCCTCGGGCGGCGCGATGGCGGAGGCTGCGCTGCTGCTATGGCTGGCGCCCGCTGCCCGCGCGCTGGCTCCCCAGGTCACCGCGCTCGGGCCGCTGGCCGTCTTCCATGACCTGCGCTGGCTGTACGGGTACGGCGGGTCCTGGGCCGGGTTCATCCTCATGCTGGCCGCGCTGGCCGTGGCCCGCACCCTGACCGGTGCCGGGCTGGTCCGCCTGGCCTGGCCGCGCGGCGTCGCCCCGCCCCGGCTGAGGTTGCTGCTCGGCTGCGGCCTGGCCGCCGTGCTGCTGTCCGGGGTGCTGCTGTCCCCGCTGGTCACGATGACCTTCGGGGTGGCGCTGCTGCCCTTCTCCTGGCCGCTGCTGGCGACTTTGCCGGCGCTGCTGCTGATCGTCACGCTGCTCAGCCACGCCGGCGCCGCGCCGTGGTGGTGGCGCATCCTGCCGCCCGCCCGGGCCGTCGGCTGGGCCATCACCGACTTCCTGGCGCTGTCGGCGGCAGCGGCCCTGACCGGCTGGCTGCCGCACGGCTGGGCGATCCCGGTGGCCGGGCTGGCCGGCCTGGTCAACGCCCGCGCCTGGTACGGGGTTACCCGGGCCCTGGCGCTGCCCCGGCGTGAGTTCCGCCGGGTACGCCGGCCGGCGCTGGCCCGGTCCGGCGCCCCGGCCGCCTCCGGCGCCCCCGAGGTCCCCGGTGCGCCGGGCCTGCCCCGGACGCCCGGCGTGCCCGGCCGGGGCGGGCGCCCGCTGCCCCGCCCGCTGCCGCTGGCCCCGCTGGCGGTCGTCATGGCCGTGATCCTGGTCGTCGGCGTCGTCCGGCTGGCCTTCTCCGCCGGGCAGGGGTCGGGGCACGCCGCCGCGGCGGCCGTGCAGCAGCCCGGACCCGCGCCAGGGCCGGACCAGCACGGCGCCCGCGCGGGCGGGCCTGGCATCCCCGTGGACCGCACGGCCGGCTCGGCAGTGCTGGAGGTGCGCGGCTTCGGCTCCACCTGCTGCGCCAACCCGGCCGCACTGGCTGACCTGGACCCCGGCGGCGTCGTCCAGCAGTTCTCCTACCGCGGGCTGAGCCCGGCCGGCCACCCGCTGCCCTACGGGCGCTCGGCCAGCAACCTGCCGCTGGCCGAGCTCGGTGACCGCATCGCGGACCAGGTGCAGCACCTGCATCAGCGCACCGGCCGCCCGGTGGACGTCGTCGCCGAGAGCGAGGGCACCCTGGGCCTGTACGCCATGCTGGCCCGGCACAAGCACGTGCCGCTCGGCTCGGTGGTCCTGCTCAGCCCCATCGTCGCGCCCGGCCAGGTCAGTTATCCCGCCGACGGCGGCCCGGACCCCGACGGCGACCGGGGCCTGGTCCCCGGCTACGAGCTGCGGGCGATGGTCGGCTTCATCGGCAGCCTGTCCCCGTACGGCTCCTCCGGTGCGCAGACCCTGATCAGCTCGGTCAACAAGTCCGGCGCCCACTTCGCCGGCGCCGCCGCCGAGGTCGCCCGGCATAGCCCGTTCCGCTGGCTGGTCGTGCTCCCGCTGGCCGATGCCCTGACCCTGCCCGCCTGCGCCCTGCCCACCAGGGCCGTGGTCGTGCCGGCCCTGCACGGCGGGCTGGCCACCGACCCGGTCGTGGCGCCGATCATCTCCAGCTTCCTGGCCGGCCAGCAGGTCCGCACCCAGTCCGGCTTGCAGGAGGTCGCCGAGACCATGGCCGCCGCGGCCACCGCCTGGCGGATGCCCGAGAACGTCTCGCCGTCCCCGCCCTGCGTGCCCGGCCACGAGCAGCCCGGCCGCTAAGCCGACCCGGTGCGGCCCGCCGGTCACGGCGGCCGGCGGCGGCTGCGGCGGGTGCCCGCCCGGGCCTGCCGCAGGCCCGGCCGCGGGCATAGTCTCGGTCTCGGGCGGCGGCGCCTGCATCGTGTTCCCGGCGCCATCAGCAGAACAGGAGCGGCCCTTCGTGGCAGTGCAGCTTCCGCCGGGCGAGATGACCTCCGGGCAGCGGCGCCAGTTCGTCCGCGACCACCGCACCTGCGTGTTCGGCTACGCCCGGCAGGAGCACGGCCCGGCCATGACTGTCGTCTACTACGTCATGGAGGGCGACGACATCCTGGTCTCCACCATGGCCACCCGGGCCAAGGCCCGCGCCGTGCAGCGCAGCGAGCAGGTCAGCCTGTGCATCCTCGATGAGAACTGGCCGGTCACCTACCTGCAGGTCTACGGCAGCGCGGTGCTGGAGACCGACCAGGAGCAGGCCGCTGACGTGCTGCGCCAGATCATCGGGATCATGGCGGGCGAGCCCGTCCCCGACGAGCGGCGCGAGCAGATCGCCCAGCTGTCCCGCGAGGAGCAGCGGGTGGTCATCCGGGTCCGGCCGTACGCGACGTTCGCCACCCCGCCGCGGCACGTGCACAAGATGACCGACATCGACACCCTCAGCCACTGGACCAGCGCCACCCAGCCCTGGTGACCGCGGCCGCCTGGCTTCGCTGCCGCAGGTTACCCGCCGTTGTGCGGGCTGCTTTTCGGGCGGCGCTTCTTTCTCCTCTTCAGCTGGCGTGAGACCCAGGCGAACCCGCCCGCCAGGACGGCGACGGCGCCGCCGACCGAGGTGATCAGGCCGGTCGTGGTGTCCAGGAAGCCCTTGGCCGAGGCAAGCGCCCGGTGCCGGCTCTTGCTGCGCTGCTGCTCGGCGAACCCGGTGCTGGCCATGACCTTCATCGAGATCGGCACCAGGACCTGGCTAAGCGAGGTGGTGCTCTGGCCCTCGAAGGTCGTCGCGTTGATGACCAGCGAAGCCGGGCCCGGACTGCCGGGCGTAATCTGCCAGCCCCAGGTCTGACTGCTGCCCGCGCTGATGATCGGCTGGGCAGCCCGGGGGTTCAGCGGATGACAGGTCAGATTGGCGCAGGAAACTATCGTCAGGCCTACGAAGGCCCCCGTCGGGATGTCTTTCGGGAAAACGGTCAGGCCCAGCCGTCGGGAGGCCTCGGTCGCGGAAATGACGCCCGGCTTGCCCTTTCCGACATCGGTGATCGTGACCTTCAGGGTAAAGGGCTGGCTGGTGCGCACGGTATTCGGGAGCCGGTAGGTCAACACGCCGCGGTCCAGCGCGGTCAAGTCCTGCTTGACCATCAGCTGGGTCAGGACCTGAGCACTCGGGCTGGGCGGCGCAGACGCGCCGCTGGTTCTGGTGCCGGTAGGGGTGGGACCGGGGCTGCCGGTGCTCTCGCCGCAGCCCGCGAGCGCCAGCATGCCCGCGAAACCGATGATCGCCGCGATGTGCGCGCCGGGCAGGCGGTGCGCAGCAGGCATGAGCACGCGCCGTGTCTTCCCCGCCACGAAATGGATCCTAGCGACAGTTCGGAGCAAGGCAGAAAGGCCCGAGGTCGGTTATCCGTCGTGCGGGCTGGCCATTCCGTGCTCAGCTGCGGCGCTCGCGGCGGGCCGGGCGCAGTGCGGTGAGGATGAGGGCGGCAGTGAGGGCGAATCCGGCCGCGTAGCCGGTGTGGCCGACGAGCAGGCCCAGGACAGCCGGCCCGGCGCCGTAGCCGGCGTCGTAGGCCAGGTTCCATAGCGCGCTGGCCGTGCCGAAGCTGGCCGCCGGGACGCGGTTCATCAGCAGCGCGAAGGACGCGTTCTGGATGGTCCCGAAGCCGGCGCCGAACGCGATCATGCCGGCGACGGCGGCCGCCGGGCTAGTGCTGGCGGCCAGCAGGGCCATCCCCGCCGCGGCGGTGATCAGGCCGGGGACCAGCAGCCGGGCGTGGCCGTGCCGGTCGCCGTGCCGGCCGGCCCACCACCGGGTCGCGGTCGCGGCCAGGGCCTCGGCGAACAGGGCGGCGGCCGCAGTGCTGCCGGAGGCGCCGGCGGCCAGCGGGAGGAAGGCCACGACCACGCCGGCGGATACTGTGACGGCGGCGAAGGTCAGCGCCGGGCGGCGCAGGGCGGGCTGGCGCAGCGCGGCCAGCAGCCCGGCGGGACGCCCGGTCGGGTCCGCCGCGGCCGGCATCACGGCCGCGGCACCGCCGGCACCCCGGATCGCCGCTGCGGAGCGGCGGCGCGCCGGGCCGGGCAGCCACGGCATGACCGCCAGCGGGGCGAGCGCGGCGGCCGCGGCGATGACGATGACCGGCGCCGGGCCCAGGTGGCCGGCCAGCCAGATCCCGGCCGGCAGGGCGACGACCGCCGGCACGCAGGACACCACGCCGGAGACCCCGGCGCCCTCGCCGCGGCGCTCAGCGGGCACCAGCTCGGCGGTCAGCGCGCCGGTCACCACGACGGTGAGGCCGAAGCCCAGGCCGCGTACCACGCACACCGCGGTGATCACGGCCATGCCGCCGCCCGCCAGCAGGGCCAGGGCCGGGGCTCCGAGCAGGACCGCGCCCAGGGCCAGCACCGCCCGGTTGCCGAGCCGGGCGATCAGCGCCGGGGCGGCGAACTCGGCGGCCACTCCGGACAGCATCAGCGCGCCGGTCGCCAGCCCGGCGCCCGCGCCGCCGGCGCCGGACGCGGCGACGAGCACCGGTGCTACCGCCAGCAGCAGGTAGAAGCTGGTCAGGGTGCCGAACGAGGCCACGAAGACCAGGGCCAGGACCGGGCTGACCAGGCGCGGCGGCCGGACGGCCGGAGCGGAGGCGGGGCGGGGGGCGGTGGTCTCGGCGCAGCTCATCGTGGGCATGACTCAGAGGCTAGAAGCCAGCCGGATCACTGGTAAAGTCCAATTCGATGGCGATTCAGTGGTCCGGTTTGGGTCCGGGGCTGCTCCTGCGGCTCGATCGCGGCAGCGCCGAGCCGCTCGGGTCGCAGCTGCAGTCCGGGATCCGCGACGCAATCCGGGACGGCCGCCTGGCCGTCGGCGAGCGGCTGCCTTCCTCCCGTGAACTTGCCCGTGACCTGCAGGTCTCCCGCGGTCTGGTACAGGAGTGCTACACCCAGCTGCTGGCCGAGGGATACCTGGACAGCCGGGCCGGCTCGGCTACCCGGGTGGCCAGCTGCGCCCGCCCCGGCGCAGCCGGGCCGCCCGCCCCGCCCGTCCGGGCGGCGCCGCCGGCGCGGCTGATCGCCGACTTCCGGTCCGGCGTGCCCGACCTGGCCAGCTTCCCGCGCGGCGACTGGGCCTGGGCGATGCGTGAGGCGTGCCGCAAGGTGGCCACCGCCGAGCTGGACTATGGCGATCCCCGCGGCGCCGCCGCCCTGCGCGAGATCGTCGCCGCCTATCAGCGGCGCGTCCGGGCCGCCGTTGCCGATGCCGGGTCCGTCGTGATCTGCGCCGGCTTCGCGCAGGGGCTGGGCCTGGCGGTCCGGGTGCTGGCCGGGGCCGGGGTCGCCGCGGTGGCGTTCGAGGACCCGGGATACGGGGACTTCGCGGCGAGCGGCTCCGTCCAGGCAGCCATCGCGGCGGGCACCCGGGCCGTCTTCGTGCCGGTGGACGAGCACGGCCTGGATGTCGCCGCGCTGGCCGCCTCCGGGGCGCGGGCCGTCGTGGTCACCCCGGCGCATCAGTCGCCCACGGGCGTGGTGCTGGCCGCGCGCCGCCGGCACGAGCTGGCCGAGTGGGCCAGCCGCAACGACGCCTGGATCATCGAGGACGACTACGACTCGGAGTTCCGCTACGACCGGGAGCCCGTCGGCCTGCTGCAGGGAATCGCGCCTGGCCGGGTGCTCACCATCGGCACCGTCAGCAAGGCACTGGCCCCGACCATCCGGCTTGGCTGGATGCTCGTGCCGCCCGCCCTGACCGCCACGGTGGCCGAGCACAAGCAGCTCAGCGACCGGGGCAGCTCCGGCCTGGACCAGCTGGCTCTGGCGGCACTGCTGGAATCCGGCCGCTATGACCGGCACCTTCGCCGGATGCGCGCCACCTACGCCCGCCGCCGCGCCGTGCTCATCGAGGCGCTGGCCCGGCATGCCCCCGGTGTCGCGCTCACCGGGCTGGCCGCCGGGTTCCACGCCGTCGCGCACCTTCCGGAGGCGGCTAGCGAGCAGGAGGTGGTCGCCGCCGCGCGGGAGCGGTCAGTCGGCCTGTACGGGATGAGCGAGTTCCGTTCCCGGGCCAGCCGGGACGGCGCGCCGCCGCAGCTGGTCCTGGGCTTCGGCAACGTCAGCGAGTCAGCCATCGAGCGCGGCATCGCCGCCGCCGGTGACCTGCTCGCGGGCCATCGCTAGCCAGCGGCCGGGCCGGCCGGCTGGCGGCTGCCGGTGCCGCGGCCATGAACCGGGTCACCACTGCGCACCAGTACCTCGCACGACTGCACGCGGGCCACCTGCAGGCGCAAACTGGGGCTCTAGCGGCCGCGGAAGCGGCGGTGCAGCTCGCGGACCCGGGCGGCGAGCTCGGGAGCCGGCCCGGCTACCGTCAGGCCGGGAGCGACCGCGCTGATGGCCAGCGGCCGGACCGGAAGCGGGCCCAGCCCCATCTCGCCCAGCCAGGACACCATCTGCTCCGAGGACGTCGCGTACACGATGCGGCCCAGGCCGACCCAGGCGTGCGCGGCCGAGCACATCGGGCAGTGCTCGCCGGAGGTGTAGACCGTCGCGGCGGCGCGCTGATCGCTCGTCAGGTTCGCGGCCGCCCACCGGGCCAGCTCGATCTCGGGGTGCAGGGTCGCGTCCCCGCCGCTCACCTCGCGGTTGCGGTCCTCGGCCAGCACCGTCCCGTCCGCGGCGACCAGCACCGACCCGAACGGGAAGTCGCCCGCGTCGACTGCGTCGGCGGCCAGCTCGACGCAGCGGCGCAGGTGCCGCAGGTCGGTCTCGCTGAGGCTGGTGGTCACGCTTCCTCCTCCAGGTGGCGGGCCGCGGCCCGGACTGCCGCGAGCGCGCGCCAGGCAGTCTCCGGGTGCCGCGTCTCGTCCGGGTCGCCGTGGAACGGATCCAGCAAGACGGTGCTGGCGCCGAGCAGGCGCAGCTCGGCAAGGTCAGCGACGATCTGGTCGATGGTCCCCTCGCCGGCCAGCCGGTCCGGGCTGGTGACCAGGTCGCCGGTCAGCCGCACCACGATGCGCGGCGCCAGCTCGGGAGCGGGCCGTTCCTGCTGATCGGCGAACTCCCTGAGCCGGCCGGCCGCCTCGCGCAGCCAGGGCATCGTGAATCGCAGCGGATGCCAGGCGTCGCCCACGCGCACAGCGCGGCGCAGGCCCGCGTCGCTGTTGCCGCCGACCCACAGCGGGATCTGCCCGGCCCGGTAGTCCGCCTCGTCCTGCCAGGCCGCGCGGATCGCCAGCAGGTGATCATCGGTCAGCTGGCCGCGCCGCGCGAACGGCACGCCGAGCGCGGCGAACTCCTGCGCCGCCCAGCCGACGCCCACGCCGAGCACCAGGCGGCCGCCGCTGAGATCGCTGAGGTTGGCGGCCATCCGGGCGATCAGCAGCGGGTGCCGGTAGGGGACGATCAGCACGGTCGTGCCCAGCCGGATGCGGCTGGTCACCCCGGCCAGCCAGGCCAGAGTCGTGAACGGCTCGTAGAACGGCGCCGGGTACTGCTCGGCGACATCGGGCGTCACCGCGACGTGGTCGGAGACCATCAGCAGGCTGAAGCCGAGGCCTTCCGCTGCCTGTGCCCACTGGCGCAGCACGGCAGGCCGGGTACCCGGCCCGAAATTCGGCACATTCACGCCCAGGCGCACCGGGCAACAGTACCCGCTGAAGATCACCAGAAGGAACCGCCCAGCTGCGGCTCTGCGTGGCTGGGCGATGCTAGGCGGCAGGCTCGGGGCGGACCAGGATCTCGAAGCTGCGCCCGTCCGTCGTGGCGGCGAAGCTGCCGGTGTCGCGGAAGCCGAGGTCGCGGACCACGCGCAGGGCCCGGAGGTTGAACGTCGCGACTGTCACCCGGAAGGCGGCCGGGGCGAACCGGCGCCGCCCGAAGTCGAGCCCGGTCCCGATCGCCTCGCGGCCGAGGCCGCGCCCGGTCAGCTCCGGCCGCAGGCCGCCGCCGGTGTCCAGGGCGCTGGCGTCGTAGCTGCCGCCGGGCACCCGGCCGTCCGCCCCGAACGACCGGAACCCGATCAGGCCGCCGTCGCTGGTCAGCGCCCAGTAGCCGCTGTCCGGGCTGGCGATGAAGGCCGGGTCGGCGCCGGTCATGTCGTAGCAGGCGTACGGCGCCGGGTACTGCCAGGTGACAATGTCAGCCGCGTAATCCGCGGTCATCGGGACGATATGCATACTTCATTCAAGGTCGGCGGGCGGCCCGCCGTCGACCCGATTTAGGCCGGCTGACGGGCGCTGGCGGGCGGCCCGATGACGGCGATGATGTCGGTGAACCCGAGCGCGGCGGGCTGCTGCCGGTAGGCCTGCGCGCCGTCGGGGAGGTTCGGCCAGCGCCGCCAGGAGGCGCCCCAGGTCTGCTCGTTATCGCAGGCCCTGGCCGGCACCGCGGCGTCGATCCGGTGCCGCAGCAGCTCGTGCAGCTCGGCCAGGGCCGCCCGGTCGGCGGGGTCGGCGATCTGCGTGATGGCCTCGCGGGTCCGGGCCCGCCGGCATTCGGTGCACAGCAGCTGCAGGTTGGCCAGCTCGCTGGAGTGCCCGTCGATCCGGTCGACCTCATGGCCGCGGCGGCCGCACTGCGTGCAGCGGCCCCGGTCGCGCTCCCGGACGGCTGCCTTCTCGGCAGCGGTCAGCTTGCGCGGCGCCTCGCGGCCCGCGCGGCCGAGGTAGCCGGCGTGCAGGGCGGCCAGCCGTACCTGCAGCACGAACAGGTAGTCGGTGTCGGCCTGCCGCGCCGGGTCGCGGAACCACCGGCGGCACAGCCGCACGAACTCCGCGAGCTCCCGGCAGTAATCCGCGCAGAACGGCCCGCGTCCGGCATGCGGGTCACCGCAGGATGCGCAAGGTTTGCCGGCACTCATGACGGGATGCTACCGGCGCCTGCCGACAGATCTGGCGATCTTGGCCGAAGCGGTCTCGCGGCCCGGCGGCCCGGCCTGGCCAGGGCGCCGCCGCTCAGCCTCGCGCTGTCCGGGCGCCGGCTGCCGGGGCCTGGCCGGCTGCCGCCAGCGAGCTGAGCAGGCGGGCCGACTCCGAGCCCGGCTCGGCGTGATAGATGGCCAGGATCTGGCCGCCGGAGTCGGCGATCGGCAGCTTCTCCCGGCGCAGCTCGAGCAGGCCGGCCTGCGGGTGGCGCAGCCGCATCGAGCCGCCGGCCAGCGGGGCGATGTCGTGCCGGGCCCACAGCCGCCGGAATGGCTCGCTGGCCAGCGACAGCTCACCGACCAGCTGGATGATCCGCGGGTCGTCCACGTCGGTGCCGACCGAGGCGCGGAACCCGGCGACCATGCCCCGGACCGCCTGCTCCCAGTCCGGGTACAGAGCCCGCTCGGCCGGATCGAGGAAGATCGCGCGCAGCCGGTTGACACCGGGCCGGAGGCCGGGGGACACGGCGGTGGCCAGCTGGTTCGCGGCGAGCACCTCGAACATCCGGCTCTCGACGAACGCCGGCAGGTTGATCACGTCGAGCAGCTGCCGGATCCCGGCCGGCACCACCTCGCGGCGCGGCCGGCGGGGTGCGGCGGGGCGGGCAGCGGACAGGCTCAGCAGGTGCTGCGTGGCGGTGGCGTCCAGCCGGAAGACCCGGGCCAGGGCCTCGAGCACCTGCGGCGACGGGTGGCGGTCGCGGCCCTGCTCCAGCCGGAGGTAGTAGTCCGCGCTGATCCCGGCCAGGGTGGCGACCTCCTCGCGGCGCAGCCCGGGGGTACGGCGTACGCCTACGACGGGCAGTCCGGCGTCCGCCGGGTCGAGTAGCTCACGCCGTGCCCGGAGGTACTCGCCGAGCGCATTCTGCCTGCTCATGCCCCCGATCCTAGGAGCCGGCAGCACGCGGTGCCTGACCCTGTCACTCCCGGGGAGGGCGAGGCACTGGCTACGCCGCGCGCGCCGGGTGCACGGTTATTCAGCTCCCGGAGACGCCGGCGAGCGGAAAGGAATCATGACAGGCATTGACCTTCCCGGCGGCACCTACCGCGTGGCGGGCCTCACGCTCACCCGGTTCGGCTACGGCGCCATGCAGCTGGCCGGGCCGGGCGTCTTCGGCCCGCCCCGGGACCGTGGCGCTGCGGTCGCCGTGCTCCGAACGGCCGTCGAGCTGGGCATCCGGCACATCGACACGGCCGGCTTTTACGGCCCCCACGTCACCAACGAGATCATCCGCGAGGCTCTCGCGCCCTACCCGGACGACCTGCACATCGTCACCAAGGTCGGTGCCCGCCGCGACGAGCAGGGCCGGTGGCTGCACGCCCGCACCCCGCACGAACTGGTGCGGCAGGTCCACGACGACCTGCAGCGCCTCGGCCTCGAGGCGCTCGACGTGGTGAACCTGCGGGTGGGCGGCCCCGACTCGCCGGAACCGGGTTCGCTCGCCGAGCCCTTCGGCGCGCTCGCGGGGCTGCGCGAGCAGGGGCTGATCCGCCACCTCGGGGTGAGCACCGTCAGCGCGGACCAGCTCGCCGAGGCTCAGTCGATCGCCCCGGTCGCGTGCGTGCAGAACTTCTACAACATCGCCAACCGGCAGGACGACGATCTGATCGACGCCACGGCGGAGCAGGGCATCGCATACGTGCCGTACTTTCCGCTGGGCGGAATGTCGCCGCTGCAGTCGGAAACCCTGCACAAGGTCGCCGCGCGGCTGGACGCCACGCCGATGTCAGTGGCGCTGGCCTGGCTGCTGCAGCGCTCGCCGAACCTGCTGCTCATTCCCGGCACGTCATCAGCAGACCACCTGCGCCAGAACATCGCCGGCGCCGGCCGGGAACTGCCCGCCGACGCACTCGCCGACCTGAATGCCATCGGCAGCGAGGACAAGCCGGCCGGGAGCTAGCGCCGCGGTCCCCGGGGCTAGGCGCGGGGATGATCGCTGGCTGGCCGCCGGGCCGGGGCCCGGCTGTCAGGGGCCCCGGCAGGCTGGCCAGCCGTCCTGCTGGCCGGCGCCCCTGTCGCCCGCCAGCCTGGCGCCTGGCCCGCCTGCCGGGGCGCGTCTGGTTAGCGGCCCGGCGGCCCGGCGGCCAGGCGGCTGGCCATCTGGCCGGGGCCGCCAGCCCAGCGGGTCTCCAGCCACCAGGTGCAGCCGGCCTGTGCCCAGGGCGCGACCTGCTCAGCCGCGGCTGCCGGGTCACCGGCCGGGGTCTCGCCGTCGGCGATCATGTCGAAGCCGGGCGGGATGTCGTGCTCGGTCAGCCAGTCCCGCACCGCGCGGGCGTCCGCCGGCCCGGCTTCGCGGCCGTCCAGGCTGTACTGCGGGATGATGCCGTCGCAGCGCAGCACCCGGCGCATCGACCGGGGCCGCGGCCACAGGCCGACGACCCACAGCGGGATGGGCGGCTGGCCGGGCGTGACAGCGGCAGCCAGGTTCATCTGGCCGCCCTGGTACTGGTAGTGCGCGCCGCGGAACGCATCCTGCCCGGCCCACAGGGCCCTGACCAGGTCGATGCCCTCATCCAGCAGCCCGGCCCGCTCGCGCACGCCGGTGATCTCGCCGGTGGCGGGCAGGGCCTCGTCGGCGGCGCCGATGCCGACGGCCAGGATGGCGCGGCCGGCGGACAGCTGGTGCACGGTCGCGACCTGGCTGGCCAGCTTCCACGGGCGGCGCCACGGCAGCGGCGTGAGCATGGTGCCGAGCCGGATCCGGGTCGTCCGCATGGCCACCGCGGCGAGCAGGCTCCACGGGTCCACGCCGTAGGCGATCTCGGCGCAGAAGACCCCGTCCCAGCCAGCCTGCTCGGCGAGCACGGCCTGCTCGAGCTGCGCCGTCGCGGTGCCGCCGGGGAGCACCGCTCCGTAGCGGATGGCGGGCTGCGTCATGTGCTCGTTCTAGCAGCGGGGTGTGACAGTCCGGGCCGGGGACGCGGGCGGCCGGGTGCACGTCAGATTTGTAGGTGACCAAGATCGTTTACCAGGTTCGCCTCGCCAGCGGCGGGCGTCTGGTTGTGCGGCGCGCAACAGATTCGGTCTTCGGGGAGGCTGGCAACCAGAATCCCACTGTAACCAGCCCAGATGCGGGACTTGAGATGATCACAACCCATCGGTCGGCCGGGGGGTGTACGTTCACCGATCGGGGTTTTCGGCCCGGGGGATCAGGCAGATGATGGGCAGCTGGCGGTCGGTCTTGCTGGCGTCTTTGGCGTAGCGGGGTGCGGCGGTGGTGATTTGCTGCCATGCCTGGTCGCGTTCGGGCCCGTGGAGTTGCTGAGCGGTCACGGCGACCTTGTGGCCGCCGGTGTCGATCTGCACTTGGTCGGGGTGGGCGGCGATGTTGTGATACCAGGCCGGGTTCTTGCGTCCCCCGGCTGCGGAGGCCACGATGAGCCAGCTGCCGTCTTTGCCGGGGAACAAGCCGACCGGTGTGCTGCGCTGCAGTCCGCTCCTTGCGCCGGTGGTGGTCAAGACCAGGGCGTCGTACCCCAGGATGGGCACCTTGCCGGTGCGGCGGATCCCGTTTATGACCTTCTGGGTTAGCCATCGGCCGACCGGCCCGCCGATGCCGGTCAC
>DASUBV010000218.1:0-6571 GCA_035763085.1 Streptosporangiaceae bacterium | reverse complement strand
TGCCACGCAGCTGGCCAGGCGGGCCGTGCCGCCGTCGAGCCTCTCCCTGCTGGGCCTGGTCCGGCACATGAGCGACACCGAGCTCGGGTGGGTCCGGCAGACCTTCCGCGGTGAGCAGGTACCTGACTACTACTACCGCGCTGATGCACCGAGTGCGGACTTCGAGGAGGCCGACCCGGCCGGCGCCGAGGAGGACTTCGAGCGCTACCGGGCCGAGTGCCGGGCCGTGGATGCCGCGCTGGAGGGCGCGGAGCTGGACGACACATTCACGTTCCGGGAGGACACCCTCTCGGTGCGGTGGATGTGGCAGCACCTCGTGGAGGAGTACGCGCGCCACAACGGGCACGCCGACCTGCTTCGCGAGGCCATCGACGGCTCGACCGGGATGTGAGCCGGCCGGATCCGGGCGAATGGCGGCGGCGTGGCGGCCGCAGGGGACACTAACTGATTGTGCCATTGGAGAACTTCGAGCGGGCTCTCGATGATTTCGAGGCGGTGCTCGCTGCCGTTCCGCCAGGCTGCTGGGATGCGCCGTCGCCGTGTGACGGCTGGTCCGCTGCCGACGTCGCGGGGCATGTCATCGGTGCGCTGCAGGCGACCGAAGCACTCGCCGCTGGCCGCTTCGAGGACCCCCGTCTCGGTCAGCCGCGGTCGGTCGCGGGTGATGATCCGCTGGCCGCGTGGCAGGCGTCGCGGGCCCGCACGATGGCGGCGCTCGGCCCGGCGGCGCTTACCCGGCCGGTGCCGCTGCCGTGGGGCGGGTTCCTGCCGCTCGGCGAGTTCCTGGACCGGTACCCGGTGGAGATCCTGGTGCACACGTGGGACCTGGCGCAGGCCACCGGTCAGGACGTCGTGTTGGATGCGGACCTGGTCCGCGGGGCGCTGGAGACCGCGCGGGAGTTCGCGCCCGTCGGCCGGGACGCTGGCCTGATCGGCCCGGAGCGCCCGGTGGGCGCGGATGCCAGCGACCTGGACCGGCTCCTGGGCCTGTTCGGCCGCAGCGCCGGCTGACGGCGGGGGAGTGACGGGACCAGCCGCGGCCCGCGGAGCCGGCGGTCGTGGCTACCCAGCCGCGGCCCGGCCGTCACCAGGCCCGAGGCCGGCCAGCAGCGTCCGGACATCGCCCGGCTGGCGTGCCGCGTACCCGGGCCCGGCCACGGCGACCGTGTGCGGCGACCAGCGGGCGTGCACCGGGATGGCCCCGGCCGCCGCCGCGCACTGCAGGTCCGTCTCCGCGTCCCCCACGTACGCAGCGGCCGTGGCCGGGACGCCGAGGAGCCGGCAGGTGTCCAGCAGCCCGTCCGGTGCCGGCTTGGGGCGGGCGACCTCGTCCCCGGTGACGACCACCGAGACCAGAGGGCCCAGGCCGGTCCGGGCCAGCGTGGCGTCGATGAGCCGCCGGGTCGCACTGGTGTACACCGCGAGCGCGTACCCGTCCTCGCCCAGCGCCCGCAGCAGGTCCAGGACGCCGGGGAACGGCTGCGTCAGTGCCGCGCCCGCCGCCATCCGGTCAAAGAAGAGGTCGAGGTCGCGGCTGGTGATCGCGCGGCCCGTGAAGTGCGCCAGCACCACCGGAGTCGGGCCCATGTGCCACGCGGCGACCAGCTCCTGCGGTGTCAGGTCCGGGCCGCCCAGCTCGCGGATGGTCTGCACGTAGACCCGCGGCACCACGGTCATCGTGTCGAGCAGCGTGCCGTCCAGGTCGAACACGACCGCCTCGGCACCTGCCTGGTCCTGCGACGGCACCAGTCCCTGACCTCCCGCAGCAAGCAGTTCGCGTCACTGAGCACTCAAAGTGTCCCGGATGCCGGCCACCCGGCCGTTGATACCGGCCGCTCGACCGGCCCCGCCGCCCGGCGGGTAAGGCCGTGGCTAGGCCGGGTAGGCGCGCAGCCAGTCCAGGACCTGCTGCGCGTGCTCGCCGGGCGGGAAGACCGGGTAGAAGACGTGCTCGATCCGGCCGTCCCGGATCACCATCGTGAGCCGGGTGTAGAGCCGGCTCCCGGCGGCCTCGAACGTGGGCAGCCGCAGCGCGTCCGCCAGCCCGAACCCGGCATCCGACAGCATCGCGAACGGCAGGTGCAGCCGCTCAGCGGCCTCCTGCTGGTAGGCGGTGTCCTGGCTGGACAGGCCGAACACGCTGGTCACCCCGGCCGCTGTGAGCTCGCTGTGATGATCGCGGAAGGCACACGCCTCCGGGGTGCACCCGCGCGCCCCGGGGATGGCATCCCAGCCGTCCGGCAGGTCTGTTCCCGGCCGGGCGGTGAGCGGATAGCAATACAGAACGGAACGGCCCGGCTGGCCGAGGCCAGAAAGGTCGATCATCTCGCCGCTGGTCGCCCGCAGGCTCAGCCCGGGCAGGGCCAGCCCGGGCAGGTGTCTGGCCGCGCCGTCATCCACTGGAACCGGCAGATCGTCCGGCAGCTCCGTCAGGCCGTTCATGCTTATCCCTTCTCAGAAACGTCCGCGGTCACGGCACGAGCGCGCGGTGCAGCAGGGCCCAGGCCCGGCCGGCGGTGGCCCGCCGGCCCGCGGCCGGGACCTGGGTCAGCAGGCCGGAGACCATGCCGACCGCCATCAGCAGGTCGGAGGCGTCCAGGTGGCGCCCCAGCCGGCCGGCCTGCTGCGCCTCCGGCAGCGTGGCGGCCAGCACCGCGGTGACCCGCTGGGCGACCGCGGCAACCCGCGGGTCGTCCGCCCGGCCGGACAGCAGGTGGATGTAGGCGACCGCGGCGATCGACTGCTCGGCCAGCAGGCTCAGGCAGTCCTCGACGGTGGTGCCCGGCCGGTCGGCCAGCGCCTCGAGCTCGCTGACGTTCTCCTCGAACGCCGCCAGCGCCAGGCTCACCCGGTCCGGGAAGTGCCGGTACAGGCTGCCCTGGCCGACGCCGGCCCGGCGGGCCACCGAGCTGAGCGGTGCGTCGTAGCCGACGTCGGCGAACACCTCGCGCGCCGCCGCCACCAGGGCGCTGCGGTTCTGCGCGGCCGCGCCGCGCCCGCGGTTGCGCCGGTCGGAGGGGTCCCGGCCGGCGGGGCGCAGGTCCGCGGCGGGGCGGCCGGGGATCGCGGTGTCTGGTCCGGTGGGCGGCATATGGCTATGCTACGAGGGCGCCAGCGACCGGACAGCACTGTCCGGTTCGTAATCGCGCGCCTACGGACTGCGTTCGGCCTCTGCCGGCAGGCCCCCCGGCCCTCCGGGGCGGGCCGGGAGGAAGCGGTGCGAGCGGTAGGCGCGCGCGGCGGACCGGTGCCGCCCGGCACGTACCGGACCGCGGGCTGGCGCGCACGTGACGCCGTGCAAACCTCCTGGTCAAGACGAGGAGCGGAGTTTTGGCACCACACGGGAGGAAATTTCCGATTCGCCCGGACTAGGCTCGAATGCGTCCGGCAGACTCCAGGGAGGTTCCTCGGTGAGTAAGTCCCATGATCGGCTCGACCGCCTGCGCGAGGGTCAGGGAGAGATCGCGAACCACGTGATCGACGAGTTCGCGGCGGGCCGGATCTCCCGCAGGGCCTTCCTGCGGCGCGGCTCGGTGGTCGGGATATCGCTGCCCGTGCTAGGAGCGGTCGTGGCCGCGTGCGGCTCGAACAGCCCCGCGCCGGGCGGGAGCGGCGGCGCGGGCGCCGGGAAGGCCGGCGCGACGATCAGGGCCGGGATCGTAGTGCCGGCGGCCGAGATCAACCCGCTGACGGTGGCCGATGTGGGCGGGCTGGACATGCTCGGCCAGACCGGCGAGTACCTGTGCCTGTCCGACCAGGAGCTGAAGCTGCAGCCGGTGCTGGCCGAGAGCTGGAAGCCGAATTCCGCCGGGGACGTCTGGCGGTTCAAGATCCGCCAGGGGGTCAAGTTCCACGACGGCAGCCCGCTGACCGCCGATGACGTCGTGTACACCTACAAGCTGCAGACCAACCCGAAGAACGGCGGCAGCGCCCTGTCCGCGCTCGGCGGGATCCTGACCCCGGCCGGCGTCCGGAAGGTCGACGACTTCACCGTCGAGTTCCACCTGGAGTCGCCGAACGGGAACTTCCCCTACCTGACCTCCTCCGACAACTACAACATGATCATCATCCCGAAGGGCTACGACCCCGGTAAGTGGCAGGGCTCGTTCATCGGCACCGGGCCGTTCAAGATGAAGTCCTACACGCCCAAGCAAGGTGCCTCGTTCACCCGCAACGAGGACTACTGGGGACCGAAGGCGCTGCCAGCGGCCACCGAGTTCACCTTCTACGACACTCAGACGCCCCAGATCCTCGCGCTGACCAGCGGGACCCTCGACGTGCTCGGGCAGTTCTCGGTAGCCGGCGGCCAGCAGCTGCTCGCCCCCGGCGCTCCCTACAACGTCATCAAGCTGAAGTCGAGCGCGCACCGGGAGCTGTCCATGCGCTGCGACCAGGCGCCGTTCACCGACCCGCGGGTGCGGCAGGCGATCGCACTCACCCTCGACCGCCCCGCCATCGTCCAGGCCCTGTTCAAGGGCTACGCCGACGTCGGCAACGACAGCCCCTTCGCCCCGGTGTACCGGTCCACCAACACCAGCGTCGCGCAGCGGGCGAAGAACATCGCCAAGGCGAAGGCGCTGCTCGCCGCCGCCGGGCACCCCTCGGGATTCACCACCCAGCTGGTGACCCAGCAGGCCCTGGAGATCCCGGAGTACGCCCAGATCGTCGTGGAGGCGGCCAAGAGCATCGGGGTCACCATCAAGCTCAAGGTGGAGAACACCTCCGCGTACTACGGCAAGTCCACGTTCGGGAATTCCGACTGGCTCGACGCCACGATGAGCCTGGTCGAGTACGGGCACCGCGGCGTGCCGAACGTGTTCCTGACCGCCCCGCTGCAGAGCACCAACGCCAAGAAGGGGACGGGCGCGTGGAACGCGGCGCACTTCAGGAACGCGCAGTACGACAAGCTGTCCAGCCAGTACATCGCCGCTGTTGACATGTCCAGCCAGCGCGAGCTCGCCGGCAAGATCGAGACGCTGCTGCTGAACGAGACGCCGATCATCTTCGGCTACTTCTACAACGGGCTGGCGGCGGAGGCGAAGAACGTGACTGGTGCCTACCCGACGGCCAGCGCGCACATTTTCCTGAACAAGGTGCGGAAGGGCTAGCCGGCGTGCTGGCTGCCCGCGGTTCCCGGCCCGCGGGCAGCCAGCGAGGGCCGGGCAGCCGCTGAGAGGCCCGCTATCCTGCACGAGTCCTTGCTGATCCTTTCGCTGAAGGGGCGCTATGGCCTTCTTGTCCATTCACACCATGGAGGGGGACCCAGATGAGCTGCTGGAGCGTAAGCGGCAGCACATGGATCCGGTCGTCGAGCGCCTCGCGCCCGGGTTCGGCGCTCTCGCGTCGGTGACCAGCAAGACGGAACGCGGCATCATTACCGTCAACCTGTGGGCGGCCGCTGAGGGAGCAGCCGCGTTCAGCCAGCACCCAGAGGCGCTGCAGGCTCAGCAGTCCTCTGGCCTGCCGCGCCCGGCTAGCTTTGAGCGATTCCCGGACACCGAGTACACGTTCTACGCCAAAGACTGACCCGTTTCACCGGGCGGATGATGTCCCGGCGCGACCCGCACGGGGCTGTCTGCCGCGGGCGCAACGAGGCCAGCCGTGCTGGCATGCTCACCCCACCGAAGTTTCCACGGTTAGAGGGGAACCCGCAGGACGTCGCGGAGGATCTGGGCCCGGTCTGGGTGGCGCTGCGAGTAGGCAGCCGCCACCCGATCGCGCTGGCTCGTGTTCTCCAGTGCTGCCAGCACGGCGGCATTCTCTCTCAGTCCGCCATGGCGGACCTCGTCGGCAAGCCAGCGATCCATCGGGCTTCGGCTAGCGCGAAGGGCGGCCATCCGGCGGCGTGCGTCAGCGAGTGCGGAAACCATCTGCGCGCGGGCAGGGGCCGGCGACAGTCCGGCGCTGAGCAATGCTGCCCGCGCCTCTCGGCGGGCTTCGTCAGGCACAGCCATGACTTGCAGCTTCCGCGCGCTGAGGGTCAGCCCGAGATCACCGGCACCGATCCTGACACCAGCCCAGGGTTCCGGGGCCGCGCCAAGCCTCACAGATCATTTGCCCCGTAGGTTGATGCCGCGGACATCAGCTGTAGCGCGGGGTCGGCGGGATCGGGTGCCCGGCCCGGACTGCCTCCACGACCGCCTCGGCATCGGCGGCGCGGTACTCCTCGCCGTAGACCGCGCCCGGCCGGCGCGGCGCTTCCATGACCGCGCAGCCTGCCGTCCCGCCAAAGTCCACCGGGACGAACCCGGCATCCTTGATCAGCCCGGCTGCCACCGCCTTAGCACCGGGGTCGTCGCCGCATACCCACTGCACCACCCGCTCGCTGCCCGTCCGCCCGGCGGCCTCGGCCTGGAATCCCGACGTCAGCGTGTTGAACGACTTGGTGTAGCGGGCGCCCGGCATCCGCGCGGCGTTGAACGCAGCCGCGGTCTGGCCCTCCGGCGGCAGCGGCGGCGCGCCGAACTGGTTGGTGGTATCGATCACGATCTTCCCGTCCAGCGGCCCGGCCTGCTCCAGCGCCTGCGGCAGCACACCCCACGGCACCGAGATCACCACGACCTCGCCGAAC
>DASUBV010000217.1:0-15276 GCA_035763085.1 Streptosporangiaceae bacterium | reverse complement strand
GGCCGCATTCATGGCCGGCCGGTCCACCGAGAAGGCACTGGACTTCCGCGGCTCCAGCCGGCGGCTGCTGGCCACCCTGGCCCCGCAGCGGCTGATCATGACCGCGGGCCTGGCCCTGGCCGCCATCGGCGTCACCCTGTCGGTGCTCGGCCCGCGGCTGCTGGGCGACGCCACCAACGTGATCTTCTCCGGCGTGATCAGCGACCAGATCCCGGCCGGGGTCAGCAAGGCCCAGGTCATCGCGCGGCTGCGCCGCGAGGGCAAGTCCACCCAGGCCAGCCTGCTGCAGTCAGTGCACATCACCGGGCACGGCATCAACTTCGGGCACGTCGGCCAGATCCTGCTGCTGGTCCTGATCGTCTACCTCGGCTCGTCGCTGGCCATGCTGGCGCAGGGCCGGGTGACGGCGACCATCGTGCAGCGGATGGTGTTCGCGCTGCGCGAGCAGGTCCAGGCCAAGCTGGCCCGGCTGCCGCTCAGCTACTTCGACCGGCAGCCGCGCGGCGAGATCCTCAGCCGGGTCACCAACGACATCGACAACCTGGCCCAGTCGCTGCAGCAGACCCTGAGCCAGCTGGTCATCTCGCTGCTCACCATCGTCGGCGTGCTCACCGTGATGTTCGTGATCTCGCCGCTGCTGGCGCTGATCGCGCTGGTCACCGTGCCGGTCTCGGTGCTCGCCGTGGCCAGGATCGGCAAGCGGGCCCAGCCGCAGTTCGTCCGGCAGTGGTCGACGACCGGCAAGCTGAACGGGCACATCGAGGAGATGTACACCGGCCACTCGCTGGTCACCGTGTTCGGCCAGCGAGAGCAGGCCATGGCCACCTTCACCGAGCAGAACGAGAAGCTGTACCAGGCCAGCTACCGGGCCCAGTTCATCTCCGGCACCATCCAGCCGGTGATGATGTTCATCGGCAACATCAATTACGTGGCGGTGGCCGTCGTCGGCGCGCTGCAGGTGGCCAGCGGCACCCTGTCGCTGGGCAGCGTGCAGGCCTTCATCCAGTACTCCCGCCAGTTCAGCCAGCCGCTGACCCAGGTGGCCAGCATGGCCAACCTGCTGCAGTCCGGGGTCGCCTCGGCCGAGCGGGTGTTCGCGCTGCTGGACGCCGACGAGCAGGCCCCCGATCCGGCCCGGCCCGCCCGCCCGCAGCAGCTGCGCGGCCGGGTGGAGTTCTCCCGCGTGTCGTTCCGGTACTCCCCGGACCGCCCGCTGATCGAGGACGTCAGCCTGTCGGTGGCGCCCGGCCAGACGGTGGCCATCGTCGGCCCCACCGGCGCCGGCAAGACCACCCTGGTCAACCTGCTGATGCGGTTCTACGAGGTGGACTCCGGCCAGATCCTGCTCGACGGCACCGACATCGCGCAGATGAGCCGGGCCAGCCTGCGGGCGCTGACCGGGATGGTGCTGCAGGATGCCTGGCTGTTCGGCGGCACCATCGCCGACAACATCGCCTACGGCTCGGCCGGCGCCACCCGCGAGCAGGTCATCGAGGCGGCGAAGGCCACCTACGTGGACCGGTTCGTGCGCACCCTGCCGAAGGGGTACGAGACGGTGCTCGACGACGAGGCCGGCAACGTCAGCATGGGCGAGCGGCAGCTGATCACCATCGCCCGCGCCTTCCTGGCCCGCCCGGCGATCCTGATCCTGGACGAGGCGACCAGCTCGGTCGACACCCGCACCGAGGTGCTGATCCAGCACGCGATGAGGGAGCTGCGCCAGGGCCGGACCAGCTTCGTCATCGCGCACCGGCTGTCCACGATCCGCGACGCGGACCTGATCCTGGTCATGGAGAACGGCCAGATCGTCGAGCAGGGCACGCACACCGGGCTGCTGGAGGCCGGCGGCGCCTACGCCCGGCTGTACGCGGCGCAGTTCTCCCGGGCCATGGCCGCGGTCGACTGAGCGGCTGCTGGCCGGAGGCCCGGCCCGGATCCGCGCCGGGGCTGGCGCCGGGCCGGCCCGGGGCCGCGCAGGTCAGCGTCCTGGCCGGGGGATAACCCCCCGCCAGGACGGGCAGTAGCCGGATTCTCCCAGGTCAGCGCGATCTCTAGCGTGATCTGCGAAGCGCGCGGCCCCGCGCGCGGAAGGAGATCCGGTGATTGCTGTCAGGAACCTGACTAAGCGATTCGGCCCGACCCTGGCGGTGGACGCGCTCACCTTCGAGGTGACCCCCGGCACGGTGACGGGCTTCCTGGGCCCCAACGGGTCCGGCAAGTCGACGACCATGCGGCTGATCATGGGCCTGGACCGGCCCGACCGCGGCACCGCCACGGTCGGCGGGCGGCCCTACCGGCAGCTGCGCTGGCCGCTGCGCGAGGTCGGCGCGATGCTCGACGCCCGCAGCTTCCAGCCCGGCCGCAGCGCCCGCAGCCACCTGGCCGCCCTGGCCGCCAGCAACGACATTCCGCGCTCCCGGGTCGAGGAGGTCCTGGGCCTGGTCGGCCTGCAGGACGCGGCCAGGCGCCGGGCCGGCAAGTACTCGCTGGGCATGGCCCAGCGGCTGGGCGTGGCCACCGCCCTGCTCGGCGACCCCGGCGTGCTGCTGCTGGACGAGCCGGTCAACGGCCTGGACCCGGAGGGAATCCGGTGGATCCGCAACCTGCTGACCGGCCTGGCCCGCGAGGGCCGCACGGTCTTCGTATCCAGCCACCTGATCAGCGAGGTGGAGCTGATGGCCGACCAGCTCGTGGTGATCGGCCGCGGCCACCTGCTGGCCCGCACGTCCGTCGCGGAGCTGGCCAGCCGGGCGGGCTCCCTGGAAGAGGCCTTCTTCGGCCTGACCGACAGCGCCGTGGAGTACCGCGGCACGAGCGAAGCGAGGCACTAGATGAGCAGCACGGCGACCGTCAGCAGGCGGGAGGCCGGCCGGCATTACGGCTTCCGCAGCGCGGCCCGGATGGAGTGGATCAAGCTGCGCAGCATGCGGTCCACCTGGTGGAGCCTGGGCGTCTCGCTCGTGGCCATGATCGGCCTGTCCATCCTGGTGCTCAGCATCGCCTCGTCGCACTGGGCCACCACCTCCCATGCCGACAGGGTGTCCTTCGACCCGACCAACAACGGCTATACCGGCGTGGCCGTGGCCCAGCTGGCCATGGCGGTGCTCGGCGTGCTGGCCGTGACCGGCGAGTACTCCTCGGGCATGATCCGGAACACCTTCGCGGCCGTGCCGCGCCGCGGCCTGGTGATCGCGGCCAAGGCGGCCGTGCTCGGCGCCCTCACCCTGGTCACCGGCGAGATCTTCGCCTTCGCCACGTTCGTGACCGGGCAGCGGTTCCTGGCCGCCCCGGTCCCGCACGCCAGCCTCGGCCAGCCCGGCGTGCTCCGCGCGGTCGCGCTGACCGGCGTCTACCTGGCGCTGATCGCGCTCGCCGGGGCGGGCCTGGGCACGCTGGTCCGGCGCAGCGCCGCGGCCATCGCGGTGCTGGCCGGGGTGATCTTCGTACTGCCCCCGATCACGCTGGCCCTGCCCGAGAGCACCCAGCATGCCGTGCAGAAGTTCCTGCCCGAGATCATCGCCGAGAACTCGCTGTCGGCCGTGAAGCCCGAGCCGTTCTCGCTGTCGCCGTGGGCGGGCCTGGCCGTGCTGGCCGGGTACGTGATCGTGCTGCTGGCGGCCGGGGCGTGGCTGACCGCCCGGCGGGATGCGTGACCGGCTCCGGCCGGCCGTGCTGGTGAGCAGCACCGGCAGCCGGGAGTGAGAATGGAGGCCATGGCTTCTTCCCGCGCGGACCCGCAGGCCGGGGCGGCGGCGGTCCCCGGCGGCGAGCCGGGCCGGCCCGCCGCCGGCCCGGCCGCCGCGCCGCTGCCGGTGACATGACGCCGCCGGGTGCGCCTGCGGCCGCCGGGCCGGCGGGGGAGCCTGCGGGCCCGGCCGCCGCGCCGCCCGGGCAGTCCCGCGCGGCCCGGCTGGCGCGGTTCCTGGTGGCCGCGCCCCTGGCCCGGCGGGCCCGTGCCGAGCTGGCCTACTGCGTGCTGGCCGTGCCGGTCGCCGCGCTCTGCTTCGCGCCGCTGATGTTCATCCTGGCCCCGGGGCTGGTGCTGACCGCCTCGCTGATCGGCTCGTTCGCCGGGCTGGTCCTGCTCAGCGTGGCCAGCCGGGCCAGTCGCCGGATCGGGGCCCTGCACCGGTGGCTGGCGGCCCGGCTGCTCAGCGCGCCGGTCCCGGCGCCGGCGCCGTTCCGGCCCGGCCGCGGCGTCCTGGGCCGGATAGATGCCCGGCTGCGGGACGCGGCCGGCTGGCGGGCCGCCGGGTACACCCTGCTCAAGCTGCCGGTAGCGTTCGCGATGCTGTACTTCTCGGCGGTCCCGTGGCTGCTCGGGCTGTACTACTTCACCTATCCGTTCTGGTGGCTGATCTTGCCGGAGGCCGGCCGCACGGCCATCGGGTCCCCGCTGCCGGCCGGCGGCGTGCAGGTCACGAACTACGCCGGCGCGCTGGCCATCTGCCTGCTGGGCATCGTGGTGCTGCTCATCGCCCCGTGGACCACCCGGCTGGCGGTCATCGCCGACCAGTGGCTGATCCGCGGCCTGCTCGGCCGGCGCAGCCAGGCCGAGCGGATCCGCGAGCTGGAGGCCACCCGCGCGGCGGCCGTGGACGACTCGGCCGCGCTGCTGCGCCAGGTCGAGCGGAACCTGCACGACGGCGCCCAGGCCCGGCTCGTGGCGCTGGCCATGTACCTGGGCCGGGCCCGCTCGCAGCTGGGCACCGAGGGCGAGCCGCGCGACCTGGACCGGGCCCGCGAGCTGCTGGCCGCCGCTCACCAGGGCGCCAAGGACGCCCTCACCGAGCTGCGTGACCTGGCCCGCGGCATCCACCCGCCCGCCCTGGACGGCGGCCTGGAGGACGCGCTGGCCAGCCTGGCCGGGGCCAGCGCCACGCCCGCCCGGCTGACCGCCAGCATCCCGCAGCGGCCCAGCCCGTCCATCGAGACCATCGCCTACTTCTGCGCCGCTGAGCTGCTGGCCAACGTGGCCAAGCACAGCCAGGCCAGCCGGGCCGAGGTCGAGGTCAGCGTGCGGCGCAGCGGCAGCGCCGAGCACCTGGTGCTGACCGTCACCGACGACGGCGCCGGCGGAGCGCGGTCGCGGCCGGGCGGCGGGCTGGCCGGACTGGCCCAGCGCGCGGCCACCGTGGACGGCACGGTGACCGTGGCCAGCCCGCCGGGCGGGCCGACCCAGGTCACAATCGAGCTCCCGATGCAAGCGTGAGGATCGCCAGTGCGCGTCGTTATTGCGGAAGATCTCGCCATCCTGCGCGAGGGACTAGCGCAGCTGCTGGCCGATCGCGGTCATCAGGTGTGCGCGGCGGTCGGCGACGGGCAGGCGCTGCTCGACGCGGTCGACGAGCACCGGCCCGACGTGGCGGTAGCCGACGTGCGGATGCCGCCCGGCTTCACCGACGAGGGCCTGCGCGCGGCCATCAGCCTGCGGTCCAGCCACCCCGGCACCGCGGTGCTGGTGTTCTCGCAGTACGTCGAGACCCGGTACGCCGCCCGGCTGCTGGCCGGCAACCCGGCCGGGGTCGGCTACCTGCTCAAGGACCGGGTCGCCGACGTCGAGGAGTTCACCGGCGCACTGGAGCGGGTGGCGGCCGGCGGGACCGCCCTGGACCCAGAGGTGGTCCGGCTGCTGATGCGGGCCGGGACTCAGGCGGCCGGGATGGCCGCGCTGACGCCCCGCGAGCGGGAGGTGCTGGCGCTGATGGCCGAGGGCCGGTCCAACGCCGGGATCGCCGCCGGGATGGTCGTCTCGCCGGGCGCGGTCGAGAAGCACGTGGCCAGCATCTTCGGCAAGCTGGGCCTGCCGCCCGCCGACAGCGACAACCGCCGGGTGCTGGCCGTGCTGCGCTACCTGGACAGCTGACCGCGGGCGCGATCACTCATCGTCTCAGCCGGATCTGCGAGCCGGCTGCGGCACCGTGCGGGCCTGGAATCCGCGGCCGCTGGCGGCACCAGCCCGTCGCGGTCATGCGCGCGACGGGCCGGCCGGTGGCCGCGCCGTGCTGGCGGCGCGTGCCTGGCTGGTGCAATATGGCAGCCGGGACCCTGACGGGCTGCTGTCACGGGGTGCGGTCGCGCGCCTGGCCGGCCGGGATCGCAGGGAGACAGCGAGACGCAGACAGAGGGCCGGAGCACCGCCGCCTTCCACGGCATCCAGCCGGCCGCTGTGGCCGCACCAGCAGCGTGCCCTCGACGCCTTCGAGAAGGACCGCAAGCGCGGCGACACCAGCACCTACCTGGTCGTGCCGCCCGGCGGCGGCAAGACCCTGGTTGGCCTGGAGGCCCTGCGCCGCCTCGGCCGGCCGGCCCTCGTGCTGTGCCCGAACACCGCCATCCAGGCGCAGTGGATCGCCCAGTGGCACGCCGCGTTCGAGCCGGGCACGGTCCGCGCGACGGCCAGCCGGGAGCTGCCCGCCGCGCTCACCGTGCTGACCTACCAGGCGCTGTGCACCATCGCGCACAGTTCCGGCGACGCAGCGGGCCCGTTCCTTGCTGATAACAGCAAGCAGCAGGCCGGCGCCGGCGAGGCTGAGCTGCTCGGCCTGCTGCACCCCAGCGGCCGCGAGCTGATCGCCCGGCTGCGCGACGGCGGCCCGTGGTCCTGGATGAGTGCCATCACCTGCTGGAGCTGTGGGGCCGGCTGCTGGAGGTCGTCCTCGGCCAGCTCGGCAGCCCCGGGGTCATCGGCCTGACCGCGACCCCGCCGGTGCTGATGAGCGCCCAGCAGGCCGAGCTGCACCGGGCCCTGTTCGGCAGCGTGGACCTGGAGGTGTCCGCACCCGCCCTGGTGCGCAGCGGCACCCTGGCGCCCTACCAGGAACTGGCCTACCTGGCCCGGCCGACCGCCGCCGAGGCCGACTACATTCACGGCGAGGCGGTCCGGTTCGCCGAGCTGCGCACCGACCTGCTCGACCCGCAGTTCGCCAGCACGCCGTTCCTGAGCTGGCTGCAGGCCCGGGGTCGTGGACCGGCACGGCCCCGGCGGCGCGCAGGTGTCCTGGCAGCGCTTCGAGCACGACGAGCCGGCCCTGGCCGACGCGGCCGTCCGGCTGCACGTCGCCGGGCTGCTGCCGCTGCCGGACGGCGCCCGGGTCCGCGAGCAGCACCGCCGGCCGCCCGATTCCGACGACTGGGTCGCGCTGATCGGCGACTACTGCCGGCACTGCCTGCTGCCCAGCGGTGACCCGCGCGACGAGCAGGCCTACCAGGCCATCCGCCGGGCGCTGCCCGCGGTCGGCTACCGGCTGAGCAGGGCCGGGGTGCGGGCCGCCGAGTCGCCGGTCGACCGGGTACTGGCCCGGTCGGAGAGCAAGGCCCGCGCGGTCACCGAGATCCTGCGCGCCGAGACCGCCGAGCTCGGGCCGCGGCTGCGCGCCCTGGTGCTGTGTGACTTCGAGGAAGCATCCGGCCAGCTGCCGGCCCGGCTGACCGGCGTGCTGTCGGCCGAGGCGGGCGGGGCACGGCTCGCGCCGCAGGCACTGCTGGACGACGAGCAGGCCGCCGCGCTCGACCCGGTGCTGCTCACCGGCCGCCGGGTGGCCTGCGGCCCGGGCACCGCGGTCCGGCTGCTGGCCTGGCTGCGTGCGGCCGACCCGCAGCTGCCGCTCGCGGCCACGCCGGCCGGCGCGGCGGGCGGCGAGAGCCCGGTCCGGGAGATCACCGCTGCCCGCGGCTGGGAGCCGCGCCGGTACGTGCCGCTGATCACCCGGTTCTTCACCGAGGGCGGCTCACGGTGCCTGGTCGGGACCCGCGCGCTGCTCGGCGAAGGCTGGGACGCCCCGGCCGTCAACGTGGTGATCGACCTGACCGCGGCGGCCACGCCGACCTCGGTCGTGCAGGCCCGGGGCCGGGCGCTGCGGCTGGACCCGGCCTGGCCGGGCAAGGTCGCCGACAACTGGGGCGTGGCCTGCGTGACCGGCAGTCACCCGCGCGGCGCGGCCGACTACGCCCGGCTGGTGCGCAAGCACGATCACTACTTCGCGCTGGCCGGCACCGGGGCGGCTGGCCGGTGCCCAGCCGCCCGCGGCGGTCCTGCGGTCAGGCGGTGCCGGGCTAGCGCAGCGGGACGGGGCTGCCCGGAACCGGGGTAAGCGGCTGCCCGGTGACCGGCCAGCCGGAGGAGGTCCAGACCAGCGGGCGGACCTGCACCCACGGGTCGCCGTTCTCGAACGCGTCGTAGTAGTGGTAGACGAGGTAGTCCCGGCCGCCCTGCTGGAAGACCGACGACGAGCCGGGGCCGATCATGCCCTCGTCGCTGCCCTGCTCCTCCATGCCGCCGGCGTTCATCATGTCGGTCCCGTTGGGGTCGGTGTACGGGCCGGTGACCGACTGGGACCGGCCGACCATGATCCGGTAGCTGCTGCCGATGCCCCGGCAGCACGAGTCCCAGGACACGAACAGGTAGTAGTAGCCGTCGTGGTAGACGATCCCCGCGCCTTCCTCGGCGTCGGGCGCGGGCCGCTGGGCCAGCGAGTAGATCTTCGGGGACGAGCTGGCGGGCTTGCCGGTCGCCGGGTCGAGCTGGATCAGCTTGATGCCGCTCCAGAACGAGCCCAGCACCAGCCACTTCGTCCCGTCGGCGGCGCTGACCAGTGACGGGTCGATCGCATTGAAGTCATCGGAGCTGCTGGTCCGGAACACCTGGCCGTCGTCGGTCCAGTGGTAGCGCGGGCTGCCCGGGTCCAGCGTCGGGGTGGTGGCCAGGCCGATGACCGAGTTGTTCGAGCCGAAGCTGGACCCGGCGTAGTACAGGTGCCACAGGCCGCCGAAGAACGAGATGTCCGGCGCCCACAGGTTCGGGATGCTGCCCAGCGCGGAGGTAATCCAGGCCGGCTTATCGGCGAAGACCGTCCCGGCGTAGCTCCAGCTGCGCAGGTTGCGCGAGGTGCGGATCTGGATGTTGCCGTTGCCGATCGCGCCCGCCGGGTCGCCGGTGGAGAACAGGTAGTAGGTGCCGTCCTGCTTCGCCATGCTCGGGTCGTGCACGAAGATGTACGGGTTCGGGATGCTGTCCGCGGCGCTGGCGGCCGAGGCGGCTCCGGTGCGGGCGACCAGCCGGGCCGCGGTGCTGCCCGGCCGGGCCGCTCCGCCGCCCGCCAGGAAGGCCAGGACGAGGGCGACGGCCACGCCGAGTGAGACGGGGATCAGTGTCCTGCGGCTGAGCAGGCGCGGGGTCAGGCGGGCGGCGGGGCCCGGGGCCGGGCTAGCGGCGGGCGGACCGGAGATGACGGTGCTGGGTTCCCTTCCGCCTGCCGTGGTAACGGGTGGTGGTGTGGCTGCTGGCGCGGTACGCGGGGTGCGGGTCATGCGGGTGAGCAATCGCGGGGAAATCGACGACAGTCGGCCTGGTCTTATCCCGCCCAGTCTCATCTGCCCTCCAAGCGGCAAGTTCCGGTGAGTCGGGTGCGCCGGGGCGACGGCGCGGCGGGCGTCAGCAGAGCTGCCCCGGCCTGCCTCGAAGACCGGCCGGTCAGCCCCCGGTGAGCTGCCGCCGCCTCGCTGCCGGGATGGCTCCCGCGCTCCGCCTCGCTGCGCCGTTGTCCGCCGCATTCGTGAGCGAACGTTCGCTCAGATAACTGATATTTTAGGTGTTTTACGGCATTCCTGTCCAGGAATGGTCGTCGGCCGGGCGGCCCGGCCGCAGCGGCGGAACGGATCGCAGGCACCGGCAGGGCCGCGGGCGTGATCACATTCCCGCAGGTGGAGAGAGTGATTGCCGAGATGCGACGCCCGCCGCGCTGGCTGGTGCCGGCACAGCGAAAGTCTGTAACGGCGATCGTTCGCTCAGCAGCAGGGCAGGCCGGCCGGGCCGGTCATCGCGGGCACGCCGCCGCACCCGGGTCGCAGCCGTCTGCAGGCAGCCTCCTGCGCCATGATGGGCAGCGTGGCTGCTGCCGCCGCCCCGGCCTGCCCGCGAGCGGGCCGCCGTCGGCAGGCCGGACGATCCGGCTGCAGGGACCGGCGGGCCCGGCGGCCAGCAGCTGCGGAACGTAATCTCCACCGAGAGCTACGGGCAGGAGCGCCATGAGCTATCCACTGCCGACCTACCACGGTGACACCGGCGAGCTGACGGCGACCTGCCGGTCCCCGGCCGCCGAGCCCGAGCTGGCCTACCCCGATGGCGGCACCACGGTGCGTTACCTGGCGACCGGCGCGTCGACCAGCGGGCAGTTCGGGCTCTACCGCTGGGACATGGGACCGCGCCCCAGCGGCCCGGCGCCGCACTTCCACCGGGCGATCTCCGAGTCGTTCTACATCCTGTCCGGCACCGTGCGGATCTACGACGGGCGGCGCTGGATCGATACGGCACCGGGTGACTTCGTGCACGTCCCGGAGGGTGGCGTGCATGCCTTCCGGAACGAGTCGGGGGAGCCGGCGTCGATGCTGCTGCACTTCGCGCCGGGTGCGCCGCGGGAGGGATATTTCGAGGGCCTGCTGAACCTGGCCGAGATGAGCGACGCGGAGAAGGCGGAGTTCTTCCGCGAGCACGACACGTACTGGCTGTGACGGCCGTGCCGGCGGCGAGGGCGGACCGGCCCCGGCGCGGCGGGCGGGATGCTGCGGGCCAGGCGCGCCGGGCGCTGCTCAGGGCCGGGGCCAGGCCGCGAACCTGTCGCGGAGCCGGGCCACCTCCCGCGGCCCGAGCCCGAGCGGGGCGAACACCCCGTCGCCCCACCGGTCCAGCCGCTCGCCGGCGTCGGCGAAGTCGCGGTCGGTCAGCCCCGGATCCAGCCGCCTGGCGAATCCGATCATCTGCCCGATGGTGAAGCGGTCCAGGGCGGCCGCCGTGTCGACGTAGTCACGCGGCTCGGCCCGGCTGGCCAGCGCGCACACCTTGCCGCCGACCACGTCCTCCAGGTCCAGCACCGGGCCGAACTCCATCTGCACCGGCTTGCGGGCCCGGTCGAAGTAGGCCAGCTGCAGCATCATCTGCTCGCCGCCGGGCGCGGTGATGATCCACTCGGCCAGCCCGTCGCCCATGCCGTAGAACAGGTCCGCCAGGTCGTCGCCCTGGTCGCGCCGCTGCGCCGTGAACCCGGCCGCGCGCAGCGCGGTCTCCACCGCGCCGGCCACTGCGGCGACGGCGTCCTCTTCGTCGCTGAAGACATCGACGTCCTGCGTCATCCGGTCAATGACCCCGTGCGCCATCAGGGCATTACCGCCCCCGAGGGCGAACCCGCGCGGCGCGGCGACACTCAGCGCGATGGCCGCGACCTGGCCGTGCAGCCTGCCGACGGGCATCAGGCGGCTGCGGCGGAGCGCAGCTCCGCGTGCCGGTCCTCCCAGGCCTGCCGGACGCCCTTGGGCAGGTACAGCTCCGGCCACAGCGCGATCAGCGTGTCACGGTCGAGGTAGGCGGTCAGGTCCGCCGTGCTGCTCGCCTCGCGGAGCACCGTCTGGTAGAGCCACAATCGCATGTCGTGGTCAGCCAGATCGAAGGCGTGGCCGGGGCTGCTCCAGTTCAGCCACAATGGCAGCTGGACCGGGCCCTCGGCGGGCCCGCGCAGGTCGGTCAGCCGGGCTGCGACCACGGCGGAGCGCCCGGGCCGGGACTGATGGTGCCGGGGCCGGGGCCTGGATCGCGTGGCGACCATGGCCTGATCGTACATCTCCAGGTCACCGGCAGTCGAATATACGCTCGATAGGCAGGCCCGTGGCGGATTCATGACCTGCCCGGGACCGGCGCGCGCCGCCATCCCGGTGCCGGGCGGGTGCCAGGGGCGCGCCCGGGCTGGTTACTCGCCTGGCCAGCTGGTGGTGACCTTGCCGGCCGTGATCCTCGCGATGACCCAGCGCGGGTCCGGTCCGGCGAATCCGGGGTAGGGCCCGCCGGTGTACTTGCGCGAGAGCTCTTCCACGAGCGCGCCGTCCGGGTCGTCTTCCATCGAGGCGGCGCCCTGCACCTGGGCGCTGTCGTACGGATTAGCGGCATCGAAGATCGTGACGGCGGCCCGCGGGTCCCGGGTCAGGTTGGCGGTCTTGCGGCGGCTCGCGGGCAGCGCGAACAAGATGTCATCCCCGTCGCGCTTGACCCAGGCCACGGTCGCGTGCGGCCGGCCGTCTGCCTCGAGCGTGGACAGGACAGCGAAGTTCCGGCCATCGAACCAGCATGCTGACCTTTTCACTGAGTCGCATCGTCGGCTTCCTTCCTCTCCGGGTCCGGGCCGGGGTCACGGGCCAGCAGCGCGATCATTACGCGCTGGACGGGCAGCGGCGGCGACAGGAAGACGGTCTCGCCGCGGTAGCGATCAAGGAAGCCGGCGGCCCAGCGTGCCCCGGCCAGGCCGCGGGGCAGCCCGCGGGCGGTGAACAGGCCGCGCCGCCCGGCTGCGGCACTTTCCTCCAGGACGGCCTGGAGGCGCAGCGCCGGCTCCACCCGGCAGCGCAGCCGCGCCTCCTGGTCGCCGGCGTTGGCCAGGCCGTGCGCGGCGCCGGGCGTCACGACTATCTCCCCGTCCGGGGGGCCGATGAGACGCTCGGTGTCGCCGAGGCGGAACCGGACCTGGCCGCCGGCTACCGACCAGCGTTCTACCTGACGCGGGTGCCGGTGCGGGGGCAGGGCACCGCCGGCCTCAACCAGGCAGTCCACGATCAGGTTCTCGCCGTCGCGCTGGAACGCATAGCGAACCCGGCTGACCGGGTCATGGACGAGTTCAGTCATCAGGTGCTCCTCGGATCGCGGGAGCTGCCACCATCGATCCCTTACTTCGCCCGAGGCTAGGCGCGCGCCCCCAGCGGGCGCTTGAACGAAATTCACCTCCGGGCGCTGCCGGCCGCCTCGTCCGGGCGGCCGGCCGCCGGTGCCGCGAGGAGACGGTCGACCAGGCGGCGGGCGTCCCCGGCGCCGGCGGGCTGGCCGAACAGGGCGTGGAAGTACAGCGGGGCGACAACCAGTTCCAGCAGCTCGGCCACGCCTGGCGGCCGCTCGCCGCGGGCCTCGGCGCGGCTCAGCATCGCCTGCAGCTGCCCGGTGCGCTCGGCCAGGATCGCCGACGGGCCGCGGTCCGGCTCGGGCGGGATGCTCGACACAGCCGCCCGGAGCATCAGCACGCCCAGCGGGCCGGCCAGCGCATCGGCGACGGCGACGGCGTAGGCATCCAGGTCGCCGCGCAGCGTGCCGGTGTCGGGGAGCGGGGAGTTACGGGCCGGCCCGGCGGCGGCGATGTCGCCGAGCAGGACCGGGATGCTTCCCCAGCGGCGGTAGATCGTGGCCTGGTGCACGCCGGACCGCTCGGCGATCATGGGGATGCTCAGCTCGTCCGCACTCCGGTCCCGCAGCAGGCTGATGACAGCCATGTGCACCTGCTGGCGGACACGGGCAGACCGGCCCTGCGGTCGCTGCATCCGCTGCGGCTGGTTCACCACCCCGGAATTATAACGCGAAGGAACTTGCATTAGTGCGCATCGCCGGGCTACGCTGGCGTCTTGCCGCGAGAATATTCGCATTAGCGGGTTTCAGCGGCGGTCCGACGGGGGCTGACCTGGCGAGCGCCACGACTGGCGCCCGCCAGGCTCCCGCCGGAACACCGGCCGGGGCGGCAGCCGTGCACCCGCGGAGCCGAGGAGCACGCTGTGCCGACCCGCGTCGCCAAGGTCACCACCATCGTCTTGTTCGCCCTGGTCATGGGCGTGTTCTGGGGTACCTGGTTCTCGCTCAGCCGCACCATGAGCCAGCTGTCCGCCCCGGCGTTCGTCGCGGTCGGCCACCAGATGATCCACAATCTCGGGGTCCCGATGGCCATCCTGCTGCCGCTGGCCCTGCTGAGCGCGCTGGTCACCGGGGCGCTGCTGTGGCGAGGACGGGGGGCCGCCTTCTGGTGGCTGCTGGCCGGGTTCATTCTCATGGTCGCGGCGCTCGTGATCACCCTGGCGGTCGAGGTTCCGATCGACAATCAGATCCAGGCCTGGACGGCGGCTACCCTGCCCGGTGACTGGCGCCAGATCCAGCCCCGCTGGCAGCTGTTCCACGCCATCCGCACCTTCGCCTCGATCGCCGCGGTGGCCGCCGTCACCATCAGCGCGGTGGTCACGGCCCGCCCGGCCCGGCCGCCGGCCACCGAGGCCGGCTCCCCGGGCCCGGCAGTCGCCGGGCGGCGGCCGGCATGACCACGGCCGCGCCGGAACGGGCCAGGTGGCCCCGGCTGGCAGCGGCACCGCACCCGCTGCTGCGGCCGCTGCTCCCGCGCGGGTACGCCGGCTTCACCGTGGCCACCACGCCAAGGGCCCTGGCCCTGCCGGCCACCGTGTCCGTCCCGCTGGTCGTGAAGCTCGCCGACTCGGCGCATCGCCCGCCGGCCTTCGTCATGGGCCCGCATGCCTCATCGTGGCTGGTGCCGGGTGACTGCGCGCCCTCCTACCTGGAGGTATGGCTGGACCCGCTGGCCGCCTGCCGGCTGCTGGGGCTGCCGATCGGCGAGCTTGGCGGCCAGATCGCCAGCCTGGCCGACCTGCTCGGGGCCGCCGCGCGGCGGCTGGCCGAGCAGCTGCGCGAGGCGCCGGACTGGCCGCAGCGGTTTGTGCTGATGGATGAGTTCCTGCTGCGCAGAATGGACTGCGGGCCGCGGCCCTCGCCTCAGGTGGCCTGGGCGTGGCGGCGGCTGGTCGGGACCAGGGGCCGGGTCCCGGTCGGTCAGCTCGCCGGCGAGGTGGGCTGGAGCCACAAGCACCTGATCGCCAGGTTCAGCCGGGAGGCCGGACTGCGGCCCAAGACCGCGGCCCGGCTGATCCGCTTCGACCGGGTCTGGCGGCACCTGGACCGCGAGGCCGGGAGGCCGGACTGGGCACAGCTGGCCGCCGAGGCCGGATACGCCGACCAGGCCCATCTGATCCGCGACTTCCGCCAGTTCACCGGAACCACCCCGGGCGGCTATCAGGCGCGCGCCCGCCCCGCCGGGACCGCGGCCGGCAGGTAAATTCCGGTCAATCCGTCGCCGCCGCCGCTTCCTAGCCTGGGCTCGTGCAGGTCCAGGCTGCCGGATGCGGGGAGGCGCGATGCAGCACCGGACGGGGCAGTTCTGGGATGCGGTCGAGGGGCGGGCGCCGCCGCCGCCAGCAGCCGTGACCCTCGGGCTGGAAGCGATCGAGGCGGACGGCGACAACGGCGTGGCTGTCGTGACATTCGCCGCCACGGAGTCGTTCACCAACCCGGCGGGCGAGGTCCTGGGAGCATTCCTGGCCGCGATGCTGTATGACACGGTCGGCCCGGCGCTGCTCGCCACCCTGCGCCCCGACCAGTTCCAGGCGACGGCGCAGCTGAACGTCGCCTTTCTCCGG
>DASUBV010000216.1:0-20042 GCA_035763085.1 Streptosporangiaceae bacterium | reverse complement strand
GCTGGGCAGGCTCGGCCTCGGCCGGCGAAGTTGCCGGGAACGGGCTGCGCACCGCGTCCGCCGGGCCGTCGGCGCCGGCCGCGGGGCCGGGCTCGGCGGCTGCCGCCGCGTCCGCGGCGGACGGCGCCGCGGGGGCCGCCGGGGCCTTGCCGTTCACGTTGCCCTGCCCGCCTGCTGTCGTCGTGGCAGCAGGCGGTCCGGACGGAGCCGGCCCCGCGGAGGCGGACACTGACTGGGCCCGCCGCTGCCCGTTGCCGGCCTGCGCCTTCGGCTGCTGAGCCGCGAATGCTTCCTTGAGCCTGCGGACCACGGGCGCCTCAATCGTCGAGGACGCTGACCGCACGAACTCGCCCATTTCCTGGAGCTTGGCCATCACGGCCTTGCTCTCCACGCCGAACTCTTTCGCGAGCTCGTATACCCGGACCTTCGCCACTGCGCTCCCTCTACTCGGCCCGGCCAGGTGCCGGGCCAGTCAGCCGATCCGGGGCAGCGCGTGCTCCGGCCGGCGTCAGCCTCTGCTGTTCATCGCCGCATGCTCATCGCGCGCTCATTGCAATCTCAGCCTGACCTCTCCACATCCAGCGTCCGTTCCGCTCCGCGGCCTCTTCCGGCAGCTCACCGCCGACGAGCGGCTAGGTGAGCAGCCGGTCCAGGTCCCCGGCGATCCGCCCGGCCGGGATCGGTCCCGGCAGGCGGAGCGCCCGCGCCAGAGCCTTCCGGCGCTGCGCCCGTTCCCAGCATCCCCGGCTGGGATGCAGGTACGCGCCCCGGCCGGGCATCCGCGCGGCGGTATCGGGGACGATGTCGCCCCCGGATGCCACCAGGCGGAGCAAGTCGGACTTGGCCGCACGGACCCCGCATCCCACGCACGTCCGGACTGGCGTCACACAAGATCGCGATTCCGGCCGGGTAGGCAACGAGGACCGCCGGGCCATTTCGCCGTCTAGCTTACAGGGCCGGCGCATCCGCGGCACCGGGCACGGTCCCCGCCATGCCCGCGCCGCCGGAGCTCCCGGCAGAGCCGCCATCCCGCCCGCCGCGCGCGTCGCGGCCAGGCGGGCCGCCGGCCGGGCCGCCGCTGCCGCCGGCCGGCCGCGAGCCGGCCACCTGGCGGGCGCCCGGCGGGGCCTGCGCCGGATCCTCACCTGCGGTGTCGGAGCGGATGTCGATCCGCCAGCCAGTGAGCCGTGCCGCCAGGCGGGCGTTCTGCCCCTCTTTGCCGATGGCCAGCGACAGCTGGTAGTCCGGGACGATCACCTGGGCCACCCGCGCCACCGGGTCCACGATGTTGACCTGCGACACCCGGGCGGGCGACAGCGCGTGCGCCACGAACTCGGCCGGATCGGGCGAGTAGTCCACGATGTCGATCTTCTCGCCGTGCAGCTCGGTCATGACATTGCGAACCCGGCTGCCCATCGGGCCGATGCAGGCGCCCTTGGCATTGACCCCCGGCTGGTGCGAGATGACGGCGATCTTGCTCCGGTGACCCGCCTCGCGCGCGATCGCGGCGATCTCCACGGCGCCGGAGGCGATCTCCGGCACCTCCAGCGCGAACAGCTTGCGCACCAAGTTGGGGTGCGTGCGCGAGAGCGTGACCGATGGCCCGCGGTAGCCCTTGCGGACATGCAGGACATAGCACCGCAGCCGCTCCCCGTGCACGTAGCGCTCGCCGGGCACCTGCTCGCTGGGCGGCAGCATGGCCTCCAGCTTGCCCAGGTCCACTAGGACCGCCCGCGGGTCCTTGCCCTGCTGGATCACGCCGGCCACCACATCGCCCTCGCGGCCGGCGTACTCGCCGAAGGTCAGCTCGTCCTCGGCGTCGCGCAGCCGCTGCAGGATGACCTGGCGGGCCGTGGTGGCCGCGATGCGCCCGAAGCCGTCCGGCGTGTCGTCATACTCGCGCGCCACCTGGCCGTCCTCGGCCACTTCCGCGGCCCAGACCGTGACATGGCCGGTCCGCCGGTTCACCTCGACCCTGGCTGTGGCCGCGGCGCCCTCGCTCTTGTGGTACGCGACGAGGAGCGCATCCTCGATGGCCTTGATCGACAGGTCCATCGAGATGTCTTTCTCGGTCTGCAGGCCGCGCAGCGCGCTCAGGTCAATATCCACCGGGTCCCTCCTCGTCTGCGCCCTCGTCGCCGGTGCCCGCGTCCTCGCGGCCGCGCCCGCCCGGGTCCCCCTCGCCGGCGTCCGCCCCGCCCAGTTCGTCATCCGCCGCGGCATCGATCGGTGCGAACTCGATCTTTATCTTGCCCGGGCCGAGGTCACCGTAGCCAAACTGGCGGCTCTCGCCGTCGATCTCCAGGGTGATCGCGTCGGCACTGGCGCCCAGTACCCGGCCCTCGACCGTGGCCTGGCCGGTGCCGCCGCCCGGCCGGGCGCCGCGCGCGGCGGTACGCAGCGGGGCCGCGACCAGCCGACCGATGGCCCGCCGCCAGTGCCGCCGCTCGGTGAGCGGCCGGTCCACGCCAGGTGAGGAGACCTCCAGCGTGTAGGGCAGCTCCCCCATCACCGAGCTGTCGTCGAGCGCGGCGGAGATATCTCGGCTGACCAGGGCGATGTCGTCCAGGCTGACGCCACCGTCGGCGTCCACGGTCAGGCGCAGCAGGCGCCGCCGCCCGGCGGCGGTGACCCGCACGCCCTCCAGGTCCATGCCCGCGGCGGTCAGCACCGGCTCCAGCAGCACGGCGATCTTCTCGGCGTCGGCCGCGCCAGCCCCCGGACGGCCATCCGGGCCGGGCCGCCCGCTCCCGCGCCCCTGGCCTGGCGTACCCGCTCTGCCCGAAGTGCCCGAAGTGCCCGGCCGGCCGCCGGAGCCCCGCCGACCGCCGGCGCCGGACCTGGCGCCGGTCCCCGGCCTGCTGCCCGCGGCGGCAGGCGGTCGGGCCGAACCGTGACGGGAACTCCCGCTCATCACGACCTCCTCGCCCCGCGACCTGTGCTTTTGTGTAAGTAGGCCTCTAGCCTAGCCGGGCCGGGACAGTGCGGATGTGCGCCGCCGGCCCTGGCCGCTCCGGTCATCCCGGCCCGCCCGCCCGCCGCGGTCGCGGGCCAGCGGCCCGCCGGCAGCAGCCTGCATGCGGTCCGCCACACTCGGGCACCATGCGACCCCCGCCCGTGACATGCTGGAGGCGCGGCGCAGGCGTGCCCGGACTCCCCCTCGTCCGCACTGGCTGGAGGACCAAGATCGTGGTGGCTCATTCCCCCCGGCGCGCCGTGCTGCCTGCCCGGCTTCGCGAGTTCCGGGCCGGGTCATGCGCGGCGCCGGCCGGCACCGGGCCCTCCGGCGGCATCAGGCCATCCGGCGACGCCGTGTCCGGTGCCGCCGTGACGGCGTCCGGCGGTCCTGCTACCGCGCGGCTGTCGCGGCGGATCCTGCTGGCCGGGGCGGCCACGCTGCCGCTGCTGGCGGGCGGCTGCCGGGGCACCATGGCGCTGGGCACCCCGCCGCAGCCCGCCCCGGATGTCGGCATCCTCCGGGCCGCGACGGCGACCGAGCAGGCCCTGGTCATGCGGTACCAGGACGCGCTGCGGCTGCTGCACGCGGCGCCTGCCACCGGCAGCGAGCCCGCCCTCAGCGCCATCCTGGCCCGCCTGCTAGCCGAGCATCAGCAGCACCTGAGCCAGCTGCGGTCCCGGCTGATCCCCGGCTCGCCGCGGGCGGCCGGATCCGGGCCGCTGCGGGTGCGGCGCCCGGCTCGGCCGGCCACGACCGGCCAGGCCGTCACGGGGCTGATCAGCGCCGAGCAGGCCGCCTCGGACCAGTTGCTGCGCCAGGTCACGGCGCCGGGGGTGCCGGCCTCGCTGGCTCAGCTGCTGGCCAGCATCTCGGCGTCCGAGGCCACGCACGTCCCGGTACTGCGCCGGGCCGGGGCGGCCTGATGCGCGCCGGGACCACCGCGGGCGGGGCGGCCAGCGCGATCTCGGCCGCCCTGGCCGCGGAGCAGGGCGCGATCTACGGATACGGCGTGGTCGGGTCACACCTGACCGGAACCAGGGCGGCGGCGGCGCGCGCCTACTGGACCGCGCATCAGGAGGCTGCCGACAAGCTCACCGCGCTGCTGCAGGCCCGGGGCGCGGCGGTGCCGCCCGCGGCCGCCGCCTACCGGCTTCCGCGCGCGGTCCGCTCGCCGGCCCAGGCGGCCAGCCTGGCGGTGACGCTGGAGGACCAGGTGCTGAGCGCCTACCTGGGCCTGATCGCCGTGGCCGATCCGCCGCTGCGGGAACTGGGCGCACGCCAGGCCAGGGCCGCGGCGCTGCGCGCCGCGGCCTGGCGCGGCAGCACGGTCGCCTTCCCCGGCCTGCCGGACACCGCCCTGGCCCCGTAGCGGCACCGTCGTGGCCTGCCAGCGCCGCGGCACTGGCACGTGGCTCAGTCGCGGGCGGCCAGGACGCGGCGGATCCGCCGGGCGGCCCCGGCCAGGTCCTCGCCCGCGGCGATCCGCTCGGCCCAGGACCACCAGAACCACCACTGCCCGTCCCGGCCCCGGCCGGCGTACACATCCTCGGCCAGCGCCGGGGCGGCCGGGTTCACCACGTGCAGGCTGGGTACCCGGCCCGGCGGAGTCACCAGGCGGGTGCGCAGGCCATGCTGGCACAGGGCCCCGGCCAGCGACTCCAGCCGGGCGAGGTAGGTGTCCCAGCTGTCGGCGTCCGCACGGGACTGCTGGACTTCCACCGTCATCTGGTCACCTCTGGTAGTGGTAAGGCAACGCGAAGTAATTGCCAAGGACCAGCATGCACCGGTCGCCCGCAGCATGCAACATGCATAGAGTAAATCGCATCAGACCCTGCGCCGGATGCATGTGGCAGGCATGCACCCCGCACTGGACGCGATGACCCGGACCCGGCCACACTGGACGGTCACGGTCGAGCCGACCGAGGGAGGGGAACCCATGGCCAGTGCGCAGAGCCCGACTGTCCGGCGTCGCCGGCTCGCACTCGAGCTGCGGCGGCTCCGCGAGTCGGCCAGGCTGACCTGCGAAGAGGTGGCTGAGCGGCTGGAGTGCTCGGCGTCCAAGATCAGCCGGGTCGAGACGGGCCGGGTATCGGTCTCCCCCCGCGACGTGCGCGACATGCTGCAGATCTACGGCGTCCCCGCGGACCAGCGCGAGGGGCTGGTGCAGCTGGCCCGCGACTCCCGGCAGAAGGGCTGGTGGCACGCCTACAGCGATTCCATCCAGCCCCACTTCGCGACGTATCTCGGGCTGGAGAGCGCCGCCTCGGAGATCCGGATCTACGAGGTCAGCCTGATCCCCAACCTGCTGCAGACCGAGGACTACGCCCGGACGGTGATCAGCGCGGGCATGGTCACCAGCCCGAAGGAGGACATCGAGCGGCAGGTCGAGCTGCGGATGGCCCGGCAGCCGACGCTGACCCGCCCCGACCCGCCCAAGGTGTGGGCGGTCCTGGACGAGGCGGCGCTGCGCCGCCGGGTCGGCGGCGCCGGGCTGATGCGCATGCAGCTGGAGTACCTGCTGGAGCTGTCCGCGCTGGCCAATGTGTCGCTGCAGGTGATCCCGTTCGGCGGCGGCGCGCACCCGGCCATGGGCCGGCCGTTCGTGATCCTGGTGTTTCCCGAGCGGGTCGACCCGGACGTGGTCTACCTGGAGGACCTGACCAGCGCCCTGTACGTCGAGGAAGTCGACGAGGTCGACCGGTACAACATGTTCTTCAACCACCTGCGCGCCACGGCGCTGTCCTTCGATGCCTCAGCCGCGCTGATCAGCTCGGTGATCAAGGAGATGTAGCCGGCCGCCCGGCACGAGGGCAGCCAGGGCGGCCGGGTGCTCAGGCCAGGGGCAGGGCCTTAGGCTACAGCCGCCGGGCCTCGGCTGCGGCTACGGCCGCCGGGTCTCAGGCCAGGGCCGCCGGCAGCGGGTCGGCGTGCAGCACCGTCAGCCGCGAGACCGCCCGGGTCAGTGCGACGTACAGGCGGTGCAGGCCGCGGTCCTCGGCGGCCGCGATCCGGGCCGGCTCGACCACGATGACCTGGTCGAACTCCAGTCCCTTGGCCAGCGTGACCGGGACCAGGGTGAGCTGCTGTGCCTCCGCGGCGCCGTCCAGGATGACGTGCGGCAGCCCGTCCGCCGTGAGCATGGCAGCGAGCTCGGCCACCTGGTCATCGGCGGCGATGACGGCAGCCGAGCCGGGGCGGGTCAGCGCATCGCGGCAGGCCGCGGCCAACTCAGCGTCCAGCGCGCCGGGCGCGACCGGCCGCACCGCGAGCGACCCGGCCTCCTGGCGCACCGAGCGCGCCGCGCCCAGCCCCGGGGCGATGTGGTCCAGGAGCCTGCTGGCGAAGTCGAGGATCTGCCGCGGAACGCGGTAGCCGGTCTCCAGGATCCTCAGGTCAGCGTCCTGCTTGCCGAGGTGGCCCAGCAGCTCGGGCCAGCTCGCCGTCGCCCACGGCGTGGTGCCCTGCGCGAGGTCGCCGAGCACCGTGGCCGAGCCGGTCGCGCACCGGCGCCCGATTGCCCGACACTCCATCGGGGACAGGTCCTGGGCCTCGTCCACCACCACGTGCGCGAGGCTGGGCGTGCGCTCGATCAGGTCGCGGGCCTCGTCGATCAGCACCGTGTCGGCGGCCGACCAGCGCGCCGAGCCGGGACCGCGCGGCGGGGCCGCCCAGCTGATGGCGGCCTGCTCCGCGGCGTCCAGCACCCCCTCCGCCGCCCGGGCCAGCAGGTCAGGATCGGACAGCAGCCGGAACACCAGCTTGACCGGGTCCGCCTTCGGCCAGATGGCGTCCACCGCGGCCCGCACCTGCCGGGTCCGCCGGACCGCGTCATGGGTGCGGTCGTCGCAGCTCTCCCCCGCGGCCTCCATCTTGGTCAGGATGACGTGGGCGATCCGGTGCCCCAGCATGTCCCGGCCGGTTCCGTACCGGACGCCCCGGTCGTGCAGCTCGCTGATCAGGCCGCTGATCTCGTAGGCCGACACCCGCCAGCGGCGGGACCCGCGCGGCAGCACGATGGCCTCGGCCGGCTCGGCTAGCTGATCCCACAGGGCGCGGCGGAGCACCCCGGCCATCCGGGCGTCGCCCTTGACCGTGGCGGCGCGCGCGGTGTCAGTGCCGCGCACCGGGACCGAGGCCATCAGGTCACCCACGGACTGCTGAGCTACGTTCAGCTCGCCGAGCGCGGGCAGGACGTGCCGGATGTAGGCGAGGAAAGCCCGGTTCGGGCCGATGACCAGCACGCCGCCGCGGCTCAGCTTCTCGGCGTAGGCATACAGCAGGTAGGCCACGCGGTGCAGTCCGACGGCGGTCTTGCCGGTGCCCGGAGCCCCCTGCACGCAGAGGGTCTGCTCGACGGCGGTGCGGACGATGTCGTCCTGGTCGGGCTGGATGGTGGCCACGATGTCGCGCATCGGGCCCGACCGCGGGCGCTCGATCTCGTCAATCAGGATCCTGCTGGCCGGAACGTCCGCGGCGTCCGCGGCAGCGGGACCGCCGGCAGCGCCGAAGCGCTCATCCTCATAGGCAGTGAGCTGGGCGCCGGAGAAGCCGAACCGGCGGCGCAGGTCCAGTCCCAGCGGCTCGGCCTGGCTGGCCCGGTAGAACGGGCGGGACACCGGTGCCCGCCAGTCCACGACCACCGCGCGCCCCGAGCCGTCGTGCACATGCCGCCGCCCGACGTGAAACTGCTCCGCGGCGAACGGCGAGCCCGGCCCGGCCGCCTCGCCGGCCGGCTGCCCGCCGGCCCCGGCAGGAGCGCCAGGAGCAGCGGCGCCGGCCGGGTGGCCTGAGTAGTTCAGGCGGCCGAAGAACAGCGGGGTATCGGGCAGGTCCTTGAGCGCCTCGGCTCGCCGGTACAGGTCCGCCTTCAGGTACTCCTCCGAGACCGGATCACCCGCCAGCGCGCGCAGCGACAGGACGTCCTCGCGCATCAGCCGGAGGTACTCGCGTGAGCTGCGCAGATGCTCCCGCTCGGCGGTCAGGGTGGAATCGGCGCGGGCCGGATCCGGCCCGGCCGCACCCGGCGGGCCAGCTCCGGCCGGGTCAGCGCCGGCCGGGCCGGCCGCAGCCTGGTCAGCATGGGTAGTACCGGCGCTGTGCGGGGCCGGCGGCATGGTGGACCTCCTGTGTCGCAGCGGGCAGGCAGGCTCGCCCGGCCGGCGCGCAGGCGAGCCGGCGGGCGGCCGGGAGCGCGATCCGGGCGATCGGATCCAGGCGATCGATCTCGCTGATCGGATCTGGGTGAGCAGGGACGGTCGGTCGGGCCAGGCGGGCCGGCGGGGTCCGGGCCGGAGGCCGGGCCGGGCAGGCCAGGAGCCCGCCACCCGGCGCGAGCGCGCGGATGCGGGCATGCATGAAGACGGTGCTGGTATGGGGAGCAGAAGATTTTAGCAATGCCCCCGGCCGGCGTCATCTGAGTTTCCGCCCGGCCCGCGCCCGGCAGGCTCAGGTTCCGCCCGGCGCACCGCCCGGCAGCGGATGAGTCGCTCCGCCGGGCATAGGAGGTGCCAGATTCCGCCCGGCGCTCGCGCGGCTCAGGTTCGGCCCGGTACCCCGCAGGCTCCGGCCCGGCCCGGCGCTCCTACCAGGTCCAGTAGAACCCGACGACGGTGCGCTCGATGGAGCGCATGTACCGGTGCGCGGAGTTCTGCGAGTCCAGGCTGACCGGTTCCTGGCCGAGGACCTCGCCGTCCACGCCGTCCCAGGTCGCCCACCACAGGCCGGCCGGAAGGCGGGCGGCGTCGAACTGCACCCGCATGTCGAAGTTCTCCAGGTACCTCATCACCGCGCGGCGGTACTGGCGCAGCTGCGGATCCTGCGGGTCAGCCTGGTAGTTGTAGGTCGTCCAGTACTCCAGGGTGCTGGTCTGGCCGGGATCAAGGACCGCGGCCAGGATGATGCTGGTGCAGTACACCGAGTCGCCGATTTTGTAGAGCTGACGTGAGACGCCCTGGCAGCCCTGGCCCACGTCCAGGGTCAGGGTGGCGGTGTCATACAGGTAGGGGATCGAGTCGGTGCCCGGCTCCAGGGCCTCGATCACCTGCATCGTCCGCGTCCTGGCCAGCAGGCCGTCGGCGCCGATCTCGACGTGGTCATGCAGCGACAGAGTCTGATGCCGGCGCGGGCCGAGCGCAGCCCGCAGGTCGTGCTCCACCTGCGGCGATACGGCCCGCCGCCCGGACAGCACGGCGATCGACTCCGACCCGTTGAACAGCCGCCACAGCCGGTCGGCCTCACTGTCGGCGATGCCGAAGGCCTCGATGAACAGCGACAGCGTCGGCCGGCTGAGCAGCCGGCCGGACAGGGCGCGCGACACCGTGTCCTTGAGCTGGCGGGGCATGACGTCGGCGTCCCCGGCATGGCGCGGGTAACTCCACAGGTACCGGGCGAGGACTTCGGCCACCGCGAGCTGGTTGATCTCGCCGGGGCGCTCCCGGATGACGTGCTGCTCCCACAGGCGCCGGTAGCTGCCCTGCTTCAGTAACAACTGCCGCAGATAAGCGGCCGCTACGGCGCGGCCTTTCCCGGCGACGGGCGCTTTGTCACTCACGGGCTGATTATTGCCTTCTGTGCGACCTTACTGCGACATGCACCGGCTAACTTACGCTCTGAGGCGCCAGCAATAAGCACAGTGCCGCAGTGGGGGGGTTGCAGGGCCCGCCGTGCCGCGACGGGCCCTGCAAAGGCACGCCGTGCGCAGCCGCGCCCGGTGCCCGCCCCTGACTGAGGCCCGCCCCCTGGCCTAGAACAGCACCGACATGAAGGTGCCCGCCTGAGTGAATCCCACCCGCTGGTAGGCCGCCCGGGCCGGGGCGTTGAAGTCATTGACGTACAGCGTCACCACCGGCGCGAGCGTGGCCAGCGCGGCCTGCACGACCGCCGCCATGCCGTGCACCGCGTGCCCGCGGCCGCGCGCCTCGGGCGGCACCCACACCCCCTGAACCTGGCAGGCCAGCGGCGTCACGGCGCCGACCTCAGCCTTGAACAGGACCTGCCCGTTCTCGATCCGCGCGTAGGAACGGCCCGCGCGGATCAGCTCGCCGACCCGGGCCCGGTAGGCTGCGCCGCCGTCGGGGCCGATCGGGGACACCCCGACCTCCTCGGTGAACATGGCCACGCAGGCCGGCAGCATCAGGTCCAGCTGGTCGGGGCGGACCTGGCGCACCAGCGGGTCAGGCGCGGCGAGCGGCGGCCCGGACATGGCCAGCACCGGCTGCACGGCGCGCACCTCGCGCGGCCGTCCCCAGGATGGCTCCAGCAGCGCCCACAGCGGCGCGACCGTCTGCGCGGGCCCGACAATCGACGAGCACCGGCGCCCGTGCATCCGCACCCGCTCGGCGAATGCCGAAATGGCGTCGGGGGTTGCCTGAACCGGCACCAGGTTGGCGCCCGAATAACACAGCGAAGTCAGCTGTCCGGACTCGTAATATCCCCAGACCTGAGCGCCGAGCCGGCGCGGGTCCAGCCCCGCGTTCCTGATCCGGGCACTGACGAAGACATTACTCACCGCATCGCGATCGCAAATGGCGAGCACCTCGTCACGATCGTGATCTGTCATCAGGCGGAGCGAGGTGGATCGCCACGCCCTGGTGCGCAGCACGTCTCCAGCGTAACGGCAGTTCACGGTAGCGCGGTGCGGCCCCTGCTGGATTGCCGCAAAGCGCGCGTGGCACGGCCGCGACCGCATGCCGCGACCAGCGGCGGCGCGGCCGGCGGCAGCGCGGGCGGTCACCAGGCGGGCGGCCACGGCACAGCCGGCCACTGTGCGGGCAGCCGCGGCACGGCGGCTACGGCACGGGCAGCGGATTAGCCGGGCACCGCGCGCTGACCGCTCCGGTACCGGCGGGCAGCGCCCCGGTCGCCAGGTACCGGTTCAGGTAGCCGTTCACGCAGCTGTTGGGCGGGCTGGCCAGCGACTGGCCGTGATTGCCGCCGCCGGTCACCACGACCATGCGGGCGGTGGGCAGCGCCCGGCGGGCGGCCTGCGCGCCGGCGTACGGCGTGGCGCCGTCCCCGGTGCCCTGCAGCATCAAGATGCCCGGCAGGCCGGCGGCGCCGATCTTCATCGGCTGCTGCGGCCCGCGGACCGGCCAGAACGCGCATGCCGCGTTGAACCAGGTGTTGTCCCATGCCTCGTAGGGAGCGGTCTTGTAGATCTTGCGCGCGTCGGTGTCCCACCGCGCCCATGATCTGGGCCAGGACACGTCGCTGCACTCGACCGCGTTGTAAACGGCGAACTCGTTCTCGTCCTGCTTGCCGATCTGCTGGTACAGCCGGCGCAGCTGGCTGGTGCCGCCCTGGTGCAGGTAGCTGGCCAGCGCCGCGGCCAGTGACGGCCAGTACTGGTTGTTGTAGCCGCCGGCCAGGAACGTGTCGTCGAACTCGTCCGGGCCGATCAGCGGGCCTGCGGAACCGGCGACGGGGCGGTCCTCCAGCTGCTGCCGGGCGGCGTGCCAGGACCGGCTGACCGCGGCGGCGGTGGCGCCCAGCCGGTAGGTGGCGTCGTAGCGGGCCGTCCAGCTGAAGAAGGCCTCGACCCGGCCCTGGAAGGCGTAGTCCTGCTGCAGGTTGTCGCGGTACCAGACGCCGGCCGGGTCCACGATGCTGTCCAGTACCATGCGCCGCACCCGGCCGGGGAACATGGTGGCGTAGACCTGCCCGATGTACGTGCCGTAGGAGAAGGCCAGGTAGCTGATCTTGGACTGGCCGAGCGCCACCCGGATGGAGTCCAGGTCCCTGGCGATGTCCCGGGTGGTCATGTAGGGCAGCAGCCAGCCGTACTTGCGCTGGCAGTCCTGCGCGTAACCGCGCGCCCGGCTGATCCACGCGCGCTCCTCGGCCTTGTCAGCCGGGATGTAGTCGGGCCGCGCCCGGCTGAAGTAGCCCGGATCGCAGTGCAGCGCCGGGACCGAGGACCCGGTGCCCCGGGTGTCGAAGCCGATGATGTCGTACTGCGCGGCCACCTGCGGATCCAGGCTCTGGCCCGCGTAGGCGGCCATGGTCAGGCCGCTGCCGCCGGGGCCGCCCGGGTTGACCAGCAGCGCGCCCTGCCGCTGGCCCGGCGGCGCGGTCGCGGGCAGCCGGGTCAGCGCCAGGGTGATCTTCCGGCCGCCCGGCTTGGCGTAGTTCAGCGGCACCTTCAGGCTGGCGCACTGCAGCCGCGGCGCCAGCTGCGCGCAGGACCGCCACGCCAGGGCCGGGCTGGCCGCGCCCGCGCGCGAGCCGCCGGGGCCGCCGGCGCTCGAGGTCGCGGCGGGCGAGGAGCCGCCCCCGCCGGTGCCGCTGCTGCACCCGGCCGCGAGCACGGCCAGGCTGAGCCCGCATCCCGCGATGACGGCCAGTGCTTTGCTCACTCCGTCATCCTGCCGCATCGCGGCCGCCGCGCGGACCCGGCGGGGCCGGCGCGGCGGGCGATGGCGGTCCGGCCTGGAGAAGCTCGATGCCGGTCAGACCTGGACGAACTCGATGCCGGCGAGCTGGCAGAACACCTTCCAGTCGGCCGCGTGGTGACCCAGGTTCATCACCTCGTGGTGCGGCCCGCCCGCGCTGAGCCAGCCGTTCAGGCAGGCCCGCAGCCCGGACGCGGGCCGGAACTGGCCGTAGGGCATCTCCAGGGCCGGCAGTTCCTGGCTGTCCAGGTTCTCGCCCTCGGCCACCACCAGCCGGAACCGCTCGCCCTCCAGCGACACCAGGGTGGCCAGGGTCGCCGGGCCGGGCTGGTACTGGAACAGGAAGGTCGGCGGGTCCGCCAGGCGGCCGATGCCCAGCGGCCGCTTGATCAGCCTGGCCGGCCGGTCGGTGCGGGCCACCTTCCAGTTGCCCTCGCCCATGTGGCTCATCAGCACCGAGTCCGACGGGAAGTCCATGGCGTACATCTCGGTGAAGTGCGCGTCGCCGATCAGGTGGTGGCCGGCCGAGACCAGGCACGCGGTGAGCACGTCGCCCTCGGCCGCGTAGCCGTAGCCTTGCGCCATCAGCGTGGAGGCCGCGGCCAGCGGCAGGCGGCTGAACCGGCCGTCCTCGCCGATAGCGTCGAAGTGCGCGGTGTAGGCGCCGAACCCGCGGTCGTCCAGGATCTTCTTGATCGCGACCTGCATCCGGGCGTGGTCCTCGCGCTCGGCCGCCGACAGCCGCGGGTCGATCTCGAAGGTGGCGTCCTCGGCCGCGATGACCTCGGCGACCTGAGCGCTGGTGACCTCCTGCATGCCCCGGTACATGTCGCCGGGCGCCACCGCCAGGATCTCCGGGCCGAGCGAGCGGACCAGCGCGCTCTCGTCGACCCGGATGTCGCCCATGTCGTTCATCGCGTAGCCGAAGATCGCGACCTTCAGCGACCGCCACGCGGTGACGGCCATGGCCGCCCTGGCCCAGCGGCCGGCGTCGGCGCGGAACGCATCGGACTTCCAGTCGTCGGTCAGCACGTGGAACCGGCGGCCGGCCCGGACCATGGCGTTGGCGGTGTCCTGGGCGCCGTGCACGCCCTGGTTGTAGGTCATGTCCGCCATGTCCCAGGCGGGCGTGACGCTCGGCTCGGGCTGGATGTTGGCCAGGCAGACCGGCAGCCGGGACTCCGACAGCAGCCGGGCCACCCGCATGGCCGGGCCGTAGGTCAGCATGACCACCAGGACGCCGTCCAGCCCGGCGTGCTCGAACTCGCGCATCGCCCGCTCGGCGTCCTCGCGGTACTTGACCGGCTCGGACGGGATGAACTCGCCCACGCCGGCCAGGTGCGCGGCGAGCTCGGCGGCATAGCCGGCCTGCCGCTCGGCGATGCCGGGGATCATGTCGTCGTACAGATCCTGCATGATGCCGAGGATTCCGATGCGGGGCTTGCGGTCGGTCATCACTTCTCCTCAGTGCGGGCTAGTGGCCAGCGGTGGCAGCGGGGCGGTCGGGGGCAATGGGACAGCGAACGGCGAGTGCGGGGACCAGGACAGACCAGACGGGTAACGGGTACGCGGGCGGCTTGCGGGCGGACGGAGACTGTCGGGCGGGTCAGGCCGGCGGCCCGGCACCTCCAGGCCGCCGCCGGTGGTCAGCGCTGGCCGTAGACCTGGGTGTAGCGCTGATGCAGCTTGTCGATGTCGGCCGGGTCGAGTGGCGTCAGCGGGCCGAGGGCGCGCGCGATGGACACGGTCCTGGCCACGTCCTCGCACATGACGGCCGCCTTGACCGCGTCACGCGCGGTCCGGCCGATGGTGAACACGCCGTGGCTGGCCATCAGCACCGCCGGGGAGCGGTGCCCGCGCAGCGTGCCGACGATCCCGCGGCCGATCTCGTCGCTGCCGATCAGCGCGAACGGCCCGACGGGGATCTCGCCGCCGAACTCATCGGCCATCGCGGTGAGCACGCACGGGATCGGCTCGCCGATCGCGGCCCAGGCCGTCGCGTACCCCGAGTGGGTGTGCACCACCCCGGCCACCTCCGGCATGTGCCGGTAGACGTAGGCGTGCGACCCGGTGTCGCTGGACGGGCTCAGTGTGCCCTCGGCGGCGTGGCCGTCCAGGTCGCAGACCACCATGTTCTCGGGGCTGAGGTCGTCGTAGGAGACGCCGCTGGGCTTGATCACCATCAGGTCGGCGCCCGGCACCCGGGCCGACACGTTGCCGGCCGTCCAGGCCACCAGGTTGTACCTGACGAGCTCGGCGTGCAGGGCGCAGACCTCGGCGCGGACGCGGGCGATCGTCTCGCTGATCGTCGGGCTGGCCGCAGGACTGGTGGTCACTCTCGGGTCCCTTCCTGGCGGGCAGAGGCGGCAGCGGCCGGGACAGGGCCGACGGCGGCGGCAGCCGGGGAATCCGCGGTGTCCTGGCCGGCGGCCAGGACACGGTCGCGGATCGCGCGCAGCCGGTGCATGACCTCGTTGGCGCCGCGGCCGAAGTAGTCATGCAGCCGCACGTACTCCGCGTACAGCTCGTCGTAGGTGTCGGCGCTGGCGCTGTCGGGGGTGAACACCGCCTCGCGCTTGCCGCCCATCGCGGCGGCGGCGGCCGGCACGCCGTCGTAGGCGCCGGCGGCGACCGCCGCGTGGATCGCCGAGCCCAGCGCCGGGCCCTGGTCGGACACGATCACCGACAGCGGGCGGCGCAGCACGTCGGCGTAGACCTGCATCACGAAGGTGTCCTTCAGCAGTCCCCCGGCGGCGACCAGCTCGGTCACGCCGATGCCGGAGGACTCCAGTGCGTCGATGATCACCCGGGTCCCGAACGCGGTGGACTCCACCAGCGCGCGGTAGATGTCGGGCGCGCGGGTGGCCAGGGTGAGGCCGGCCAGGGCGCCGGACAGGTAGTGGTCGACCAGGACCGAGCGGTTGCCGCTCAGCCAGTCCAGCGCCAGCAGGCCGTGCGCGCCCGCGGGCTGCGCGGCCGCCTCCCGGGACAGCAGCTCGAACAGGCTGACCCCGCGCCGGGCGGCCTCCTCGGTGCAGGCGGCCGGAACGGCGTGCTCGGCGAACCAGGCGAAGATGTCGCCGACGCCGCTCTGCCCGGCCTCATAGCCCCACAGCCCGGCCACGATGCCGCCATCGACGGCGCCGCACATGCCGGGGACCTCGGCCAGCTCCGGCGCGCTCAGCACGTGGCAGGTCGAGGTGCCCATGATGGCGACCAGCTGGCCGGGCGCGATGGCGTTGGCAGCGGGCGGGGTGACGTGCGCGTCCACGTTGCCGACGGCCACGGCGATGCCCTCGGGCAGCCCGGTCCACCGGGCGGCCTGCGCGGTCAGCCCGCCGGCCCGGCTGCCCAGCTGAGACACCGGATGAGCCAGCTTGTCATCGGCAAAAGACGCGAATCCCGGGTTCAGCGCGGCGAGGAACTCGCGCGCCGGGTAGTGCCCGTTCTGGTAAATCCCCTTGTAGCCGGCGGTGCAGGCGTTCCTCGTCTCGGTGCCGCAGAGCTGCCAGATGATCCAGTCGGCGGCCTCGATCCAGCGGTTGGCCTGCTGGTAGACCCCGGGGTCCTCCTCGAGCAGCTGGAGGCCCTTGGCGAACTGCCACTCCGAGGAGATCTTCCCGCCGTAGCGGGCCAGCCAGGGCTCGCCGCGCTCGGCGGCCAGCTCGTTGATCCGGTCGGCGTGCGGCTGCGCCGCGTGGTGCTTCCACAGCTTGACGTAGGCGTGCGGCCGCTCGCGCAGGCCGGGCAGCTGGCACAGCGGGGTCCCGTCGGCCCGCACCGGCAGCACGGTGCACGCGGTGAAGTCCGTGCCGATGCCGATGACCTGCGCCGGGTCGATGCCGGCCGCGGCGACCGCGGCGGGGACGGCGGTGCGCAGGACATCCAGGTAGTCCTCGGGATCCTGGAGCGCCCAGTCGGGCGGCAGCGGTGCCCCGGTCGCGGCCAGCCTCTCGTCCATCACGCCGTGCGCGTACTCCTGCACCGCGGTGCCGAGCTCAGCGCCGTCACTGACCCGGACGACCAGGGCACGGCCGGACAGGGTGCCGTAATCGACGCCGACCACGCACGCGTCGTTGTTAACGCTCACACTCATGGCCTGACCTTATCTGGTATTCGTGCGCATTCCTGGCAGTCTGCCAGGCCCCGGGGCAGTTGCGAAGCACCGGGACGCCGGGGAAAGCCCCGGCTGCGGGGAGAGCCGGCTCGCCGCGGCCCGGCGGCCCGGGCTGGCCGGCAGCGCCGGCAGCGCCCGCCGCGCCATCCGTCCCTCTTGCTGTTATCAGCGTCCGCCGGGCAGCCCCTCGCCGCGGCGTGCGCCCGCAAGGCGGCGCCGGTCATGCCGCTCGAACGCCGGCAGCGGCCCGCCCGGCCGCTGCCAGCGGCGGACCGCTGCCCGCCGGCGGCGAGGCCTGGCCAGCAGGCGGCAGCCGCCGGCTGGCCGGCCCGGCGCCCGGGCGCGGCCGCCGGCTCAGCCAGCGACCCGGGCGGCGGCGCGGCCAGCGGTGCGCGGCGGCGCGGCGCTGGCCCGGATGACCAGCTCGGTGCCGACGGGAGGCTGCGGGCCGTCCGTGCGGGCCCCGCCGATCTTGGCGACCAGCAGCCGCAGCGCCTGGCTGCCCAGCTCGTTGAAGTCCTGCCGGACGGTGGTCAGCGGGGGCCGGAAGAACTCGGCCTCGGGGATGTCGTCGAACCCGACCACGCTGACGTCCTCGGGCACCTGGCGGCCCGCCTCGGTCATCGCGCGCAGCACGCCCAGCGCCATCTGGTCGTTGGCGCACAGCACGGCAGTGACACCGGCCCTGGCGGCCAGGGTGAGGCCGGCCTGGTATCCCGAGCGCGACGACCAGTCGCCGGTGAGGACCGGCGGCGGCGTGATCCCCGCGGCGGCCAGCGCGGCCCGCCACCCGGCCTCCCGCTCCTGTCCGTCCAGGCTGGTCCGCGGGCCGCCGACGAAGTGCACGCTGGCATGTCCCAGGCCGAGCAGGTACTGCGCGGCGGACCGGGCGCCGGCCGCGTTGCCGACGGCCACCGACGCCATCGGGGCGCTGGTGCCGCAGCCGATCGCCACCAGCGGCACCTCGGCCGGCATCCCGCCCAGGGCGGCGACCGCTGAGGTGCTCGGCGCGATGACGATGATGCCCTCGACGCCCTGGCCGAGCAGCCGCTCAACGGCGTCGCGGGCCGAGCCCTGATCCAGCGCGGGCAGGCTGGCGATGGACACGAAGTAGGTGCCGGCCGCCGCCTGCTCGATCCCGTACAGCATCGAGGCCGGGCCGACCAGGTCGGTGTCGCAGCTGATCACGCCGAGCGTGTGGGTGCGGCGGGTCACCAGCGTGCGGGCCGCGGCGTTGGGCCGGTAGGCGAGCTTGCTGATCGCCGCGAGGACACTCTCGCGGGTCTGCGGGCGGACATTGGGATGATCATTGACGACCCGGGAGACGGTCTGGTGCGAGACGCCCGCCAGCCGGGCGACGTCGGCCATCACGGGCCGGCGCGCCGCGAGCCCCGCGGGCGGCCCCGTGGCCGGGCGAACGGCTGAGCCACCCGCTGACGAAGCCATGCGAACGCTCCTCTCGCCAGGACGGCGCGAGCCATCCCGGTCTGACAATGTTCGCATACGCCAGCCTGGCGCGAGCCTGGCCAGCGATCACCCGCCGGCCGGGGCCTGCGCCCCGCCGGGGCTGCGCCGGGCCGGCGCGGGCCGGCGTCGGCCGGGTAACGCGGCTATGCCGCCCCGCCCTCGCGCTGGCGGGCCTCCAGGGCCGCCCGGTACTCCGCGACCACCATCTCGGTCAGCTCCTCCACCGAGGTCTCGGAGCTGGCCTTGTCGAAGGTGATCTCGCCGTGCTGCAGCAGGTTGACCCGGTCGCAGACCTCCAGCACCTGGGCATAGTTGTGCGCGATGATGATCACCGACACGTCACCGCGCTCCTTCAGGTCCTTGACCAGGCCCAGGATCAGCGCGCCCTCCTTGGCGCCCATGGCGGCCAGCGGCTCGTCCAGGAGCAGGATCTTGGCGTCGGTATACACCGAGCGGGCGACGGCGATGCCCTGCCGCTGCCCGCCGGACAGCTTCGCGACCTCGACGTCCACCGAGGGAATGCGGACGCCCATGTCGGCCAGGTGCTCGCGGGCCAGCTGGCGCATCTTCCGGTTGTTGAGCAGGAGCCCCCGCCGGTGCTCGCGGTTGAGGTACATGTTGTGGAAGACACTCAGCTCGTTGACCAGCGCCAGGTCCTGGTAGACCACGTCGATGCCCAGGGACCGGGCGTGGTCGACCGACTTGAAGCTGACCTCCTCGCCGCGCAGCACGATCCGGCCGCCGTCCGGCGGCTGGAAGCCGCACAAGATCTTCAGCAGCGTGGACTTGCCCGCGCCGTTGTCCCCGATCAGCCCGAGCACCTCGCCGGGCCCCAGCCGCAGATTGATATCGGTCAGGGCGGTCACGGCACCGAACGACTTGCTGATGTGCTCAGCCCGCAGGACATCGCCGCCCTGGCCGCCGGCGGCCGGGGCCGCCGGCGGGGTCGCGTCAGCGCTCATCAGGATCGTCCTGCCCTTCGCAGCCGGGTGAGATAGACGTTGGCGACCATGGCGGCCAGGATCGCGACGCCCAGGATGATGAAGTACGGGTCGGCGGAGATGCCCAGCAGGTTGAAGCCGTTCTGCAGGATGGCCAGGGTCAGCATGCCGAGGAAGGCCCCGGCGACCGTGCCCGAGCCGCCCGCCAGGGCCGTGCCGCCGATGACCGCCGCGGCCACGGCGTAGAACATCGGCGTGTAACCGCCCGCGCTGGGGTCGATGGTGTTGGTGCGGAACGCCTCCAGGACGCCGGCCACGGCCCCGAGGGTGCCGGTCCACATGAAGTTGCCGATCTTGACCTTGGCGACGCTGATGCCGGCCTCACTCGCGCCGACGAGGTTGCCGCCGGACGCGATCGTGTGCAGGCCCCAGCGGGTCCGGGTCAGCACGATGTGGAAGATCACCACCAGCGCGACGCACCAGATGATCTCCGACCAGGCGAAGCCGCCGAACCACTTGCCCAGGCCGAGGGTGTTGTCGGGCAGGTTCTTCTCCTGAGCCTGCGAGGTGGTCAGCATGAAGCCGTAGATCGCGAACGAGGTGCCCAGGGTGGCGATGAAGGACGGCACCTTCAGCCGCATCACCAGCAGGCCGTTGATGGCCCCGATGATCGCGCCGCAGGCGATCGCCGCGATGATGGCCAGGATCACCGGGAAGTCGTAGTAGGCGGTGAAGAAGTACATCAGGAACGGCGACAGCGTCCAGATGTAGCCGACCGACAGGTCAATCTCGCCGCAGACCAGCAGCAGCACCTCGCCGATCGCGATGATCGCGTACGGGGCGGTGGCCTGCGAGACGTTGATGATGTTGAGCTTGGTGAAGAACGACGCGCTGGCGGAGCTGACGAAACCGAAGTACAGGATCAGCACTACCGCGACGATGAGGACGCTGGCCTCGCGCTGGCGCAGGAAGGCGGCGCCGTAGCGGCGGAGCAGAGCTTGCATGCCGCCCGGGCCCGGGCCGCTGCCGGGGCCGCTGACCGTCCCGGCGCTTCGCTGAGCAGTGTCGCTCACATCCGTTGTCCGTTCTGTGTCGTCTGCCTGGATAGCAACCTACCCGTCACCAGATATCCGGAGAAGGACGCTGGAAGACGGGGCGCGCGCGGCACC
>DASUBV010000215.1:0-9739 GCA_035763085.1 Streptosporangiaceae bacterium | reverse complement strand
TTGAACGCGCCCATCCGGTAGGCGTTCCACAGCGCCAGCTCATAGCCCACGTGGATGATCGCCGAGGCGATCACGTAGGGCAGGGCCGCGGCGGCCGGCAGCCCGGCCGCCAGCACCGCCGCCAACCCGCCGATGACGGAGGCGACGCCGATGAGCGCGAAGGCCATCAGGCGGTCAGATACGCTCGCCGCGACGGCGTTCCAGGTCGCATGCACGGCGCCCGCGCCGATGACCACGGCCACGAGTAGCGGCGTAAAGTGCGTGCTGGCCAGGTGAACGATCATGCGGCATGGACAAATGCGCAGCTATTGGACATAAGCTCATCCTATGAAATTGCATCCGGAGACCCGCGCCATTCATGTCCCCGTGCCGGAGCCGGGCCCGTCCCGGCCGGTCAGCGTGCCGATCTACCAGACCTCGGCGTTCTCCTTCACCGACCCGGCGGCCTGCGCCGATGCGCTGACCAGCCCGGAGGCCGGCCACGCCTACAGCCGGTACCGCAACCCGACCACGCAGGCGCTGGAGAACGCGCTGGCCGACCTGGAGGGCGGGGCCGGGGCCGTCGCCACCAGCTCGGGCATGGGTGCCATCAACGCGGTCCTGCTGTCTGAGCTGCGCGCGGGCGACCACGTCATCGCCCAGCGCTGCCTGTACGGCGGGACGTTCGCGGTGTTCGCCGACCTGGCAGCCCGGCACGGCATCGAGGTCAGCTACATCGACGGGCGCGAGGCGGCCGAGCTCGGGCCGGCGCTGCGGCCCCGCTCGCGGCTGCTGTACCTGGAGACGATCGCCAACCCGACGGCGGCGGTGGGTGACCTGCCCGCGCTGCTGGCCGCCGGGCGGGCGGCGGGGCTGACTACCGTGGTGGACAACACCTTCGCCACGCCGCTGCTGTGCCGGCCGATCGAGCACGGCGCCGACTTCGTGGTGCACTCGGCGACCAAGTACCTGGGCGGCCACGATGACGTGACGCTGGGCATCGTCGTGGTGGCCGACTCCGCCCGGTTCCTGCCGCTCTGGCGGCATGCCACTGACCTGGGGGTCGCCGCGGACCCGTTCGCGTCCTGGCTGACCCTGCGCGGCCTGAAGACGCTGGCGCTGCGGATGGACCGGCACTGCGCCACGGCCGGGTACCTGGCCGGCCAGCTGGACGCCCACGCGGCCGTCGACCTGGTGCACTGGCCGGGCCTGCCCGGCCACCCCGACCACGCCGTGGCCAGCCGGGCGCTGTCCGGCTTCGGCGGCGTGCTGGCCTTCGACGTCGCGGGCGGCCAGGTGGCGGGCATGGCGTTCGTCGCGGCGCTGCGGGTCGCGCTGCTGGCGCCCTCGCTGGGCGGCGCGGAGACGCTGGTGCTGCACCCGGCCTCGACCTCGCACCGCCAGCTGGACGCGGCGGGCCTGCGCGCGGCCGGGATCACCGAGGGCACCATCCGGGTGTCCTGCGGGCTGGAGCACCCCGATGACCTGTGGGCAGATTTCGCGCAGGCGCTGGAGGCGGCGCAGGCGGCTGCGCAGGCGGCGACGACGGGCTAGCCACGCTGTGCTGGCCGGCTGACCGGGCCGTGGCCGCCGGCTCACCGGGCCGTGGGCCGCCCGCTCAACTGGCAGCGACCTGGGACGCGGCGACACGCGGTTCGCGGGCTCGTCAAAGGTGCCGCGGACTGTCGGCATCCTCTGCTGGAATGCCTAGAGATGGAACGAGCCGTCCCCGCCTACCGCCTGATCCGGACGCCGGTGCCGGCCCCGCGCCCGCCGGTCCTGGATGAGGCGCAGCACCGCGTCGTGACGCACTCCGGCGGCCCGCTGCTTGTCCTGGCCGGCCCGGGGACGGGCAAGACCACGACGATCGTCGAGGCTGTCGTCGAGCGCATCGCCGGGCGCGGCATCGACCCGGCCCGGCTGCTGGTGCTCACCTTCAGCCGCAAGGCCGCCCAGGAACTGCGCGAGCGGATCGCGCTGCGGCTGGGCCGGACGACGCGGCGCCCGCTGGCCCTGACTTTCCACAGTTACGCCTACGCCCTGGTGCGCCGGGAGTTCGTGCTGGCCGGCGACGAGCCGCCGATGCTGCTGTCGGGTCCCGAGCAGCTGCTGGAGGTACGCCGGCTGCTGCGCGGCGAGGCCGACGATGGCGGCCGGGACTGGCCGGAACGGCTGCGCCCGGCGCTGGCCACCCGCGGCTTCGCGGCTGAGCTGCGCGACTTCCTGCTGCGGGCGGCCGAGCGCGGCCTGGACGGCCGGGCGCTGGCCGGCCTCGGGCGCCGGCTCGGCCGTGACGACTGGGTGTCGGCGGGCCGGTTCCTGGACGCCTACGCCGCCCGGTTCGACCTGGCCCCGGTCCCGGCTTATGACTACTCCGAGATCGTCCGGATCGCGGGCGGCCTGCTGCGCCGCAAGGCCGTGCGGGCCAGGGAGCGCGAGGCCTACGACGCGATCCTGGTCGATGAGTACCAGGACACCGACCCCGCGCAGGAGGAGATGCTGCGCCAGCTGGCCGGCGACGGGCGCGAGCTGATCGCGGTCGGTGACCCGGACCAGTCCATCTATGCCTTCCGCGGCGCGGACGTCGAGGGCATCCGGCAGTTCCCGGATCGGTTCCGCGCACCGGACGGCAGCCCGGCGCAGGTGGTAGCGCTGCGCACCTGCCGGCGCAGCGGCCCGGTCCTGCTGGCCGCCTCCCGGCGGGTCACGGCCCGGATGCCGGCCGCACTGGCCGGAGCGGGCGCCGCGGGCGGAGCGGGCGCCGCGGCCGGGGGTCACCGGGACCTGCTGCCCGTGCCCGGTGCCCGGCCCGGCGAGGTGCGGATCGTGACGGCGGCCAGCGCCAGCCAGGAGGCCGCGCTGATCGCCGACACGCTGCGCCGCGCGCACCTGATCGACGGGGTGCCCTGGTCCTCGATGGCGGTCCTGGTCCGGTCGGCTGCCCGTCAGGTACCGGTACTGCAGCGCGCGCTGGCCTCCGCCGGGGTCCCGGCCGCTGTCGCCGGGGATGAGCTGCCGCTGACCGCCGAGCCGGGCACCCGGCCGCTGCTGACGCTGCTCGCCTGCGCGCTGCGGCCCGGCGCGCTGACCGAGGAGGCCGCCGCGGAGCTGCTGACCGGCCCGCTGGGCGGCACGGATGCGCTCGGGCTGCGGCGGCTGCGCCGGATACTGCGGGCGGCCGCGCAGGTGTCCGGGCAGCTGCCTGCCGACGAGCCGCTGGCCAGCGCGCTGCGCGATCCGCGTGAGCTGACCCTGGCGGGCTGGCCCTCCGGCGAGGATGCGCTGGCCCGGCCCGGCGCGCCGGCGGGCCCCGAGGTGCTGGCCAGCCTCGGCGCCCTGCCCGGCAGCGGAACGGGGCCCGGCGGCGGGACAGGCACCGGCGGTGCCGCAGGCTCCGGCGGCGGGACGAGGCCTGGCGGCGGGACAAGGCCTGGCGGCGGAGCGGGGCCCGGCGGCCGGCCGGCCAGTCCGGTCGTCCCGGCGCTGGCCGCTGCCCGGCGGGTAGCCGCGCTGCTCGCGCTGGCCCGCGACACCGCGCGCGAGGGCACCCCGCATGACGTGCTGTGGGCCGTCTGGGACGCCAGCGGGCTGGCCGCGGTGTGGCAGGAGGCCAGCGCTGCCGGCGGGCTGCGCGGGGCCGCGGCCGACGCCGACCTGGACGCGGTCGTGGCGCTGTTCGACGCCGCCGCCCGGTTCAGCGCCCGGCTGCCGCACGGCTCGGCCCGGCTGTTCCTGGACAGCCTGTCCGGTCAGGAGATCGCCGGTGACACGCTGGCCGAGCACGCGCCGCGCGGCGACGCGGTGGCCGTGCTGACCGCGCACCGGTCCAAGGGCCTGGAGTGGGACCTGGTCGTGGTGGCCGGCGTGCAGGAGGGAACCTGGCCCGACGTCCGGCTGCGCGGCTCGCTGCTCGGCATGGACGACCTGGTGGAGGTGGCGGCGGGCCGGCAGGAGCCCCAGGGCACCGACGCCGCCGCGGCGGCGCTGACCTCCAAGCTGCTAGACGAGGAACGGCGGCTGTTCTACGTCGCGGTGACCCGGGCCCGGCAGGCGCTGGTCGTCACCGCCGTCGGCGGCGCCGAGAGCGAAGAGCGGCCATCGCGGTTCCTGGCCGAGCTGGCCGGCGAGGAGATCGAGATCGAGCAGGTGGCCGCCACCGGACGGCAGTGGCTGTCGCTGCCCGTGCTGACCGCGAGCCTGCGCCGGGCGGCGGCTGACGGGGCGCTGCCGGACCGGGTGCGCCGGGCCGCTGCAGCCCAGCTGGCCCGGCTGGCCGCGGCCGGCGTGCCGGGCGCCGCGCCCCGGCAGTGGTACGCGCTGACGGAGCTGAGCAGCACCGGGCCGGCCATTCCCGGTGCGGTCCGGCTGTCCCCGTCGCGGGTCGAGACCTTCACCAAGTGCGGGCTGCGGTGGCTGCTGGAGGCGGCCGTCGGGGTCGGGTCGCCCGCGGTGGCGAGGGACTTCGGGATCGTGATCCACGCGGCTGCGGCGCTGGCCGCGGCGGGGGCTGGCGACGGGGACATCGTCAAGCGCGTCGACGAGATGTGGCAGCACCTGGACTTCGGCAGCGCCTGGTACAGCGCCAAGCAGCGCGAGGTCGCCGAGCAGATGGTGGCCAGGTTCCTGGCCTGGCATCGCGGCAACCCGCGCGAGCTGATCGCGGTCGAGCAGGAGCTGTCGGTGCGATCGGGGAACGTGACGATCACCGGGCAGGTGGACCGGCTGGAGCGAGACGGCGACGGGAACGCGATCGTCGTCGACCTGAAGACCGGCAGCTCCCGGCCGCCCGACGCCGACCTGGACCGCAATCCGCAGCTCGGCGTCTATCAGCTGGCCGTCGTGCTGGGCGCGTTCGAGCAGCTGGGCCTGACCGAGCCGGGCGGCGCGGAGCTGGTCCAGGTCGGCAAGGCCGCGCTGGCGGCCAGCGTCCGCGTGCAGCGTCAGCGCGGCCTGACCGGGGACCCGGAGCCCGGCTGGGCCGGCGAGCTGGTCGAGACGGTCGCGGCCGGGATGGCCAGCCCGGTGTTCCGGGCCACGGTCAATCCCGGCTGCCGGGTCTGCCCGGTGGCCGCGTGCTGCCCGGTCCACGAGCGCGGCGCGCAGGTGACCCCGTGAGCGGGGTGACGCCATGAGACAGGTGACGCAGGCGGGGAGCGGCCCGCCTGGCCCGGCGCCGGGCGGCCGTCCGCGGCCCCGGTACAGCCCGGTGCAGCTGGCCAGGCTGCTCGGCGGGACCGAGCCGACCGCGGAGCAGGCGGCGGTGATCGGTGCCCCGCCGGGCCCGATGGCCGTGATCGCCGGCGCCGGCTCGGGCAAGAGCGAGACGATGGCGGCCCGGCTGGTGTGGCTGGTGGCCAACCAGCTGGTCCGGCCCGAGCGGGTGCTCGGCCTGACCTTCACCAGGAAGGCCGCCGCCGAGCTGGGGGAGCGGGTGCGCGCCCGGCTGGACCGGCTGCAGCGTGCCGGGCTGGCCGGGACCGGCGCGGAGGAGCTGCCCGGCGAGCCGACCGTGTCGACCTACCACGCCTACGCCGGGCGGCTCGTTACCGATCACGCCCTCCGGGACGGCCTGGAGCCGTCGCTGCGGCTGATCACCCCGGCAGTCTCCTGGCAGATCGCCGCCAGCGTGGTCGCCGCCTACGACGGGCCGATGGACGCGATCAGCTGGTCGCCGGCCACCGTGACCGCCGCCGTGATCGACCTGGCCGGCGAGCTGGCCGAGCACCTGCGCGACGCCGGCGACGTGCTCGGGGCCGGGCGGTGGCTCGACGGGCAGGCGGCCGGGCTGGCGGGCAAGGTATCCGCGCTGGCCCGCAAGGTGATCCGCTGCCAGCGGACCCGCGAGCAGATGCTGCCGCTGGTGGCCGCCTATCACGCGGCCAAGGCCGCCCGTGAGGTCATCGACTACGGCGACCAGATGGCGATCGCCGCCAGGATCGCCAGCCGGCACCCGGAGGTCGGCGCGGGGGAGCGCGGCCGGTACCCGGTCGTGCTGCTGGATGAGTACCAGGACACCAGCCATGCGCAGCTGGTGCTGCTGCGCTCGCTGTTCGGCGGCGGCCATCCGGTCACCGCGGTCGGTGATCCGTGCCAGTCGATCTATGGCTGGCGCGGGGCCAGCGCGGGCAACCTGCGCCGGTTCCGGTCCGACTTCCCGGCGGGGCGCGGCCGGCCTGCGCCGGTGCTGATGCTGTCGACCAGCTTCCGCAACACCGGCGCGGTCCTGGCCGCGGCCGGGGCGATCCAGGCCGAGCTGCGCGCGGCCGCGCCGGAGGTCCCGCTGCTGGCCGCGCCGCCCGGCCGGGCCGAGCGCGGCCAGGTGGTCTGCGCGCTGCTGGAGTCGACGGCGGCCGAGGCGGCCTGGGTGGCCGGGCAGGCTGCCGGGCTGCTCGGCGGCGAGCCGGGCATCGCACCGGACGGGAACCCGTGGCCGGACGGCCGCCAGGATGCCGTGCGGCCGTCGGACATCGCCGTGCTGTGCCGCAAGCGGTCTCAGTTCCCGGCGCTGCGCGCGGCCCTGGAGGCGCGTGGCATCCCGGTGGAGGTAGTCGGGCTGGGCGGCCTGCTGACGGTGCCCGAGGTGGCGGACATCGTCGCCACGCTGCGGGTGCTGCATGACCCCACCGCGTCGGACGCGCTGGCCCGGCTGCTGACCTCGCCGCGGTGGCGGATCGGCCCGGCCGACCTGGTGGCGCTGGGCCGCCGGGCCCGCGCGCTGGCCAGCATGCCGGCCGTGCCGGATGGCCGGCCGGGCGGGGGCAGCGGGACCGGGGGTGCCGGGACCGGGCCCGCGGGACCGGGGGCAGCGGGGACGGGGGCAGCGGGGACCATGCAGGCCGGCGGAGCCGGAACTGCCGCGGCTGGCGCCGGTCCCGGCCAGGACCAGCCCCAGGACCAGCCGGCTGGCGGCGGGCCGGGCCAGCGCGCGGGACAGCTGATGACGCAGGCGGTGACGGACCTGACCCGCGATACCGGCAGCCTCGTCGAGGCCCTGGATGACCTGGACGGCCCGCAGGCCTACTCGGCGGCCGGCTACGCCCGGCTCAGTGCCCTGGCCAGTGAGCTGCGGCTACTGCGCACGCACGTGGCCCGGCCGCTGCCCGACCTGGTCGGCGAGGTCGAGCGCATCCTCGGCCTGGACATCGAGGTGGCCGCCCGCCCTGGTGCCGACCCGGCCAGCGCGCGCGCCGACCTGGACGCCTTCACCGACGCCGCGGCAGCATTCGCCGGCGACCGGGAGGAGCCCACGCTCGGCGCGTTCCTGGCCTACCTGACCGCCGCCGAGTCGGAGGAATTCGGCCTGGAGGGCGGCCGGGTGGGCGAGACCGACTCGGTGAAGCTGGCCACCGTGCACGCCGCCAAGGGCCTGCAGTGGCCTGCCGTGTTCGTCCCCGGGCTGGCCGACGGGAAGAAGTCCCATGTCTTCCCGGCCTCGCCGCGGGTCACTACCCGGTGGACGGAGAACCCGCGGCTGCTGCCGTTCGCGCTGCGCGGCGACGCGGCCGACCTGCCGGTCCTGGCCGGCCTGGAGAACAGCCAGCTCGCCGACTTCACCGACGCCTGCTCAGCCAGGGAGCTCGGCGAGGAACGCCGCCTGGCCTACGTGGCCGCCACCCGGGCGGCGTTCTGGCTGGCCTGCTCGGGCTACTGGTGGGGCGAGGGCGCGTCCCGGCTCGGCCCCTCGCAGTTCCTGACCGAGGTGCGGCTGACCTGCGAAGCCGGTGACGGCACCGTGGCAGTCTGGGAGCCCGAGCCGGACGAGGACGCTGAGAACCCGGCGCTCGCCGAGCCGCCCACCGCCATCTGGCCCGCTGAGCTCGCCGCCGACGCGCGCGCCACCGCCGTCCGCGCAGCGGCGGCGCTGGTCAGCGAGGCCATGGCTGACCTGGAGAGCCAGTCCCGCCGCTCGCCCGCCCGAGCGGCTGGGGCGGCTGTCCCGGCAGGGGCGGACAGGGCAGATCTGGACGGGGCAGGCCAGGACGGGGCAGGCCAGGACGGGACAGACCCGGACGGGACAGACCCGGACGGATATCAGGAGCTGATCGACTCGTGGGCCAGTGAGGCTGAGCTGCTGCTGGCCGAGCGTGCCCGGCGCCGGTCCGGCGGGCACGCCCACGTCGCGCTGCCCCGTCAGCTCCCGGTCTCCGCGCTGGTGGCGGTGGCCAGGGACCCGGGCGAGCTCGCCCAGCAGGTGCGCCGCCCGATGCCGCGCCCGCCTGCCCCGCACGCGCTGCGTGGCACCGAGTTCCACCGCTGGCTGGAGGAGCGCTTCGGCCAGCCGCAGCTCATCGACGCCGATGAGCTGCCCGGCGCCGCCGACGACCCCGGTGCCGCCGAGCCCGATGCCGAGCTGGCCGAGCTGAAGGCCAGGTTCGCGGCCAGTGAGTGGGCCGAGCGGCAGCCTGCGGAGGTCGAGCTTCCGTTCGAGACGCTGGTGGCCGACCGGCTGGTGCGCGGCCGCATCGACGCCGTGTTCGCCGACGCTGCCGACGGCCGGTATGACGTGGTGGACTGGAAGACCGGCCGGCCGCCCGGCAGCGAGGCTGAGCGGCACGCCGTCGCGGTCCAGCTCGCGGCCTACCGGCTGGCCTGGGCCGAACTGGCCGGGGCCGACGTGAGTGACGTGCGGGCCGCGTTCTACTACGTCCGCTACGACCAGACGGTCCGCCCGGCCGACCTGCTCGACGAGGCCGGCCTCACCGCGCTCATCGATGCCATCCCGTCCGCCGATGACCTGGCGCAGCGCTCCTGACTGCCCGGTCGCCGCCTGACCGTGCGGCCTGCTGGCGGGTGCTCGCCGGCTGGCGCTCGGGCTGGCCCGCCGGTCCTCGGGCCGGCGGTCAGCTGCCCAGCTGCCGCTCGACAGCCTCCACCTTGGCCTCGAGCGCGCCCGTCACGCCCGGCCGGATGTCTGCCTTGAGCGTCACGCTCACCCGCGGAGCGCGGGCCGCCACCGCGTCCACGGCGCGCCTGACCACGCCCATGACCTCGTCCCAGTCGCCCTCGATCGTCGTGAACATGGCGTCGGTCTGGTTGGGCAGCCCGCTCTGGCGCACCACCCGGACGGCATCGGCGACGTACTCCGCCACGCCTTCGCCCACGCCGAGCGGCGTCACCGAGAAAGCGACGAGCATGCCTGCCTCCTAGTCAAGGGCGATCCAGGCCCGGGCAATCTGCCCGGCTGGCCGCCCCGACTCATTGTCACGCTCCGGGCGCCGCGACTGCGCGGCTCCCCCCGGGCCAGGCTGGCCCGGCCAGGCGCGGCAACTGCGCGGCTGTCCCCCCGGACCAGACGCCCGGCCGCGCCGCGTGAGCCGGCCCGTGGCTGGCCTGGCCCGCGTCCGGAGTTTCCCGCGCAGAAAGTTGCTAGCCATGCCGGACTCGCGAGTCCTGCCGGGGACAAGGGGCGTCCGCAGGTGGCTGAGCACCCGGCCCGCTGAAGACGTATCGTGCCGCCCACCACGCCGGAAGGAGCGTCCCGTGACAGTCAGTCTGGTCGCCAGAGCGCCTGGCAGGTCCCTGCCAGCGGCTGCCCCGTCGTTGTTGGCCTAGCCCTACACATGTAGTATCGTCCCTACATGCCAGGGAAGCACGCGGCAGCGGCGATCAGGGAATTAGAGATGGCGGGTTCTGCGCACCAATGCGCGAGCTCACGCCTATGCCCGGGCGTTCTGTCCGGGTGGCCCGGATTGCTGCCCGCCGTTCTCGATCAACGGCACGCCTGACGTCGATGAGCACGAGGCAGCGAAGATCCGGAGGA
>DASUBV010000214.1:0-2269 GCA_035763085.1 Streptosporangiaceae bacterium | reverse complement strand
TGGAGTTGCCGCGATCGTGGCCCGCTCCGGCGCTCCGGTTGTCCTGGTGTCCACCGACAATGTGTTTTCCGGCAGGCGCGGCAGGTACCGCCCCCATGACCCGGCTGAGCCGGCGAATGGCTACGGCCGGGTGAAGGCGCGTGCCGAGAGCATGCTGCTGGCCGGCCGGTCCGCCCTGGTGCTGCGGGTGAGCCTCGTCTACGGCTGGACCGGTCCCGGAAGTGGTCGATGAGCGTGCCGCGGGAGGAGATGCGGGCGAGCCCGGCGGCCTGGATCGCGTCGTCGTCGTGGCCGCGGGCGCGGAGGTGGCCGGTGAGCGCGTCCCAGCCGCCGGGGGCGTATCCGATGTGCCACTGGTGCAACGTGGCGTCGCTGATGGCGCGCCCGGCGAGGTAGGCAGGTACCCAGCTCCGGGCGAGCTGGCCGTCGTAGAACTGCATGGCGTCGTCCAGGACGGCGGTAATCCGCGGGTCGGGTTCCGGAGGTGATGGCGGCTCGGTGGCCTGGGATGCAGGGGGTTGCGGCTGGCGTTCGTCATGGCGCGCTGTCGTTGCTGCTTGGGCTGCCGACCGTGCGGCCGGGCGGTTTCCGGCTAGGTGGTGGTCCAGCAGGCGGCTGATTTTCGCCGCGGCCGTGGTGATTAGCTCTCCGGCGGTCAGGATGGCGGCGGCGGGCTGGGCGCGCGGATCGCTGCCCGCCCATGTCTGTGGGCTGGAAAAGGCGTGCTCGACCTGGGCGCCGTACCGGGCGCAGATGATGAACGCTACTGAGTCGGCTTGGGCTTTGCGGATGCCGTGGCAACTGGAGGTCGTCGTGCCGGGCGGGTAACCGGTCGTGTTGTGCAGCAGGACGTGGCCGAGCTGGTGGGCCAGCGCCCAGGTAGCCTGTCCGCTAGGCAGGCCGGGCAGGATGCGGATGCGCCGGGCGGCCCAGAATGTGGTGCCATCATCGGGGCTGCCGTCCTGGCGTTCGACCGCGAAGCCCTCCCTGCGGGCCAGCCAGCACAAGCAGTCCCACAGGCCGGGTGGCGTCTCCTCTTCTGGCGCGGAAAAGGCGGATGGGAGCGGAACGGGCTGACCGGTGGTCTGGGACAGGTCCCAGACGTAGGCGACCCGCCGGGCGTCACGCCAGCTATGGTCCTGGCCGGCCTCCACAGCGCCACGACTGTCTGGTTCCCGTCGCTGGCGCGTGCCGGAGAAGATCTCGATGCCTTTTTCATCGCGATTGACCTGGCGTCCGGCTGCCCGCCACGCCTCGTATCCCCTGACCAGGGTCGCGTCCGGTATCCGGGATGAGATCAGCAGGATGTTTGCCCAGGTCTCGCCCTGCAGGCGGGCGGCTGCCTGCAGGTACCTGGTCCAGTCTTGCGCGGAGCGGATCTGCCCGGCTGTTTCGTGCAGGCGGGTGCGCAGTGCGGCGATCCGCTGTTCGCGGTCCTCGTCTTGCCCGGGCCGGGCTGCGGGTGCTGGCGTGCTGGTGCGGGCCATCAGCGGCCGCCGTTAGCTCGCGTGCCCGGCTCGCCGTTCTGGCCTGCTTCCAGGCCGCTGACGGCGGCCAGCCAGCGGAGCCGGTTATTGGCAACTTTGTGACCTTCGCTGCGCAGCTTCTCGGCCAGCGCGATCTGGCTCAGGCGTGTGCCGGCGTGGCTGGTGCCGGCGACGATGCGCCGGGCGGCTGCGATGAGCTCGGCGTCACGGTCACCGGGGTCCGGGTCGTCGTCCTGCTGGCCCGCTGCCGCTGCTGCCCCGACGGCCGTGGCGGTGCGGTCCGGCAGGCCTCCGTCGGGCCTGGGTCCGCTGCGGCCGGCTGAAGGCGCGCGGTCGTCCGCGGCGATCTCAGTCGCGGTCGCGTGCGGCGCGGCCGGATGCCCGGGATCGGGTGCCGGTGCCGCGGCGGAGGCAGAGGAGATGAGGCTGGCGATGGCCGCGCGGGCAGCGTCGGCGGTGGCGTAGTCCAGCCGGGCGAGGGTTGCCGTCTGGGTCATCACCTGGACCTGGCGGAGCACTGCGAGGGCGATCAGCGGCTCGGTGAACCCGGCGCGGATCAGGGCGCCGCAGGCGCGGCGCTCGGCCCGCCGGATGCGGCGCGCGGTGAACATGCCAGGGTGGCCTGCTTGCTCGCCGGTGCGGAGCAGCGCGCGGAGGTGGTACAGCCGCCTGGCGGCGGCGTCGGTCCGGACCCGGCTGGTAGCTTCCTCCGCCGGCAGCTGCTTGTCGGCGGCCATGCGGACCTGGACCCGGATGCGCTCGGCCGGGCGCAGCCACCGCAG